>JAJFIT010000221.1 GCA_021774775.1 Alphaproteobacteria bacterium | reverse complement strand
AGAGCGGCGGCAATGTGACCGAGAACCAACGCCGCAGCGCCGTACGCCAGTGTCTTGTGAAGTAGTTTTAGCAAACTTTCCGCATGGTCCTTGTCAGGTAAATTGCTAAAATACGGTAGATGCGGCCAGTTTAATTCGCCGAAAAGAACCGTTGGTATATTGAAGGGTGATGCGGAAACCATCGCCCAGCCAACCAGCGGAATCACCAGCGTCAAAACATATAAAATACCATGCACGCCCTTTGCAAATTTTTGCATGCGAGTTAAAGAGTTTTCCGGCCGTGGCGGTGCGTGGGTTGCCCGCCAGCCAAGTCGAAATATAGTTAACAGCAAAATAGTTATCCCAAACGACTTATGCCATTGATAGAGCGTGAACTTGAGGCTCAGGTCGCTGTCTCCGAGGCTTGTCATATAAAAGCCAACCCCGATCATGCCCATAAAACCCAACGCAATCAGCCAATGCAATATGATTGCAACCAGCGAATAGCGCGCGCCAATTGTTGTTGGTGCTTTCACGGTAGGCCCTGGCCTTCCCGCAGCGGGAAACCATCAACATTGGTTTTCCTTACAGCGCCCCAAACATCGATATCACCAAAGGGCATCGCTGCCGCCAGCGCCTGCTTCAGGGCTTTTTTATCGCCGGATAGTAGCGCCGCTTGCAGTTGACGGCATTTATCCAAAAGAATTCCTGCTAGCCCGCCTGCTGGTGGATTTGCGAAAATGTCAGCCAGCAGCCGCAGGGCTTCAGCCTTGTCATCAGACTTTCCGTCGGCAAGGAAGCGAATATAGTCAAAATAGAGCGGCAAGTCGGCGCCCGGCAACTGAACGGCTTGCGCATACAGGCGCCGGGCTTTTGCCCGGTCCGCGCCTAAAGCCAAGCGCGCAAATAAGCCTTCGCGGGCGACAGCCGCATGCCAGCCAGCCAGCGCGCCAACTGCAAAGGCATTGCTGGGGTAGCGCTTGATCAGGGCTTCAATGTCTTTTTTTGATGCGCGGGCATAGGCAGTTTTTCGCAGGCGCAGGCCTTCAAATCCGGTTGCGATTGCGTGGCTTAAGCCAGCACTGAAGTGCGCCGGGTCAAGGTCGAGGGCTTTGCGGCAGTCTGCCAGCGCGCCGTGCAGGGCGTGTACCGCAGCAGCGCCTTTCTCTTGAAAACCACCAATTACCAGTCCGGCTTGGCAGGCCAGCGCAAAACTGTCTGCGGTGCCTACCTCGCGTCCGCTCGTGCGGGCATAGGTAAAGTTGCCCACGGCATAGGCACGCTGCGCGAGCGCGAACTGGTCCACGGTGTCACTGGCAGGCACTGCTATCGAGACGAAAAAAACCCCTATGAATGCAAAATATTTCACAGTTGAACCTTAGTGATCAATTCTGAACCGATGCTGAACTGTGAATGTTGCACCCTGGTGACGCCTGTCTATGCGCGCCAAAAGCGCGGTGACAACAGGACAAGCACAGAAAAAAGCTCAAGCCGCCCGGCCAGCATCCCCAGCGACATCAACCATTTAGCCGCATCGTTCAGACCGCCAAAAGTACCAGCCGGGCCTACATCATCGCCGAGTCCGGGCCCAACGTTCGCCAGCGCGGTTCCTGCACTGGAGAAGGCGGTGATCCAGTTAACACCGGTCGCAGAAATCGCCAGCGCCAGAACCAGAAACGAGGCTAGAAACAGCGTCAGGAAACTCATTACTGAATTTCGCACGTCTTCGGGAATAGGCCTGCCGTTATAACGGGCGATGAAAACACCGTTGGGCTGTAGAATTTGATCTATCCAGCTTTTCATTGACTTCAAGAGCACCTGAAACCGGAATATTTTAATGCCGCAACTGGTGGAACCGGCGCAGCCACCGATAAACATAACCATAAAAAATAGCGTTGCAGAAAAACTGCCCCATTGGCTGTAATCGATGGTGGAATAGCCGGTGCCTGTCAAAATGGAAATAATGTTGAAACTGCCGTAGCGCACAGCCTCCGTCAGCGAAAAGCCTTTCCATATAATCAGCCAGGCAATCACTGCAAAGCACAGAAACATGACAAGTTGCAGAAAGCCGCGCACCTGTTCGTCGCGCCAAATAAGCAGCGGCTTGCCGCGTAGTATCTGAAGATACAGGATGAAAGGAATCGACCCGACGATCATGAACAGGGTCGAGGTCATCTCAAGACCAAAGCTGTTAAATTTGCCCATGGAGGCATCCGACGTGGAAAAACCGCCGGTGGCAATTGTTGTCATCGCGTGTGCCATCGCATCGAACGCACCCATGCCGCCGATTAGATAGGCGAACATACACAGCGCGGTCAGCGCCACATAGACGCCGCTGATCACCCCGGATATCTGGCCCGCCCGCGGGAGAATTTTCTCAACCGTGTCAAAGCTTTCAGCTTTGAACACCTGCATGCCGCCCACCTGCAACATGGGCAGAACCGCAACGGCCATTACCACGATACCGATGCCGCCGAACCACTGCAAAAGCGCGCGCCAGATCAAAATGCCGGGCGGTGCGCTGTCCAGCCCGGTTATAACTGTGGACCCGGTGGTGGTCAGGCCGCTCATGGCTTCAAAGTAAGCGTCGGTGTAGCTGAGGTTCAACTCCGAAAACGCCAGCGGCAGGGCAGCAAAGGCTGGCAGGGTTGACCAGGCGAGGAAGGTGAGCAAAAAGGCCTGCTTCAGGTTGATCGCGTCCCCGGTTCCGCGGTTAGCCAGCATGAACATGCCGCCCACTGTCGCGGTCAGAAATGCCGACAAGACAAACACTTTCCAGTCCTGGTGGCCTGCCAGAAGGTCAAACAAAACGGGCACAAACATGCCGCTCGCCAGCATCAATACCAACGACCCAAGTGTGTATAAAACTGGACGCATATCCAGCATGCCGAACCTCAATTCACATGTTTCGAATAGTAGGGACTATCCAGCGAGAAGGTTGGTATCTCAACAAAAAAATGTTCGCCGTCTTCGTCCTGCATCTCGTAGGAGCCCTGCATGAACCCGGTCGCGGTGGTCAGCGGTGTGCCGCTGGTATAGATAAAATGCTGGCCGGGCGCGATCACCGGCTGCTCGCCGATAACCCCTTCGCCGTCCACCTGTTTCACCGCGCCCCCCGCATCGGTAATGACCCAGCTTCGGTTCAGCAGCTGAACCGTCGTTTTGCCTTCGTTGGCGATCTTGATCCGGTAGGCCCACACGAACTGGGGCTCTTCCGGGTCAGACTGTGCCTCAAGAAAATAGGATTGCACCGCGATGCGTATGTCAGCGGTTACGGCCTCGAAAGTCATCACATTATCAATCAGGTCTTCCACCTTGTTATGTTCCAGCTTTGGTTAGGGCCGCCAAAATGTCAGCAACAAGGTCAGACGGGTCTTCAAGGCCAATGGACAGGCGGATGAGCCCCGGCGTGATGCCAAGTTCCAGCCGTTGGTCTTCTGACAGGGCCTTATGGGTGGTGCTCCATGGGTGAGTGGCGATGGAGCGCGAATCTCCCAGATTGTTGGAAATATCTATAATTTCCAGCGCATTGAGAAACCTGAAAGCCTGCTCGCGGCCGCCGGGCAGTTCGCACACAACCATGGTGCCGCCGCGGTCCATTTGAGACAGCGCCAATTCCCGCTGGGCGAAGGAGGCGAGCGCCGGGTGGCGCACATCATCCAGCTTTTCTGCCATTGCTGCAGCAACCAGTTCCGCGCCGTCGCACATGGCGTGAACCCGCAGGCCCATTGTCTCGAGCCCCTTGAGCATAACCCAGGCGTTGAAGGGTGCCATGGCGCAGCCGGTGTGGCGGTAATAGGGATACAGGTGGTCTTCATCAAACTTTTTATCGCACAGGATTATGCCGCCCAGGCACCGACCCTGACCGTCAATATGCTTAGTGGTGGAATAACAAACGATGTCGGCGCCGAGTTCCATGGGGCGCTGCAGCACCGGCGTGGCAAAAACATTGTCAACCACCAGAATTGCGCCCGCATTATGAGCAATATCAGCAACCGCCTTCAGGTCAATCATTTCAAGCGTTGGATTTGCAGGCGATTCCAGGAAAAATGCCTTGGTGCCCGGTCGAACTGCTGCTTTCCATGCGCTCAGGTCACGCCCGTCAACCACAGTTGTTTCGATACCGTAACGAGGCAGCAATTCGTCCATCAGCCAGCGGCAGGAACCAAACAGAGCCCGCGCACCCACCACATGGTCGCCAGCCTTCAGGCCCGCCAGCAGGGACGCTGTCATCGCAGCCATACCGGTGCCGGTTGCCCGGCCCACTTCAGCCCCTTCCAGTATGGCCATGCGTTCTTCGAACATGGCAACGGTGGGGTTGGACTGGCGCGAATAGGTAAAGCCTTCGGCGCGGCCGTCAAAGCGGGCTTCGGCTTCCTCGGCGTTTTCGTATGCAAAGCCGGATGTCAGGAATAATGCTTCTGACATTTCGTCGAAGTTGGACCGCATGGAACCCGCGCGCACCATCTGGGTTTGTTTGGCCCATTTTGAAGTAGTGGTTCGGTCTGTGCCTGTGCGGTGTTTCACGGCCTGTCTCCAACAAATATACTTGAAACATGAGATAAACGGTACTTATTGGCTGCGCTGCCAATATCCCAGAATCAGGTTGACCATAGTAGGCGCGCGCGTCAAGCCTCGGCTGCCTGTGCGGCGGTATTAATCGTATTATCCTTTTGCTGATCGCTTGAGTTCATGTAGAAGCATCAGGCGCGCGGGTGTAGCTCAGGGGTAGAGCACCAGCTTCCCAAGCTGGGTGTCGAGGGTTCGAATCCCTTCACCCGCTCCAATTTATCAACCAACTATGGAAAATGGTATGTCTCTTGTTATCTGGCACAATCCCCGCTGCAGCAAATCCCGCCAAACATTGGCTCTTCTTGAAGAAAAAGGACTGAGCCCGGACATTCGCCTGTATCAGGAAAATGCCCCAACAGCTTCTGAAATTAAAGCAGCGCTGGACATGCTGGGCATGGATGATCCGCGGGCGCTAATGCGCAGCGGCGAGGCGGAATACAGGGAACAGGGTTTGGCGGACAAATCCGGCGACGCCTTGATAGAGGCGATGGCAGCCACGCCCAAACTGATCGAGCGGCCTGTGGTTATTAACGGTGATAAAGCCGCAATGGGCCGCCCGCCTGAAAGCGTCCTTGAGATACTTTGAGGCCAAAATCAGAGGCACCGGAATCAGGTCAACCTTTTCAGGATGAACGGGTAATAGATCCACTGGGTTAAGCCGCGACAACCGGAGAAAATGATCACCGCCAGCCACAGGCCCTTCAGGCCCATCGCGTCGGTCAGCGGGCTAATGATCCCGATGAAAATCAGGAAGGAAACTGCCATGGTTACCATCATTGCTCCTGCTGCGGTGGCACCGATGAAGATGCCATCAAACTGGTAACAGGCCACAGAAGCTATCGGCAGCCATACAATGACTGGTAAGGTTTCCAGCGCTACCTGCCGAACCATTGCAACATCGGTTAAACCCGCAATAACAGCACCCCCAAACAGGTAAAAAGCGAGCGAGTATAACGCTGCCGCTAACAGCGCCCACCGGCTGGTGAGCAAAACCCATTTTCGGAAGTCG
>JAJFIT010000023.1 GCA_021774775.1 Alphaproteobacteria bacterium | reverse complement strand
TTTTAAGTCGCTTGCCGGTTGGCATACCGATACGCAGTCGTCGGTCCGACAAGGAAAGCAGTCCGCCGATCATCATCATAAGCGCACCAACCCAAAGCCCGGATATGAGCGGCTTGAAATACAGCCGCACCGACCAGCGACCTGCGCCAGCCGCCTCGCCGACAACCGCATACAGATCGCCAGAAATCAGCGGATAAATCGCCGCCTCCGTGGTGTTCATAGCCGGGTTTGTGTAAACCCTGTCTTCAGGCGTTAGTGTGGTCAGGAATGCACCATTCTCGGTAACCTGGAAAAAACCCCGCACCGCTGAAAAATTTGGCCCGGCCACTGGAGCCACGCCCTCAAAGGTGAAGTCGTATCCGGCAACCGACGCTGTGTCGCCCGGTGCCATCACCACCAACTGTTCACTGGTGAAAGCTTCGCTGATGGTAATGCCCAGCAGCATGACGCCGAGGCCCGCGTGCGCCAGGCTCATGCCCCATTGGGCGCGGGTAATTTTAGCCAGCCCGCCCAGGGCCCGCTTTGGCGTCTGCCATAATTTTATACGGCCAGCGATTTCCAGCAACACCGATGCGATAAGCCACAGGGCGAGGCCGAAGCCGAAAGCCGTCATCACATAACCGCCCGTGGTTTTCCACACCAGTGCGGTACCCGCAATCAGCGCGACCACAAGCGCGGGGAACGCGATTTGGGTAGCACGCGACAACTTGCCCCGCTTCCACGACAAGAGCGGCCCGAAACCAAGCGCAACCACCAGCGGGCTCATGAGCACCATGGCGGCAAATTCGAAAAACGGTGGCCCCACGGTGATTTGTCCGGCCCCTGCCGCCTCAACAAACAGCGGGTATAGCGTGCCCACCAACACAACAGCGGCGAAGGTGGACAACAGGATATTATTGAGCACCAGCCCGCTTTCACGGCTGACCACACCGAACAGGCCGCCGGGACTGAGCTTGGGCGCCCGCCAGGCATACAGTGCCATCGAGCCACCGACAACAAACCCGAGGAAGCCAAGAATGAAAATGCCGCGCGCCGGGTCAGTGGCAAAGGCATGCACGCTGGTAATAACGCCGGACCGCACCAAAAAAGTGCCCAGCAGGCTGAAAGAAAAAGCGATGATTGCCAGCAGGATAGTCCAGCTTTTCAGCGCATCGCGTTTCTCGACCACAATGGCGGAATGCAACAGCGCCGTTGCCGCCAGCCACGGCATGAAGCTGGCGTTTTCGACCGGGTCCCAGAACCACCACCCGCCCCAGCCAAGTTCATAGTAAGCCCACCAGGAACCAAGCGCGATGCCGCCGGTCAGAAACACCCAGGCCAGCAAAGCCCACGGCCTTACCCAGCGCGCCCACAGCGGTGTAACTTCGCCCTCAAGAAGGGCAGCAACAGCAAAAGAGAAAGCAATTGAAAGCCCCACATAGCCCAGATACAGCATCGGCGGATGGAAGGCGAGACCGGGATCTTGCAACAGCGGGTTAAGGCCGTTGCCCTCCAGTGGGGCCGGGTCCAGTCGCAAAAACGGATTGCTGGTAAAGAGAATGAAACACAGGAAGCCGAACACCAACAGGCTTTGCACCGCCAGCACCCGGGACCGAAAGCGCAGTGGCAGGTTTTTGCCGCGCCACGACACCAGCGCACCGAACAGGGTTAAAATCAACACCCAAAACAGCAAGCTGCCCTCATGGTTGCCCCATACGCCGGATATTTTGTAAAGCATCGGCTTCAGGCTGTGGGAATTGGTCGCAACATTGATAACCGAAAAATCAGAGGTGACAAAAGCGTATGTCAGCGCGGCAAAAGCGACAACCGCCATCAAAAACTGGGCCAGAACCGCGCGGTCACCCAGCGCCATAAGCCGCACGTCAGCGCGGCGCGCACCCACATGCGGTGCAAAGGCCCCTACAAGCGCGAAAGCCAACGCTAAAATAAGAGAAAAATGCCCAATTTCGCCTGCCACGTCAGCGACCCACCTTTGTTGCAGCATCCGGGGATATAACGTCCGGATGGGTGCACTGGTCTGCAGACTTGGGTAGCGTGCCGGGCGGATTATAATTCTCGTCGTGCTTGGCCAGCACGGTTGAGGCAACAAAAACACCGTCAGCGTCAAGCGCGCCTTCCGTGACCACGCCCTGGCCCTCGCGGAACAAATCAGGCAGCAGGCCCCTGAATTGCACAGGTAGTGTTGCTGCGCAGTCTGTCACCGTAAAGCGGTAGGTCAAACCGTCGTCATCGCGGGAGAAAGACCCCGCTTCCACCAGTCCGCCAAGACGGAAATGCTGACCAATTGTTACTTGCTTGGCTTTCACATCGGACGGTTGCAGGAACAGGCTGAGGCTGTCGCCGCCCAGTGCAAACAACACCAGGAGCACAGCACCGAACAGGGTTGCCACTGCCGCAGAGAGCACCAATATCCGCTGTTGCTTTCGCGTTTTTAAGCCAGCCATCAGCTAGTCCCCTTGCGGCGGGCGCGCGCGGCGGCGACATGGTCTTCGCTTGCTTTTTGGCCAGCGCGTGAATGCAGCGCCAGCGCAACCAGCGCAGCAGCACTGATACCGTATGCGGTCCAGATGAAAACCGCGTGTTTGCCCATATCTAAAAACTCAGCCATCAGCGGTCCATCCCTAATTTTCCAACCCGGCGCTACGCATAACCGACAGTTTACGATTATTGATTTCAAACTTCATGCGCCAGATAAACACCACGATGAAATAAACCTGATAAGCCGCTGCCATCAAAAACAACGGTACCAGCATGGCACCGTCAATGGTCGGGCCGTCCAGTCGCATAACGCTGGCGGGTTGGTGCAGCGTACTCCACCAATCGACAGAAAATTTGATAATCGGAATATTAACCAGCCCTACAAGCGCGAGAATAGAAGCGGCGTTGCCTGCCTTTTCCTCGTCTTCCATCGATTTCCACAAGGCCATATAGCCAAGATAAAGGAAAAACTGCACCAGAACCGAGGTCAATCGGCCATCCCACACCCAGTAGGTGCCCCACATGGGCTTGCCCCACAGCGCGCCGGTGATTAGCGCGAGCGCGGTGAAGGTGGC
>JAJFIT010000220.1 GCA_021774775.1 Alphaproteobacteria bacterium | reverse complement strand
CCCTCTGCGATCACGTCACAGCGCATGATACCGCCGAAGATGTTAACAAGAATACCTTCCACGTTGTCGTCCGAGAGAATAATCTTGAAAGCTTCGGTCACCCGTTCTTTGGTGGCACCGCCGCCAACGTCCAGAAAGTTGGCAGGCTCACCGCCCTTGAGCTTGATGATGTCCATCGTTGCCATGGCCAAGCCCGCGCCGTTCACCATGCAGCCGATGGAACCATCAAGGCTGATATAGTTCAGGTCGTATTTTGAGGCTTCGATCTCTTTAAGGTCTTCTTCGCTTTCATCGCGAAGTTCGCGCACATCGGGGTGGCGGAACAGCGCATTGCCGTCAAACGACATCTTGCTGTCCAGAACAACCATTTCGTCGTCTTCGGTGAGCACAAGCGGGTTGATCTCCAACATGGAAGCGTCAAGCTCGGTGTAGGCTTTGTAAAGCGACGCAACCAGTTTCTGGCACGATTTACCGGCAGCACCGCTGAGGCCCAGGCCAAAGGCAACGCGCCTGCAATGGAATGACTGCAGGCCGGTGGCAGCGTCGATGGTAACCGTGAAAATCTTTTCCGGTGTGCTGGCGGCAACTTCCTCAATGTCCATACCGCCTTCGGTAGACGCCATGATCGCAAGCTTGCCCGATGCCCGGTCCAGCAACATGGACAGGTAAAACTCGCTTTTGATCGCGCAGCCATCTTCCACATAAACCCGCTTAACTTCTTTGCCTTCAGGGCCGGTTTGGTGGGTTACCAAAGTTTTGCCGATCAGGTCTTTTGCAACCGCTTCGACATCGTCCAGTGATTTAACCACCTTAACACCGCCTGCTTTACCGCGGCCACCAGCGTGAATTTGCGCCTTAACAACCCAAACCGGACCGCCCAGCTTTTTCGCGGCGTCAACAGCTTCGGCTGCGGTATAGGCGACGCCGCCACCCAGAACGGGGGCACCATATTTTTTCAGAAGGCCTTTTGCCTGATATTCATGGATATTCATTTGCTCACCCGCTCTTTCATAATTCGTTGGCTTTCGTCTTTAGTAGGGGCTCAGATCATTTAGTAGGGGCTCAGATCATAAAAAAAGGACCGCTTAACCAAGCGACCCGTCAATTGCTATACAGGCGTCCATCAGGCCCTTCACGGCATCAACAGAATGGTCAAACCCTGATTTTTCTTCGCCGATCAGCTCAATTTCAACAACTTTCTCAATGCCGCCAGCTCCGATGATAACCGGCACACCCACATACATGTCATCCAGACCATACTCGCCGCTAAGGTAAGCAGCGCACGGAAGAAGGCGGCGCTTGTCTTTCAGGTAGCTTTGCGCCATCTCAATCGCGCTGGTCGCGGGTGCATAAAATGCCGAGCCGGTTTTCAAGAGGCCAACAATCTCTGCGCCGCCGTCGCGCGTGCGCTGAACGATCTGATCGATCTTTTCCTGCGTTGACCAGCCCATTTTAACCAAATCAGGAACTGGAATACCTGCAACAGTTGAATAGCGCGTCAGCGGCACCATCGTGTCGCCGTGGCCGCCCAGCACAAATGTGGTCACATCCTGAATTGACACGTTAAATTCATCTGCCAGGAAATGGCTGAAACGCGAGCTGTCAAGCACACCAGCCATGCCGCACACTTTATTGCTTGGCAGGCCAGAGAATTTCTGCAGCGCCCAAACCATCGCATCCAGCGGGTTGGTAATACAGATAACAAAAGCATCCGGCGCGTTGGCGGCAATGCCTTCGCCGACTGATTTCATCACTTTCAGGTTAATACCCAGAAGATCATCGCGGCTCATGCCCGGCTTGCGGGCAACACCTGCGGTTACGATCACTACATCTGCGCCAGCGATATCGGCGTAGTCGTTAGCACCCTTCATAACGGCGTTATAGCCTTCAACGGGCGAGGACTGCGCCAAATCCAGCGACTTGCCCTGCGGCAGGCCTTCAACAATATCGAAAAGAACAACGTCGCCCAGTTCTTTTAGAGCGGCGAGATGCGCCAGGGTGCCACCGATTTGGCCGCCGCCAATCAATGCAATTTTATTACGTGCCATGAATATGCTCCAGCGAATTTGCCGCCGCCCGCACAGGGCTGATACGACCTGAAAAATAAAGAATAATGCCGCTGGTTCCTAGCGCGATTGTCTTGCTGAAACAAGCGATGAATCTGCTCCTGATAGCACGCCGACGAGAGCCCCTGACCAGGGCCGCAAAACCGGCGCGTTTGCTATGAAACTTTAGCTTACAGAATTTTCCCAAGCCGTAAATGCCAAATTCCCTTGTTTAGGCAGATTCCCGCCAATTTCAGGCAATAATCACAACAGAATTCCCCAAGCAATCGCTGTAATCGTAACGCAAGCGTATCAATTTATGTGCCTGCCCGCATTCATTCCTATCTCCGTAAGGTTACCAATTCGCTAACGATACCGCAAAATCCGGCGCACTCGCCCAATTTTCAGCAGCAATATGCGTGGATTGATTCCGGCAGATTGCATGGCATTCAGGTCTGGCATAAGATCGGAACTGTTTGAAGCGAGGCCAAAATGAAAATAACCGACAAAAACAATACCTCTCCGGTAACCACAATTGTGCGCCACGCTATCCTGCCCGGCAAAATGGTGGCCTTTGAGGCATGGTCCAAGCGCATTCGCACGGCCTGCCGCACCTATACCGGCTATCTGGGCTCGGAAGTTATCAAGCCGGTGGACGGTGAAGGCACCACTGTCACCAGCATTTTCCGGTTCAACTGCTATGCAAACCTGGAAACATGGATGCAGTCGGGCGAACGGCTAGCGCTCTTGGAAGAAACCGACGACTTCAGCGCGGGCCCGCTGGAAGTGATTCAATATGAAAGCCTGGAGTATATGTTCCTGTCAAGCGCCGACGGCAAACCGCCCAGCCGCGAGAAAATGGCGCTTGTTACCTTCGCCGGGCTGGTGGCTCCGGTGTATTTTGTCCCGCCGCTCGTGGTTGATTATATTACGAAAGAGCCTTTTTTAATCACAGTCACATCGCTGGCGATCATCACGCCGCTGATGGTTTACGCCATCATGCCGCTGCTGACCCGCATCGCCCGGCCCTGGTTGAGCAGATGACTTTTAGTCACGCATCCGCTTTACCGTGCCCGCGGGCGAGATAGTCTTCTGACTGCATTTCAATAAGGCGCGAAACCGTGCGTTCAAACTCAAAGCTGCCATCGCCAGCAGGGTACAGGTCGGCGGGCGGCACGGCGGCCGAACACAGGAATTTTACGCCGTGCTCATAAAGCGCATCGATGAAGGTCACAAACCGCTTGGCCTCGTTGCGTTTCTCGCGTTCCAGCTGGGGTATCGCCACCATGATAACCGTGTGGTAAGCGCGGGCGATGGTCAGATAATCAGCGGACCCGAGCGGGTTTGCGCACAGCCGCTTGAAAGAAAACACCGCGACACCGCGCGCGCATTTGGGCACAAACAGGGTGCGGCCCTGCACGGTCAGTTCGCCGGTTGGCACCTTGTCGCGGTCTTCCACATTGCGGTCGGTCAGGCGAAAAAAAGCCTCGGACAACTTAGCCGTGGTGACCTCGTTAACCGGCGTGTAATAGGTCTCAACCCCCTTGAGGCGGTCGTAGCGATAATCGGTGGGGCCCTCCAGCGTCAGAATATCGAAAGCTTGCTTGATCATGTCTATAAACGGCAGGAACAGTTGCCGGTTCAAACCGCCTTTATACAGGTCATCCGGTGGCCGGTTGGTGGTGGCCACAATGATTACACCGCGCTCCAGCAGTTCCTTGAACAAGCGGCCAAGCACCATGGCGTCCGCTATATCGGTCACCTGCAGCTCGTCGAAACACAGCAAGGTGGCTTCGGCGGCAATTTGGCGCGCCACCGGCGGGATGGGGTCGTCCTCACTGGCACGTCCGCCGAGCGCCGCTCGTTCCTTGCCCGACAACCCGCGCCATATTTTCATCCGCGCATGCACATCCAGCATAAACTCGTGAAAATGCACCCGCCGCTTGGCCTTCACCGGGGCGACCTCATAGAACATGTCCATCAGCATGGATTTGCCGCGGCCAACACCGCCGTAAATATACAAGCCCTTGGGCGCTGATTTATCGCCGCCCGATTTGCGGAAGAAATACGCCAGTCGCCAATTTTTGATCGAAAGACCGGTGCCGCGACCGGCGATCTCAGGATAATCCTCAAGTTCGTGGTGCAACCGCTGAAGGCGGTCTACAATACGCGCCTGATCCGGGTCAGGACGAATTTCGCCGTCTTGTTCCAGCTTTTTGTAGGCAGCAATGGGCCCGGTTGATGACACTGCAGCAAAACCCTTGTGGTGGCGTCTGTTTCGTCCCTAACACGAGCGACGCAAAAAGCAAATCAAAGAAAAATCATATCTGGCTCGCAAGTTTGCGCGGCAGGCCTATCTCTATGCTAAAGCGCCAGTTTTTAGGCATGCTCGCAAATGCAAGTGAGGACAGCAAACCATGAACAAAGCCCGAATTCATAACATTCCCGGGGTCAGAAACTTCCGGGACATGGGCGGATACACCAGCAAAGGCGGTGGCACGCTGGCGCACGGGCGCTTGTTCCGGTCCGGCCATTTTGCCGAGGTGGACGCGGCAACAGCCGAACAAATCGCTTTGCATAACATCACGACCGTTGTTGACTTTCGCTCTGCGCCTGAAAAAGAGCGCATGCGCGTTACATGGCACGAACCCTGGCAGCCGCGCTATGTGGAAAATCCGATCGGCGGTAACGCAGCCGCGTGGATCAAGGACCTGTTTGAACGGGTGGCAAATGCCCCCTTCCCGGCTGACGAACTGTACGCCCAGTTCATTCTGGCGTTCCAGACCATCCCTATCGCTAACGCAGACGGCCTGAAAAAGCTGTTCGACGTACTGGTTGATGATGATGACGGCGGCGCGGCGCTGTTTCATTGCACGGCAGGCAAGGACCGAACCGGCATCGCCGGTGCGTTGATTATGACAGCGCTTGATATGCCGGAAGATGCAATTTTTGCAGACTTTCTGCTGACCAACGAGGCCGTGGACCTGAAAGCCCGCGCAGTTGAGGCGGCGAAACAGGTAGCTGAAAAAACCGGCCGCGATGTCAGCCCCGAGGCGGTTTACCCATTGATCGGTGTGGAGCCTGATTTTCTCAAGGCTGCATTTGCCGTGATGGCAGAAGAATACGGTTCGGTTGACAAGTATCTGACCAACGCGATGGGCCTGACGACCGAACGGCGCGATACACTGAGAGCGCGCCTGTTAGGTGGCTAGTCCCCGCCAAACATGGCGAAGACCTCGGCACCGGTCATTTCTTCTGTTTTTTCGGCGAAGCTGTAATAAGCTGGTTTTTCATCGATAAATACTTGCCTGTTCATATTCAGTCCGCTTTGGTCATCCAAAAGCCCGACAGCCATCATGGTTTGACCGGTCTCTTTAAGTCGATAAAATAGGTTGGACCCGCACCGGGAACAAAAGCCCCGTTCCGCCCAGTCGGATGAGGAAAAAGTTGAGATGTTTTCAGCGCCTTTATAGCTGACATCACTGCCACAATCGACTTCAAGAAAAGGGCCACCACCCCACTTCCGGCACATGGTGCAATGGCATGCGCCCACATGGGGTTCTGCAATTTTAGCGCTGAAAGCCACAGCGCC
>JAJFIT010000219.1 GCA_021774775.1 Alphaproteobacteria bacterium | reverse complement strand
ATAAAACATACGACTGGTATCGCCGAACCAGCCATCCAGTATCACCGTCACATCAATGTTGACGGCGTCGCCCTCGCGTAGCTTTTTCGGGCCGGGAATTCCGTGGCAAATTACATGATTGATTGATGTACAGATCGATTTGGGGAAACCTTTATAGTTAAGCGGGGCTGGAACAGCATCGTTACTCACAATAAAGTCGTGACAAATTGTATTGAGCTCTTCCGTGGTAATCCCCGGCTGTACGTGCGGAGTCACGCAGTCCAGCGTTTCCGCTGCCAACCGCCCAGCTGCACGCATGCCGTCCATCGCCTCGGCCCCGTACAATTTGATTGCGCCTGTGCGCAGCTCTGGGGCGGACATTCCGTCTATGTAATTCATATCAATTCAACTCGCGGTCATCAATTCTGATTTTCTAGTCGACAGTGTACGCCATTGGCCCTGTCACCTCAATGGCGGCAGGCGACAGTGTGCATTGATAGCACAGTACCTCCACGCCAGCCCTGTAGGCGGCTTGTAGTTCATTAGCATAAGTCGGGTCAATATCAGCGGCGGGACGAAATCGCGTACAGTCTGATCTTTGAACAAGATAAACCATGACAGCGCGGTGGCCGTCAGCAACCATTTGAGTCAATTCCCGCAAGTGCTTAGCGCCGCGCGTTGTGACCGAATCCGGGAACCGGGCTTCGCCCCCTACTTTCAACGTAACATTCTTGACTTCCACATAACAAAGCCCCGGCACACTGGAAAGCACGGGGTCTTCAAGCAAAATATCGATACGACTGTTTTGCCCGTATTTAACTTCACGCCGCATAGAGCCGTAACCCTGCAATTGGATGATTGTCCCGTCTTCAATTGCGGATTCAACCAACCGGTTGGGGTGCGAGGTGTTAATTCCAACAAGATCGCCACCGATTTTCACCATTTCCCATCGCCAATCCAATTTGGCTTTCGGGTTCTGGTTGGGCGAAAGATATACTGTGCTGCCAGCGTCCATGCATCCCAGCATTGATCCACTATTAGCGCAGTGAGCCACAACAACTGAGCCATTCTCCAGCTCCACGTCTGCCAGAAAACGCTTATAGCGTTTGATCAAACGGCCTTTGGTCAGTTTGATAGGAAACTTCACATTCACACCTTGGTTTAAACGAACTAAAGGATACCTAGACCATCTGGTTGCGCTTCTGCAACACCCAGTCACGATGTGAGGACTAACGTCCTTCAAATACTTCGTTTCCTATCGCTTTTCATCCCTCTACTGAAGTAAATGACAGGGATTAAAAATGAGAGTTGGCGCCGAATAGCATTTCTTTGTTTCCCCGAGCGCATAGAGAACCCCTTCACGAGGAACTACCCATGACACAAAATCTATTATCTCACGGCGCACAATTTGTTGCCGGTTGTTCATTGCTGGCGATATCAGCTGGTGCAAACGCACAAGATGCAGACAACGAGTTTGCGCTTGAAGAAATTATTGTGACAGCTCAACGGCGCGAGCAAAGCCTGCGCGACGTTCCTATTTCTGTTTCTTCCCTGCAAGGCGAAAGAATTAATGATTTCGCCACGGGCGGCTCTGATATTCGCCTGCTATCCGCCCGCATTCCCGGACTGAACGCAGAATCATCAAATGGTCGCGTTGCACCGCGTTTTTATCTTCGCGGATTGGGCAACACCGATTTTGACCTGATTGCATCGCAGCCTGTGTCAATCATTATGGACGATGTTGTTATGGAAAATGTGGTGTTGAAAAGCTTCCCGCTGTTCGATCTTGACCGCGTTGAAGTAATACGCGGCCCTCAGGGCACATTGTTCGGTCGCAACACCCCGGCGGGCATCATCAAGTTTGACACCAAGAAGCCGTCACAGGAGCCAAATGGTTACCTGACAGCCAGCTATGGTTCACTGGGCCAGAAAAACATTGAGGCTGCTTTTGGCGAAGGGGTGTCTGACACCGTGTCATTCCGCCTGTCTGCCCTGTTCCAGGACCGGAACAACTATATCGATAATGCTTTCCTGGGCACCGAAGATGCCCTTGGCGGATACACTGAAAAAGCCGCCCGTGCACAGGTTCTGTATGAAACAGACAGCTTTGATGCGCTGGCAAACTTTCATTACCGCGACAACTCAGGCACCTCAGCGCTGTTCCGCGCCAATGTCTTGACCCAAGGCAGCAACGAATTAAACGATAATTTCGTTCGCGATACTGTTTTCTTCGGCGATACCCACAACAACCCGCAAGCTTATGAGCAATACGGTGCATCACTGCGGATGAATTATACTTTCGGCAACGACATCACGCTTACATCGGTTACGGCTTTCGAAGACGCTGACGGCAGCAGCCTCGGTGATATTGACGGCGGCAACCCAACTGGACCCGGATTTATTCCATTCCAGTCAACAACCGCTGGCATCACCGACAAAGCCGAACAATTCACCCAGGAACTGCGCTTCTCGCAGCAAGCGACGGGTGAAATTTTCTGGCAGGCTGGTTTCTACTATTTCGACAGCACCAATATTCTTGGCACAGACCCCGGTTTTATTCCGGCAACTTTCGCGACGCATAACAACGAAGCATGGGCCGTTTTTGGCCAGGTTGCTTACAACCTAAGCGAAGAAACGACGCTGACGATCGGCGGTCGTTACACAGATGACCAGCGCGACATGCGTGCTGTGTCCGGCGGAACAGGCCAGGTGTTTGAACGCGATGTTGAAGCTGACCGACTTAGCTGGGATATTGCGCTCAATCATGCCGCGACAGAAGATGTTTCGGTATACGCTCGCATCGCCAGTGGTTTCCGTGCGCCAACCATTCAAGGCCGCGATATTGCATTTTTTGGCACGCCGTCTGTTGCGACAGAGGAAACAATCATTTCCTATGAAGCCGGTTTCAAGGCACAGCTTCTTGACAACCGCCTGCGCTGGAACGCATCAGTATTCTACTGGGATGTTGATGACCTTCAAATTTCAGCCGTCGGCGGTGGTGGCAACTTCATCGAGCTGATCAACTCACAGAATGCAGTTGGTTATGGTATCGAGACTGATATCGAATATCTCGCGTCCGAAAACCTGATGCTAACCGCAGGCTTTGCATACAACAACACCGAGATTAAAGACCGCAACCTGGCGGTTGGCGTTTGTGCACAATGTACGGTTCTCGACCCCATTAATGCAGATGGTCGTGCGCTTGTTGACGGCAACCCGCTGCCGCAAGCACCGGAATGGACCCTGAACTTGACCGCTGAATATACCAAATCAATTGGTGACGACGCTGAGTTGTTCTTCTTCACCGACTGGGCTTTCCAGGGCCGCACTAATTTCTTCCTTTACGAGTCGATTGAATATACGTCGAACGGCGACTTTGAAGGCGGCGTCAAACTTGGTTATCGCTGGGAAGAGGGAAAATACGAGCTGGCATTCTTCGGTCGCAACATCACCAACGAAGCCAACATCAAAGGTGGCATTGACTTCAATAACCTGACAGCTTTCTTTAACGAACCACGGGTTATGGGTGCAGCGTTCCGCGTGGACTTTTAAGTCACCTAAATAGTCGAAATTCCGAAAGCAGGGGCGAGTGCCCCTGCTTTTTTTTGCCTTTTTATGATACATTCTTGACTCGTTAGTCAGGATACATAGAATAAGCTCCAGTTATAGCTTGGCCCCTGTTACGCCTCGCTTGAACGTCTGTTTCGAGTGAAAATTTAAACACACACTAATAACTAAAGTTTACCGGGTGGAATCATTAAAACCTGAAGAAACTTAACGAAAAGAGCTCAAGGGAATAACATGAAAAATATCAGACGAATTGCATTGCTCGCGTCGGTGGCCTCCACTGCCGTGGCAATGGGCACGGCGGCAATCGCCCAGTCCACCTCTTCCAACATTCGTGTTGTTGTCGAAGACGCGGCAGGCGACAATCTTGCAGGCGTATCCGTTACAATCGAACATGTGCCAACTGGTCGCGTTGTCAATCGGGTCACCAACGCCACTGGCTTGGTCAGCGCTAAAGGCTTGCCGGTTGGCGGACCTTACATCGTGCGATTAACCGATGGCAGTCGGGCGGTAGCCAATACTGTCAGCAATGTGAGCGATCTTTTCCTTGAACTGGGTGAAACCGAAGTTGTCTTCCTTGTAGCCCGCGCCAGCGGCGTTGGCGGCGAGGCGTTGGAGGAAATCGTAGTGACCGCCCAGCGCGCCTTCTCTGGCCTGCGCACCGGCCCCGGAAGAGATTTCGGGCGCCGCCAAATAGATGCGACACCATCAGTCTCGCGTGACTTTGTCAGTACGCTGGCGACAGATTCGAAAATTCTGGTCGACAACAGTGTACCGCGCGGCCCCGCTGTGTCCATCGCCGGTCAAAATTTCCGCTTTAACAGCGTAACAATTGACGGCGTTGCCCAGAACGATAACTTTGGCCTGTCATTGAACGCATCTGCGACTCAGCGCGCACCAATTTCGATCGACGCCATTGGTGCGATTAATGTGAATGTTGCACCGTTCGACGTGACCTACGGTAATTTCCTCGGCGGCAACATCAATATTGTCACCAAATCAGGCACCAACGAGTTTCATGGCAGCGCCTACGGTTTCTATACCGATGATGGCCTGACTGGCAACACTAGCCAAGGCGAAGACCTGGCGATTGGTGACTTCGACGAAAAAACCTACGGCGCCACACTTGGCGGCCCGATCATTGAAGATAAATTATTCTTCTTTGCCAACTATGAGAAGTTTGAAACAACCCGCCCTGCCAATACGCAAACCATCGACAATATCCCTGGTGTAACCCAGGCAGATGTCGACAGGGCGCGTCAAATTTTCCAGGATGTTTACGGTTTTGACGCTGGCCCGTTTGCAACAACAGACGACGACAGCAGTGAAAAAATTCTGCTGAAGATCGACTGGAACATCAACGACTATCACCGCGCATCTGCCACCTATCAACGTGCTGATGACGACGTTATCTTCGATGACTTCCCGGAACTGGCGGTCCTGAACTCTGGCCGTTACAATATCAACGAGCGCCTTGATAGCTATAGCTTCCAATTATTCTCTGATTGGACCGATAACTTCTCCACAGAGCTAAAAGTAGGCTATAAAGATGTGAAGAACCGTCAGGTTAGTATCGATAGCTCGACACCTGACTTCGCGATCACCACAGCTGGTGGCGGCACGATCGCTGCTGGTGGTGACCGTTTCCGCCATGCTAATACGCTCGACAATACATCACGTCTTTTCAAGTTCAAAGCTGACTACACAGCAGGAAACCACACCCTGACAGCTGGCTTCGAGCAAGAGCATAACAGTGTTGATAACCTATTCCTGCCGTTCTCACGTGGCCAGGTGGTATTCCTCAATCTTGATGACCTGGAAGCACGAAACCCATTCATTGCGCTTATCGGTGGTTCAAACAATGGTAATGTTGATGATGCTCGCGGCGTCTTCTCGCTCGACACAAACACGCTGTATATACAGGACGAGTGGCTGGCAACAGATACTTTGACCTTTAAATTCGGTCTCCGTTACGACTGGATGCACAACAGTGATGAAGTGCCTCTCAATACCAACTTCACCGCCCGAAATGGGTTCGACAATACTGAAAACCTGGACGGTAAAGACCTGTTTTTGCCACGCTTTGGGTTTAACTGGGACGCATCTGACCGCCTGACTGTTCGTGGTGGCGCCGGTAAATTTGGTGGCGGCACACCGTTGATCATGCTGTCAAACAGCTACTCCGGTAACGGTATCACCCGGACATTCGCAGCATTCTTCGCTGATTTCTTCGGTGATTTCATTGAAGGCCAGCTCGACCAAATCGGTCAAAACCTGCCTGATAATAACGCTGTCGTAGATGCGATTGGTTTTGGTGTTGGTCCTAATCCAGACTTCGACGTCGATGCCATCCACCCTGATTTCGAGCTGCTTTCAAGCTGGAAATATAATCTCGCGTTTGATTATGTCGCAGACTTCTCAGATTGGGGCATGGGTGATGACTGGCGCTTGTCAGCCGAAGTTATCTACACAAGTGTTGCAAACGGATACGACATCACTGAAGGCCGTCGCCAGCAAATTGGTACAGCCCCAGACGGCCGTCCAATCTATAACAATACTGATACCTGCGGAACTTTCTTCAACTGCGCCGACTATATCGTAACCAATACTAAGCAGGGTCACAGCACCATCCTTTCTTTTGATGTTGAGAAAGACTTTGATACTGACTTCGGTCTCTTCTCAACCACTTTTGGTTACACCCATCAGTCAGTTAAAGACGTTCGCTCGTACAACCGTTTCATCAACTTCGAGTCATACGCCTTTGATCCACAGCGTGACCTTCAGGATGCTGATCTTTCAACATCCAAGTTTGAAGTTCCAAATCTTGTAACCGCAACGGTGTCCTGGGAGAGGGAAATCTGGGATGACAACAAAACTCAATTAAGTTTTGTTTATAGTGGTCGCTCTGGTCGTAACTTCAGCTATGTCTTCAACGGTGCAGGCACACCGTTCGGCGGCAACAACCTCGCTGATGAATCAACACCTGACAATCCTGGTGTGAACCTCTTCTACGTACCGACAGGCATAACCGACCCAATTGTTACCGGCGACCCAAGCTTCCTGTCCAGCCTTGACCAGTTAATTGACGGTGACGAATGTCTATCTGATTTCCGCGGCGAAATTATACCGCGTAATTCATGTAAAACCGGTTGGGTTAACCAGGTGAACATGCGCTTCCTTCAGGAAATCGAAGTGATGAACGGCCACAAGGTCGAACTTATCCTCGACATCGAAAACCTGGGCAACCTGATTGATAGCGACTGGGGCCGTTTGGATGCGATCTTCCAGCCATCGAACATTCCGCTCGCTAATGTTGCCGTTAGCGGTGATGGTTCGCAGTATGTCTTAACTCCTTCCAGCGCAGCAACGGCGTCTGCAGCAAATCCAAACATTGCGCGCATACCGTCTGCCTACCGCATTCAGTTTGGTATTCGCTACCGCTTCTAGAACTGCGAAGACATAAAAAAAGCGGGGGCATTTGCCCCCGCTTTTTTATTGGATAACGTCCTGGATATTATGCAAGGCGCACGGTGTGGGCCCCGTCCACCGGCAAAGCAACACCGGTTGTAAAGCTTGAGGCATCGCTGGCCAGCATCAACATAGGTGCTTCCAACTCTTCCAGTCTGCCGACCCGCCGCGCCGGGGTTAGCTTCACCATTTGCTGTCCGTGGTCGCTATCGAGGAAATCGGCATTGATCTCGGTTTTGAAATATCCGGGGCAAATGGCGTTAACTCGAATACCAAAGCGTTGCCACTCAAGTGCCAGCGCCCGTGTCATCTGCACAACACCAGCCTTGCTGATCGAATAGGTTGTCTGCATGGGCCCAACGCCCAGCCCCAGAATTGAGGCTGTATTGATGATAGAGCCACCAGTGCCTGCGGTCATCATCCGTTTTGCTGCCTCGCGTGCAACGCGCCACATGCCTTTTAGATTGGTATTCATTGTAATGTCCC
Organism: Alphaproteobacteria bacterium; assembly: GCA_021774775.1. Classification (GTDB taxonomy): domain Bacteria; phylum Pseudomonadota; class Alphaproteobacteria; order Sphingomonadales; family Kordiimonadaceae; genus Kordiimonas. The sequence goes on along the minus strand of JAJFIT010000219.1, from coordinate 793 downwards.
AATCTTCTTCTGTGTCTTCCAGCGCCCAATTGGGGATTGCCAGGCCCGCATTATTGCAAACAACCGTACAGGTGCCGATAGTCTGCTCTGCTGCGTCAAAAGCTTTAACAACGCTGTCCGGGTCGGTTACATCCATCGAAACGGCGAGAGTACGGACACCTGTCTCGTCTGCAATTTCCTGCGCCAGTGCCTCAATTTTTTCCGCGCGGCGCGCGCCGAGCACCACATCAGCCCCGGCCCGAGCGAGAGCGCGGGCAAACTGCGCGCCAATGCCGGACGATGCACCAACAACCATTGCCACTTTGCCCTTAAGGCCAAATTTTTCGTTCAAATAGTCAGTCATTCTCTATTCCCCACTTCCATTTTGCCTCACCTGGCGTTTTTACGATCATATTCAGCGAATGAACTTCCTGCTTCAGCCAGTTCCTTGAGCAGCGGCGCTGGTTTCCACCAGCGATCACCGTATCTTTCAGCGTTTTCGCATATTTTCGCATAGACCTCAGCCAAACCCATTTGATCGGCGTAATGCATGGGACCGCCGCGATATGGCGGGAAGCCGTACCCATTAGCATAGACCACATCGATGTCGCTGGCGCGGTATGCAATACCCTCCCCCAGGATTTTTGCCCCTTCGTTGATCAGCGCCAACACGCTGCGTTCGACAATGTCTTCGTCGGACTTACCGGTGCGTTCAATACCAAGCTTGGCGCTTTCTTCTTCGATGATGTCCATCACCAATTGCGATGGCTTGGGCACCCTGCTGCCTTCATCGTAATCATAAATACCTGCACCT
>JAJFIT010000218.1 GCA_021774775.1 Alphaproteobacteria bacterium | reverse complement strand
CACCGCCGTTTTTTCCGGCAACATAGGTGAAGCTCCAGATATTACCCAGCCCGATTGCAGACCCCGCGGTCGCAAGAATAAAGGCGAACCGACTGGAAAAAGTCGGTTGCTTGTTATCTGTCATAAAGCCCTCCCGTTGCGACTTATAGCAAGACGCCAGCTGTATAGCCCTAAGGCTATAAACCGCCGGGTGCAATAGCCAGCTTTGGGATTGGAATGCAAACTATGCTTGGTTGCATCGCGCCTATTGAGTAAGAAAGACTAAGGGAGGGCTCAGATCATGAAATTCACAGTTATTTTTGCGGCATTGCTTGCGGGGTCGATAACCAGCAATGCAACAGCGCAGGACAAAAAAGTGCCGGTGGGCGATGAACGCGCGCAATCAATCAAAAAACTGCCACAAGTGGCCAGCCCGCGTGAAGCCCGCCTGAGCCAAGGCCCGTTCAAACGCATGGTGATCCGCGGTGCAACCATGGTTGACGGCACCGGCTCACCGCCCATCGGGCCGGTGGACATTGTGATCGAGAATAACCGCATCAGCGAAATCAAGCTTGTCGGCAACCCCGGCGTGCCGATCCGACCCGAAGGCCGCCCGGCAATAGGCGACCATGAGATTGACGCCAGCGGCAGCTATATCCTGCCCGGGCTGATCGACAGCCACAGCCACATCGGTAATCAGCTATGGGGCCTGACCGGCGATATGCCATCGATGGACTATATTTTCAAGCTGTGGTTAAGCCACGGCATCACCACCAGCCGTGAAGTTGGCTGCGGGCTCGGGGCTGGCTATACGATTAGCGAAAAAGAACGCTCTGCCAAAAATAAAATCACCGCCCCGCGTTTGATAGTGCACTGCGCCTTCCCAACCGGGTTTTCGACCGCAAAACAAGCCCGCGACTGGGTGAAAGCCATCAAAAAACGCGGCGCGGACGGCATCAAATTTTTCGGTGGCCACCCACGGGTTCTGGAAGCCGCCTTCGGCGAGGCTAAAAAGCAAGGCCTGCGCACAGCCTTCCACCACGCCCAGCTGTCCGTTGCCCGGGTGAATGTGCTCACCAGCGCGCGCTGGGGCCTGAACTCGATGGAACATTGGTACGGCCTGCCCGAGGCGCTGTTCGACGACAAAGTGATCCAGGATTATCCGCTGGACTATAATTATGCCAACGAACAAGACCGCTTCGGCGAGGCCGGACGCCTGTGGCGACAAGCCGCCAGGCCCGGTAGCGCCAAATGGAATGCAGTGATGGACGAGCTGCTGGCGCTTGATTTCACTCTCAACCCCACCTTCACGATTTATGAAGCCAACCGCGACGTGATGCGCGCCCGCACCGCAGACTGGCATGACGAATACACCCTGCCGTCGGTATGGCGGTTTTTCCAGCCCAACCGGGTGCTGCACGGCAGCTATCATTTTGACTGGACCACGCAGGACGAGATCGACTGGAAAAACAACTTTGATATATGGATGACGTTCGTCAACGACTATAAAAACCGCGGCGGACGGGTAACTGCTGGCTCGGACAGCGGCTTTATCTTCAAGCTGTTTGGCTTTGACTATATCCGCGAGCTGGAGCTGTTGCAGGAGGCCGGGTTCCACCCGCTGGAAGTGTTGCAATCTGCCACGATCAACGGCGCAGAGCTGATCGGCCGCGAGGCGGACCTTGGCAGCATTGAGGTGGGCAAACTGGCCGACATGGTGATTGTGAACGAAAACCCGATCAATAACCTCAAGGTGCTATACGGAACCGGCCACATGCGGCTGAATGATGCCAGCGGCGAGGTTGAACGGGTCGGCGGCGTGAAATACACCATCAAGGACGGTATTATTTATGACGCCGCTATGATGCGCGCCGACGTGCGCGCCATGGTGCAAGCCGCCAAAGACGCTGAAGCAGCAGAAAAGACTGACTAACCAATTGTTGAAGCCCCTTTATTGACAGCTTGGGAGAACACCTTGTCCGATCAACCACCAATATCTATCGCTTTCCTTATGTTTGACGGCATTACGCAGCTGGACCTCATGGGGCCTGCACAAGTTCTTTCACGACTAGGGAATACAACTGTACATTTGGTGGCAAAGGACTTGAACCCGGTTTCGACCGATAGCGGATTTCCCCTTTTGCCGACAGCGACAATGATGCAAGTCAAAGCCGCAGATATCCTGTGTGTGCCCGGTGGATTTGGAACACTGGATGTCATGAAGGACACGCGCTCACTTGATTGGGTCAAGGAAATTGCCGCATCAGCGACGTGGGTCACCAGCGTATGTACAGGCTCGCTTATTCTGGGCGCAGCAGGACTGTTGAAAGGGTACCGGGCAGCGTGTCATTGGGCATCGCGCGACCAGCTTGCCTACTTTGGTGCCATTCCAACTGCAGAACGAATTGTCTTTGACCGCAACAGGGCATCCGGTGGTGGTGTTACCTCTGGCATCGATTTTGGTCTGGCGTTAGCCGCAGAAATTCGAGGCGAGGCCTACGCCAAATTCATTCAGCTAAGTCTGGAGTATGACCCACACCCGCCTTTTGCGTCGGGCTCACCCGAAAAGGCTGAGGCGGAAACTCTCAGACAATACAATAATATGGTGAATAAGTTTGCGCCCGACAGAGACCAAATCGTACAAAAAATAGCTAAAGATCTGGGCTTTACCTAAAGCAGCGCCTCGATAGATTTGCGGATCGCACCCGGGGTATCGGTGGGGGCGAAGCGCTTGACCACTTTGCCGTCGCGGTTGACCAGAAATTTGGTGAAGTTCCACTTGATGCGCCGCGAGCCCATCAGGCCGGGTTTTTCAGCCTTCAGATATTTGTAAAGCGGGTCGGCCCTGGGGCCGTTTACATCAATTTTTGAGAACATCGGGAAACTGACACCGTAATTGATCTGGCAAAATTCGCCGATCTGGTCATTGCTGCCGGGGTCTTGCGCACCAAACTGGTTGCAGGGAAAACCGGCGATTACCAGCCCCTGGCCCTTGAGGTCGCCGTATAACTTCTCCAACCCCTCAAACTGGGGCGTGAAGCCACATTTGGAGGCAGTATTGACAATAAGCACAACCTTGCCTTCATAGTCGGATAACGGCTGATCTTTGCCGTTCAACAGGTCGGCGCTAAAGTCATAGATAGAGGTCATGGCGTGCTCATTTCATCAAAAGAGGGTCATTCCTCTGACAAGATAGGCTTTTTGTCCCGGATGGCAAGCTCGAGCCGGG
>JAJFIT010000217.1 GCA_021774775.1 Alphaproteobacteria bacterium | reverse complement strand
GCCGATCGCGGTTTCTGTTACCGGCGCAGACACAATTGAAAAAGCCCGTGTGCTTGACATCTCTGACCTGCAGTCAATCGTGCCGTCCCTTCGGGTGACCACGCTGCAAACTTCGTCGAACACAAACTTTGTGATCCGGGGGTTTGGTAACGGTGCCAACAACGCAGGCATCGAGCCATCGGTTGGTGTGTTCATTGACGGCGTTTACCGCTCTCGTTCTGCGGCAGCGATTGGTGACCTGCCGCGCCTGCAACGTGTTGAGGTTCTGCGCGGCCCGCAAAGTACCCTGTTTGGTAAAAACGCATCTGCTGGCGTAATCAGCGTTGTGACCGCGGCCCCGTCCTACGACGCAGAAGGCCGGGTTGAAGTTCAATACGGCAACTATGACCAGAAACTGGTGAAAGCATATGTAACCGGCGGTCTGTCAGATACATTTGCAGTCAGCCTGTCTGGTGGCTGGAACAAGCGTGACGGTTATACCGAATCTTTGGATGCCGGTGTGCCAGATCTCAATGACCGTGATCGCTTTAACGTGCGCACCCAGGCCCTGTGGGAGCCAACCGACAGCGTTACTTTCCGTCTTATCGCGGATTACAGTGAAATTGACGAAATCTGCTGTGCGGTAACCAACATTGTTAATGGACCGACCGCTGGTATTATTCAGGCGCTGGGTGGGTTTGTTCTGGATGACGCTAATCCGTTCTCCTACACCTCGCCGGTTACTGAAATTCCGATCAATAAAATTGAAGACGGCGGCATCTCGTTGCAGGCCGACATTGATTTTGACACTTGGTCTATCACCTCGATTTCATCCTATCGCAGCAATGATGCGCTTAATGACAGTGAGCCTGACTATACCAGTCTCGAAATTCTCGACAGCGCCTTCAATGAAGCCAATATCGATACCTACACGCAGGAAATTCGCCTGACATCGACCGGCGAAAATGACGTGGACTGGATGATTGGTGGTTATTACTTCAAGGAAGACATCACGCAGGTGCAGGGCCTTGAATACGGCGATGCTGCCCGCCCGTATGTAAGCCTGTTGGCAACCGGAGGCGCAAGCCCATTCTTCTTTGATGGTCCGTTCCCAGGGTTTGGCGGAGCGACAATTGAGCAAATTCTAGGTATTCCTGCCGGCTCGTCATTCTCAGGCGATACAGTGACCCGCGAGACTTTCACTCAGGACAACGAAGCCTATTCCCTGTTTGCGACGGTTGATATCCATATCAATGACCGTACGACGCTAACCGGTGGACTGAACTATACCAATGACAAGAAAACCGTAACCGGTAGCACTGTCAACGGAGACGCCTTCTCATCCGCCAGTTTGCAGGATAATTTCTTCGGTGCTGCATTCTTTGGCTCAACAGGCTTGGCACCAACGCCTGCTAATATTGCCTTTATCGAGTCCGTTGCACCCGGAACATCTGGCGCGATTAATGCGGCGATCGCTCCTATTGTTACTGGCTTCGGCCCGCTGCAGTTCCAGCCGCAGTTCCTGGCATTCCCGAACTCGGTTCAGGACGGCAAGTCATCTGACGACAAGCTGACATGGACTGCGCGTCTGGCGTATGAAATGACCGACAATGTGAATGTTTATTTCAGTGCGGCAACCGGTTATAAGGCAACGTCCTGGAATCTGTCGCGGGATGCTCGTCCGTTTCCTGCTAACCAATCCGCTCTTGAAGCCGCTGGTTTGACGCAAGTGAACCAGGCGTACGGAACCCTGTTTGCGGCGCCAGAGGAAGCCACGGTTTATGAAATTGGCATAAAAGCCCGCTATGACCGCGGTGCGATCAATATTGCTATCTTCGACCAAACCCTTAAAGGCTTCCAGTCGAACATCTTTACCGGTGCCGGTTTTGTGCTTGGTAACGCGGGCAAACAGTCAAGCAAGGGTGTTGAAATGGATGCGACCTGGACACCGATTGACGAGCTGACCCTGACATTCGCTGGTACCTATCTGGACCCATTGTATGATGAGTTCACCAACAGTGTGAACGGTGATATCTCGGGCACGCGCCCGGCTGGTATTCATGAGTTCAGCATAACGTCATCTGCTACCTATAATCACCAGTTCGAAAATGGTGCATTTGGTTATATTCGTGCAGACTGGCTTTATGAAAGTGACGTTCAGGTTGTGGACAATATTCCAGGTGTTGATAGGGAAGTGAACCAGTTCAACGCCAGCGCGGGAATTACCTTTGAAAACGGCGTCGGCGTATCTGTATTTGCCCGCAACATTTTCAATGACGAATATTTTCTCAGCGCCTTCCCCGGTGTTATTCAGGCCGGAACTGTGAATGGCTATGCCAGTGCGCCGCGTCTATGGGGTGTGTCTCTGTCATACGATTTCTAGGACAGCGTATAATCAAAGAACCAAAAAAGGGTGGCCTTGGCCATCCTTTTTTAATGTCTGCGCCCGAGAGTGAGCTTCAGTTTTGCTGCCCTGACGGCAATCAGATTAATGGGCCCTGACCCTAGTGGGCTTCCTCCCAGTTTTGACCGGTCCCGCAATCCACTACCAGGGGCACGCTTAACTCAAGCGCAGGATTGCAGGCCTCAGCCATCACATCACGGATCACTGGAATGGCGCGTTCCTCCATGCCGGTCGGGCATTCAAAAACCAGTTCATCGTGCACCTGCAACAACATGCGCACATCTGATAAATCATTTTCCAGCAGCGTAGACGGCATGCGGATCATCGCGCGGCGAATAACATCGGCGGCGGTGCCCTGAATTGGCGCGTTGATCGCCGCCCGCTCACCAAAGCCCCGATGCATCGGGTTTTTCTCACGCAGCGCGCGGATGTGGCATTTGCGGCCAAATAGAGTTTCCACATAGCCGTGTTCTTTTCCGAACTCGATGGTTTTATCCATATAGGCGCGGATGCCAGGAAATTTTTCGAAATAGGCGTCGATATAGCCCTGGGCTTCCTTGCGGCCAATGTCCAGCTGGCGCGCCAAGCCGAAAGCTGAAATACCGTATATAATGCCAAAGTTGATAGCCTTGGCCTGACGACGCACCATCGGGTCCATGCCATCGATGGGCACGCCGAACACTTCGGACGCGGTCATGGCATGAATATCGGTACTGGCGGCGAAGGCATCTTTCAGTGCGCCGATGTCGGCGATATGCGCGAGTATCCTCAGCTCGATCTGGCTATAGTCTGCTGCAATCAGAATATTGCCGTCCTCGGGCACGAAGGCGCGGCGAATTTTACGGCCCTCTGCGGTGCGGATCGGAATATTCTGCAAATTGGGGTCGTTGGACGACAATCGCCCGGTTGTGGTTGACGCCATATGAAAGCTGGTGTGCACCCGGCCAGTGCGCGGGTTCACCTGCGCCACCAGCGCGTCGGTATAGGTACTTTTCAACTTGGAAAACTGGCGGTATTCCATCACCTTTTGCGGCATGGTGTAGCCCTCGCCTGCCAGTCGCTCCAGCACATCCACGTTGGTTTGCCACGCGCCGGTTTTTGATGATTTCTTGCCGCCCGGCAGCGCCATGTCGTCAAAAAGTATTTCACCCAGCTGTTTGGGCGAGTTCACATTAAACGGCCTGCCA
>JAJFIT010000216.1 GCA_021774775.1 Alphaproteobacteria bacterium | reverse complement strand
CGCCCTAAAAATACCGGGTCAATCGCAGCATGATATGGCTGTCGTCCCTGAAGCCAAACAGCGTGTTGTCCGGGTCGACATTCATGAAAAAGCGGCCTTCAATTTCGCCGATCCAATTGTCACCGAAGCGGGTTGTGGCCTCAACGATACCTGACATTGATGCGTCGTCAATGTCGGTGACCACGCCCAAAAGCACAGAGCTGTCTGCGCTGTCGTTGGCTGAATACCTGAGGCCCGCCATCACATCATTGTCGGCAATTGTAAACGGCGCAATCAAGGGGTTTTCGCTGCGACCATCATACTGAAACTCGGCAATAATCCCCAGATCGGCACCGCTTTGTGTGATACCGTAGAAGCTATATTCAACGCCGCCGACAGCCGCTGTGAAAGTTTCGAACGGTGTGTCCCGGATGATGCCCTCCAATTTCCAAAGCCAGGCCTCATTGGTGTATTGAACATCAATGCCGTACTGCGTGATGTCGTCGTAAAAGGGGGCGAAGGCAGCAGCCCCGGTGTTCAGGACAAAGCGCGGTTCCCGGCTGGCACCGCTAAACACCGACAGGCCCACATCCCAGTCGCCGAAATAATGACTGTAGCGCAAGGCAAAACCCACATCAGAGGCATCGTCTGCGCCCTGATCAAAGCGGGCCAGATTATTTTCGACCGGCAGCGGCAACCCCAGGCGGCCACCCGCTCCGGGAAAGGTACGCTTGCGGAAGGCTGGAAGCACATAGCCGGTAATCAAACCCCAATCGCGCTGAACCGAAACCTCAATCATCGGCTGGCCAAGCTTGTCTTCATTGTCGATGTCTTCAACCGCGTCAGACTGGTTGATGATATCAACCAGATGCACGCTTTCCGCCACGCCCCAGAAAACCCGGCCAAGTCCGGCACGCACGCTGACCGTGTCACCGTTATAGCGCACATAGGCCTCGCGCACATCAAAATGGGTGCGGCCAGTATCGCGGCCATCAAGGCGGGCATAGGGGACAGCCACAATGTCCCATTTGCCGCCAGCGAGCGACCAGCGGGCGTCCAGCTCAAGCTCAAGCGAGCCCTGATAGGTTTGCAGCGGGCCGGGCAGCGTTGGCCTTTCAAGGAACAGGCGGTTTTCCGCGCCCAGTGAGCCGGACAGGTCGAAGTCTGCCGCCGCCGCAGATGTAGCCAGAGACGAAGTAGCGGCAGCCAGAATTACACCTGCATTAAATTTTTTCATAACCAGAAGGTCCAGCTGTTAGCGAATGCGCTTCAGCACGCCTTTAACAAAGTCAGCATCTTTCAGCCCGGTTTTGAACGCATAGTCGCTGTAGGTCAGTGTGGTGGATTTGTTGGTCTGGTGATTGACCATTTCCAGCCTGTGCGCGCGCCAGATGCCACCGTCATATTCGCGGTAGTCACTGAGTGTCAGGGTTTTTAAGTGCGCGCCTTTGCGATCGTAAAAATCAATCTTGCGGGTTTGGAACACTTGCTGATCAATCAAGGCCACTTGCTTGGTATAACCTGATTTTGCATAAAGCGGGAAGCGCTCGATAACGTCAACGCTCATGCCGCCGAATGTGTCTTCGCCCACATAATCATAGCTGTATTTGTTCAGCTCGGTTGAGGTGAAGTCTTCAAAAGCAAACTCGGACCCAACAAACGGTCCGGACTTGTTAGCGCTGGAAATACGTTTCACCCGCTTGAGCGCCGGCAAATAAAGCCATTGATTGTCGGGCGTGAGTATCTGGGCATGCGACAACAGCGCTGTGCCCTTCACGTCGCGCGGGGTTGAGAAAACCGTCAGGCCTTTGTCGCCAACATTTTCACTCTCGCGCTCGAGCGTTTTGAACGATAGTTCGCGCGTGCTGGTCTTGCCCGCCTTATTGGTCAAGGTCATCACAGCAGACACTTCCGAGCTGGTGAAGCCGTTGTCGGATCGGTCGGACCGGGCGGCGATCTCATGGCCTTTTGCTTCGGACGCCTCGTCTGCGTATGTTGCAGGGAAACCTGCACCGACCACAAGGGCAGAGCCCACGAAGGTGGCCTTTGCGGCCAAAGTCAGTTGATTGATTTTAAGCATTTTCAATTCCTTTATTGCTGTCGTTCGTATTGGTTGACCCTGCGACAAAGCGGCTGCTACCGCGCAACAACAAAGCTGGCAGGAACAGGAAATCAAAGATGAGCGCGAGGCTGATAGCAAGCGCGGTCAAAAGGCCCATGTCAGCGTTGATTTTGAAGGCTGACGTGGCGAGATAGGCAAAACCGATGACCAAAATCACCGTGTTGACCACCAGCGCGCTGCCCACAGTTTCGAACGCATATTTGATTGCCCCTGCCCGGTCATAGCCTTTTTCGCGGATGCCGCGCACATATTTGGCCAGAAAATGTACCGTGTCATCGACAACGATGCCGAGCGATACACTGGCAACCGCCGCAACAGAGAAACCGACAGTGCCAACCAGAACTGCCCACACGCCGAACGCCACCACAATTGGTAACCCGTTGGGGATGATGGACAACACCCCAAGCTTCACGGACTGAAGCGCAAATATCATCACCAGTCCAATCGCCAGAACGGCAATAATATTACCGGCAATCATGCTCTCCACGTTTCGTTCGGCAACATAGGTGAACATCACCTGCGCGCTGGTTGGAACCGTTGGTTTCATATAATCGGGTGCATTTTCCGTGAGCCAATCCGTGGCGCTATCAAGGAAAATTTTGGTATCCGTTGTCGACGTGTTGGTCAGCATTGCGGTAACCCGGCTGGCCGACTTGTCGATGTTGATCCGGTCATTGAGATCAAGCCCGTAAGGCAGCGAGATTTCATACAACAAGAGATACTGCGCAGCCAGCTCGCGGTCGTCAGGCAGCTTGTCCCAAGACGGATCATCTCCGTGCATGTTTTTGTTCAGCCGCGTCATGATGTCCGAGATTGAATAAACGTGCGTAACATTTGGTTGCACACGCAGCCAGTCGGCAAACTCATCAAGTTTGGCCAGATACTCAGGCTCACTGACACCGCCTTCGCCGGGTGCCAAAACCGAAAACTCAATGGGATAGAAGCCGAAATATTCGATGGAAGCGTCTGAATCGCGGCGAAATTCGATGCCTTCATCGAAATATTCGGTCCATTGATCGTTAAACTCAATCTGCGGCACGGCTGCCATCAGGGCGATTGCAATTGCGCCAATGCCGTATAATAGTTTCTTGTTATGGGCCACAACAAACTCGGCCAGCCTGCCAAAGAAAGCACTACCACCGTCGTCAGATGGTTTAGGTGCCTTTATCGGCAGCAGACTAAGCATTGCGGGCAGGAAAGTAACCGACATCAGCCATGCGGCAACGATGCCAACAGCAGCGATATTACCCAAATGCCAGAAAGGCGGCGCGTCAGAGAAATTCAGCGCCAGGAAACCGATGGCTGTCGTGAGCGATGTCACCATTATCGCAAGGAAATTCACCCGCACACTTTCAATAAGGGCTGAACGCTTATCCATACCCACGCGCATGCTGTTACGCATGGTTATCAATATATGCACCGCGTCAGCGATCGCGAGGGTAAGAATAATTGTCGGGGCCGACAGGGAGATCGGCGTCAGCGCAACGCTGGCAAACCCGGCAGCGCCCATACCGATCAGCGACGCAAATGCAATCATGAGCACTGTTGTAAAGGTGCCGGAAATTGATCTGACGCTGACAACCATAAGCGCGATAAGCAACAGATACATCATCGGTATCATGTTGATGACATCGTTGAACCCGGCCTCCTGAAAGGCGACATTCAGGCTGGAAACGCCGGTTAACAGGATATCATGGCCCGGATATTTTGCCTTCATCTCGTCGCGAACAGCCCGCACGAACGCGACCGTGTTTGGTACTTCGTTCATATCAAGCTGTGGGTATTGAACAACCACATTCACCGCAACAGCCCTGCTGTCGGTGGCGACAAGTTGACCGTTGAGCAACGGTTCAGCCAGCGCAACCGCACGCTTGTCTTCAATCTCCGCGGCGCTCAGGTCAGCAGCGCCTGCAATCAAATCTTCAACGATCAGATCGTCTTCTTCAGCCCGGGTGTGCTGAAAGTTTGAGATACTGTCGACACGGCTGCTGAAAGGTATCTGCCAGGATTTTTCGGTTAATTCTTCAACAAGCGACAGCGTGGGATTGGTGAAAATATCGCCGCTTTCAGGCACGATGATGAAAAGGAAATTATCATTTTTGGTGTAGGTGTCCTGAAAATCTTCAAACGCCTGAAGTTCAGGGTTACTTTCCGAAAAAAAGTCGCGGTAATTATTGGAAAAGCCTAAGTTGGCGGTGCCAGTAAAAACTATCCCTGTAACAACCAGTGTCGCTAGGATTACCAGCCAGCGCCAGTTGATAACCCTGTTCGCCAACTTAACCGCAAACTCGTCCATCGCTGTCATCGTTTTGGGCATATTATGCTCCTGCTAATGCCTTCTGTCTTCCTTAAACGCGGGTCCGGGTTATGTGGTTCGCACTGTACCATAAATTGGAGGGCTTACAGCACCCTGCGACAATACCGACATGGGGAAAAACCCGGACCCGCGAGGGGGAAGCGTCTTCATTGAACTTGCATCTATATGGGCAGGCTCCTACATTATTCAAATTGATAAATGAAACTTTGGATATTCACATTATGAATTTAGCTGGTATTGATCTCAACCTGATGCTGGTCTTTGACGCGGTGATGAGCGAGCGCAATGCAACGCGCGCGGGCACCAAGATCGGCATGTCGCAACCTGCTGTTTCCAATGCCCTTAACCGGTTGAGACATACGCTAAAAGACGACCTGTTTGTTCGCGGGCATGATGGTATGCGCCCGACGGCGCGCGCATTGGAGCTGGCATTGCCGGTACGCACTGCGCTGATGGAAATTGAGGAAGCGCTGAACCCTATCGCTTTTGATCCCGCGACCGCCGAACGCACCTTCACTGTCGCGGCGACCGATTATTCAACCATGACGCTGTTGCCCTACCTGTCCACTTATATCAGCAACGAAGCGCCCGGCGTTAACATCCACACCATTCCGATTGAAGGCCGGTTTTTCGAAAAACTGGACGCACAGCGTGCGGAATATGGCATCAACCCATTGGGTGAGGTTCCCGATCAGTTCAACTCCCTGCGTTTGGGCTGCGAAACATTTGTCTGTATGATGCGGCCCGACAACCCGTTGGCCAAATATAGCGAGCTACCGCTGGAGGAATATGCAGCAGCGCGCCATCTGCTGGTGTCGCCGCGCGGCGATTCTCATGGATTTGTCGATGATCAACTGCAAAAGATCGGGCTTAATCGCCGGGTGGTGATGACAGTGAACAACTTCGGCTCCGCGCCGATGATTGTGCTTTCCAGCGATATGATCCTGACCATGCCAAGCCGCCTCGCGGAAAAATGCGGGAACTTCTTTGATCTGCATGTGGTCCCGAGCCCGGTACAGCCGCCCTCCGACATTATCGGCATGACCCTCGTCTGGCATAAACGCCTGACCAACCACCCGGCCCATACCTGGTTCCAAAACCTGATGAAGCGCGCGGCACAGGATCTGGAGATATACGGCATGGACCACTATCTGGCTGTGCCAACGCCGGGCCACAAATTGTAGGAAACTGCAATCTCACCTGAAATACATCAGCTTGCGTCGCTGACTATACCGGCGGCGATGAATGCACGGGTTTTTTGGGGTAGCGACAGGCGTTTTCCGGGTTAACCAACCCGCATTGACCATCCGGAAAATTTTGAAGGTCAGCCCTGGCGCGTTTCAGCCGCTGGCGAAAATTGGCGGGCGTAATACCCAAAAATTCTGGATGCCTTAAAGGACTACAGCGAGGCTGGTACGCTACAGGGTGCCATCAGACGATAATACAGAACCGGTCCGGGCCCGCTGGGCTGTAGCCCGCACCGAATTTGGTTCTAAAATTATAAACCCTAAAACTTGTATACGAGGGTTGCGCGGGTGATGGTGTCCCACGGGGCGGCACCAGCAGGTGCATCGGAATCATACTGCACCTGAAATGCCAGCCGCGCGGCCAGGCTGGTATTGATCTGCGCGCCGATACTGGCCCGGTTATCAAAGGTAAACGAACCCGTACCGAAAACGGCAGAGGCTTGATCCTTAAAATCAATATTATCAGTCAGCTTCAGCTCGTAGGTGCTGGAAACACGACCGAGGAATTCGGTTGACGTCGCGCCAGTTGCTTCCAGTTTATTGAAACGAACACCCGGCCCGCCTTCCAACCGCAGCGATTGGCGGTCGGATTTGAGCAGTTGGGTTCCCAGACCCAGGCTATCAAGCAACCGATAATCAAAACCGGAGAAGCGGTTGACATCAATTTCCAGATAGTTAGCCACATAAATTTTGTCCCATGCTTTATAAACCGTATCAAGGCGGGTCAGGATACGGCGGCGCGTGGTGTTGCCGTTGCTGCGGGCAAAATCGAAATCCAGATTGATATCATGTTCCCACTTGTCAAAACTGCGGCTCATGGCCAGACCGAGCGCAACGGACTGTTCGTCGGTGTCGCCGGTGCTGGTTGATGCGCCGAACTGGGCAGTGACATTCCATAAGGAAGGGTCCAGATACCAGATGATACCGCGGTCGCGAGACTTTTTCTCGGCGTCGATGACCGCTTGCGCAGCGTCGACAACTTCTTGCCTGTCGCTGGCGGCCAGCCAACTTGGCTGCAGATCATATGCAATTTTGAGCACATCTATCCTGCTGCCCGGCCATGTCTCCAGCGCCGTGGCAAGCACGGTGGTGAAGGCACGCTCATCGCCTTTGGCGGCGGCGGTTTTCAGCATGTCTTCCAGGCCCGCTGGTGGTGCGGCCAGCGCGGGCACACTCCAACCGGTCATCAGGAAAAGGAAAAGGACAAAATATTTTTTGGTTTTGAAGGCAGCCTGCAAGTTCATTATTCTATTCCAGTCTTGGTCTATTCGGCTCATGGTCTGTTGAACCATAATCTATTTGATCACGGCCGATTCTTGCGATTGTCCCCAATTCGCTGATCATCTATAGGTAAGTGACTAAGCTTGCAAGCCTGATTTGGAGGACATTCAATGCCTAAAGCGTTTGTAACCGGTGCAACGGGGTTTGTTGGCAGACATCTTGTCGATGTTTTGCGCGAGGATGGATGGACCATTGTCGCAGGCGTGCGTGACCGGGCACGGGCCGCAACCCTGCTGGACAAAGACATTATTCTCGTCGAGGCAGACCTGATGAACCCGGCCTCGCTTGCTGCATCCCTGCCTGCAGACGCCGACTGCGTTTTTCATGTGGCCGCAGACGTTAGCTCCTGGTCCAAAGAAGCGGACCGGCAATACCGGACCAACGTGGAAGGCACAGCAGCGCTGCTGCAAACAACACTGGATAAACAGATCAAACGCATGGTTCATGTGTCATCAATCGTTGCCTACGGCGAGCACGAAGGCACCATTGACGATCATACACCGCGCCTTGGTGCCAAAAGCTGGGTCAGTTACATCAGCACCAAATCCTATGCTGAACGCAAGGTTAAGGAAGCGGTAGACCGAGGGCTGGACGCCGTCATTGTTAACCCGACCGACATTGTCGGGCGGTACGATGACCAGAACTGGGTTCGCATGATTAAGATGGTCGCCGATGACAGCCTGCCTGCCGTACCGCCGGGCAACGGCAATTTCGCCAATGGCCGGGCGGTGGCTGAAGGAATTCTGAGTGCCTACAAGCACGGTAAGACCGGCCAGAATTATATTCTGGGCGGGCCTTACGCCACATTTCATGAATTCCTGAGTCTGGCGGCTGAAAAACTGGGCAAACCCGCACCGAAAAAACCAATTTCACCGACACTGTTGAAGCTATATGCGGCCATTCTGGAGCTGGTTTCAAAAATCACCGGCAAAAGACCGGCTCTTACCAAGGAAGAAGCCTATTTTGGCTGCCAAAACTACCGGGTAAACTTTGACCGCGCGATCAGTGATCTGGGCTACCGCAATGTGCCGCTGGAACAGTCTATTGATGAAGCGATTGATTATTTGCACGAACAAGGCGACCTGAAGCCCTGAAAAACCGCACCCCTGGCTTTTTACGTTGGCCGCAGCGCCACCGGCAGCACCAAAACCATTGCAACTACGCAGGACACCGCACCGGCAGCCAACACCGATGTCAGCATGTAACCACGTTCCAGCGCCAGACCGACGATGAAGGGCGACAGCGCCGTTGATACCACCACGATCGAGGT
>JAJFIT010000215.1 GCA_021774775.1 Alphaproteobacteria bacterium | reverse complement strand
TCCTGCGCCGCTGCCAGATGGTACAGGGTTGGCAGCGCCGAATCCATGCCGCTTGATTCAGCCCCGTGAACCCCATAATTTACCCATGTGACCACCGGCAAGTCGTCGGATGCCTCCGCCGACCGCGCCGGGTCACTGCGCAACAAATGGTTCGCCTTAATACTGTCAAGACGTGCCAGATTTTCAGGCGAACTAACCGTTATGAACAAGATAGGGCGATTTTCGTGGCTATAACCGATTGTCTCGGCCTTCATGCGCGGGTTCTTGTCTGCAAGCTGGCGAATATAGCTAACCATCAAATCATGGCGGGCTGGTTGATCACCAATATCATGGCCTAAAACCTCGGCTGGTTTCAGCACCGTTTGATCGTAAGACACCCCATCAACCAGAAAATATTCCAGTGGCTCGGCAACAGCCGCCATAGGTCCGGCCATCATTGCCAATACAATTCCAACCAGGAAGCCGACACCCGGCCCGATACTTGACAGTGATTTAAATTTCATTTGTTCGCGCATAATTGTGGCCCACCTTCCCCACTTGCATCGGCATACACCATGCCAATAACCTTTTCCGACCAAAAGACTAGCCCGACACCTGAGCGCAGACAAGCATGCTTAAGTCAGTCCTTCAAAATCGATCGGTTTTAAAATATCAAGCGCACCGGCTGTGTCCGGCATTTCGTATTTCAAGCCGTTACCGCTGTTAACCACCAGCACTTTGTCATCGGGCGCGATCCAGCCCTCGTGGGCACCGTTTTTCAGCGCCAACAAGGCAGCAGCCCCCTCCGGGCACAGTAACATGCCTTCCAGTCTGCTGCTTTCGCCCCACAATTCCATCAGTTCGTCGTCGTCAACGGCAACCACCCTGCCACCGGATGCGCGCGCGATATCGAGCACGATAAAATCGCCCACAGCCTGCGGTACCCGTATACCCGAAGCCAAAGTAGCCGCATTTTCCCAGCGCGTCGCATGCTTTTCACCAGCATCATAAGCCCGCGCAAGCGGCGCACAGCCAGACGACTGCACCACAATCATCTTCGGGCGCTTCGGCCCGATCCAGCCCAGCGCTTCCATTTCATTGAACGCTTTCCACATACCAACAACCGCGGTGCCACCACCGGTAGGAAAGAAAATTACGTCGGGCAGTTCCCAGTCATATTGCGCTGCGAGTTCAAGACCCAGTGTTTTCTTGCCTTCCAGCCGGTACGGTTCCTTCAGTGTCGAAAGGTCAAACCAACCCATGCTTTCCTTGCCTGCCGCAACAATTTTGCCGCAGTCGTCAATCATGCCGTTAACCCGCCATATCTTGCCGCCCTGCAGCGATGTTTCTGTTACGTTGATTAACGGTGTTTCCTCCGGGCAAAAGATGAAAGTTTCCATGCCCGCGCGGCTGGCATAGGCCGCCAGCGCAGATCCCGCGTTTCCGTTGGTTGGCATTGCCAGTCTGGTCAGGCCGAGCTCCTTCGCCATGGAAACGGCAACACCCAAGCCACGCGCCTTAAAACTTGCTGTGGGCAACCGGCCCTCGTCTTTCACCATCAGCTCGCCCTCATGCCCCACAAGCACCGCGGTTTTCGGACACGGCAATATCGGCGTTGATGCCTCGCCGAGAGCAATGACATTTTCGTCTTTTTGCACCGGCAGCAATTCGCGCCACTTCCAGAAGCCGCCCGACCGCGCCCAAATTTCGTCGCGGTCCGCATCCTTTTTCAGGGCGTCCAGGTCATAGCGCGCCAACAGCGGCCTGCCCGCTTTCGATAGGCCGTGCACTGCACCCGCTTTATAGTCGGCGCGTCCTGTTATGCTGCATTCGAGATGAGTGATGTATGACTTTGGCACGACGATTTCTTTTCATTTTTGGAGGGTGAGCAGAATACTATATTTAGTGAGTATGCCACATATTTGAGAGCCGCAAGTAACAATGACAAAGTTGCCGGAAATTCCCATTTTTCCTAATACTGACAAAGATAATTCAGGAATAAATTCGTGTCCACTTTGCGGAAGGCCACTTGGAAAATCATTGCAAAAACATCACCTTATCCCCAAGTCGCAAGGCGGCATGGAAACAGTCACGCTACATGCGATTTGCCACCGTAAGGTTCACGCCCTATTTAACGGGAAACAGTTGGCACGCGAGTTTTTTACGATTGAAACGTTGTTGGCAAACGATGATATGCGGACCTTTGTCAAATGGACCAATGGCAAGCCATCGCATTTGAATCGTCGCTACCGCCGCAAGTCCCAAGAAAGAGGCCAGCCATCAAGGTTGAATGGACAAAAAAATGATTGAATCAGCGCCCATTTCTTATTCGAAATGGAGCCAATGCGGCAAATATTTCGAATGGCGCGACCACCATGTTCACTATCAACGTGGCGGCGAAGGCGAACCGTTGCTGATGATTCACGGCTTCCCCACATCGTCCTGGGACTGGTGTTGGATTTCACGCAACTTCGTCAATCGCTTTCACATGATTCTGCCCGACCTGTTGGATTACGGCCTGTCGTTGAACGCCAGCAAAAAGCCCTGTTCGATTGTCGAGCAAGCTGACATGATCGAAGCGCTGATGAAACACCGCAACATGCCCGATGCCCATATTGTTGCCCACGACCTGGGCGACACGGTGGCACAGGAACTGTTGGCTCGGCACAATGAAAGTGCGCTGTCTTTCAAGATCAAAAGCGTGATTTTCCTGAACGGCGGCATCATCCCGGACCTGCACCGCCCGCGCGCAGCTCAAAAACTGTTGGCAGGAGCACTTGGGCCACTGTTCGCCAAAATCGTACCGCGCAAGAAAATGCTCAACGGGCTGGCTGAGGTTTTCGGGCCCGGCACCAAACCGGAAGGCGCGCAGCTGGACGAACTGTGGCCGGTGATTTTGGGCGTTAACGGGCGTGGTTCGATGCCGCGGCGCATTCGCTATATGGCGGAAAGACGCGAGCACGCAGACCGCTGGGTTAATGCGATCCGCGAGGCAAAATTGCCGATGATGATGATCAATGGCCTTGCTGATCCGGTGTCCGGTGCTCATGCGGCTGATGGTTTTGCCAAGCTGGCCCCCAAAGCCAAGCTGGCAAGGTTGCCGGAAATTGGGCACTTTCCCCAGATCGAAGCGCCAGAAGCTGTTTCGGAACTGATCCATAAATTTCATAATTGCATTGTTGAAAAACAATCCGCTGGCAACGCCGAAGAATATATAGACTGATCAAACACAGCACTTTCCCTGACCCAAAGTTTGCGATATTGCTTGGCCACCATAAACGGCCCATAAACGGCCCATAAACGGCAAAGCAATGTTGGCACCTGATGACCGAACAACCCGCATCTCAAATA
The DNA here is from genome assembly GCA_021774775.1 of Alphaproteobacteria bacterium. Lineage (GTDB taxonomy): Bacteria > Pseudomonadota > Alphaproteobacteria > Sphingomonadales > Kordiimonadaceae > Kordiimonas. Next base: position 1,249 of record JAJFIT010000215.1, on the reverse strand, counting down.
GCTGAACGACCCGCCAAAACGCAGGCATTGCTGGCGTGTGCGGCTATTATCAGCGGCACTGTGCTTGGTCTTGCGGGGACAGACCTCGTGTTGCCTGCCGTGCCGTCCATGCCAGAAATATTTGGCACCACAATCGCGGCGTCGCAGCTGGTGATGGCGCTTTATGTGGCGGGCACATCCATCGGGCTTTTGGTTTTTGGCAGCCTCGCCGGTTATATTGGCCGCAGGCGGCTGTTCATCGGGTCGCTCGCACTTTTTGCCGTAACCTCAGGGGCGGCGGCGCTGTCAACTTCGATTGAAACACTGAACATCATCCGCTTTCTACAGGGCGCAGCAGCGAGCGGACCTGCCGTGCTCGCACCGGGTTTGATCCGCAGCCTGTTTTCCGAGCTGGGCAGCATCAGGGCGATCGGAGCAATGGGCAGCATTGAAGCACTGACGCCTGGCCTGGCACCAATTCTGGGGGCATGGCTTTTCAGCCAATATGGCTGGGAGGCATCTTTCACGTTAACCGCGGTTTTGGCGGCGGGACTGTGCGCCGTGATGCTGCTGCGGCCCAAATTATTACCCAGCATCGGCACCAAAAAAAATAGCGGCCCCGGCAGTTATAAAAAGCTGCTGAAAAACGTCACCTACCTTCGCTATGCCATGGGGCATGCCTTGGTTTTGGGCGGACTGCTAACGTTCGTTTTTTCTGGCCCCGCAGTCATTGTTGAAACCATGGGCGGCTCCATCCGCGATTTTATCATCATGCAAATCGTCGGTGTCTCGGTCTTCATCGTTGCTGCCAACCTGTCGGGCCATTTGGTAAAATGGTACGGCGTTGAACGGGTAATTTGGGCAGGCACAATTCTGGCGCTGCTCGGTGCCACAGTGTTGCTGGGTTACGCGCTGTCCGGCGTCAATGACCCCGGCCACCTGAAAGGGTTGTTCTGGATTTTGAACATCGGGCTAGGGGTGCGCGGCGGCCCGGGGTTTGTGCGCGCACTGTCTGCAGCTGACGGTGACGACGACCGTGCCTCGGCGCTGTTAATCTTCTTCATCACCGCTGTCGCCGCTGGTGGCACCGCTGTGGTCGCGCCTTTCATCACCGTAGGACTGGTTGCCTTAACTGTAGCGGTTTTCGCTATTATTTTGCCATCATTGCTGTTGATGATCTTGATCAAACCTTTGCAACCCCCTGCCCAAAAATAAGACTGGCAGCAATAAGGATCGCCGAGAATGTCACGAACTGCCTATGTAAACGGTG
>JAJFIT010000214.1 GCA_021774775.1 Alphaproteobacteria bacterium | reverse complement strand
CAACCTGCTCAGGTTGCCCAAGGTTTTCTGTCCTATTTTGTTCCGGCATTCCGGCCAAACTGGACTTCGGAAACCTCAGGCAAGCCAACACTTGGTAAAGACCTTGATCGAGGTCTGTATAATTCCATTCACTTTGACGTCCAGTTCGCAGATAGTTTGCGTCAAACGACAGAGCGATTCAGCTATCCAGCACGGTTAAAATCTATGCTCGAGGATTTCAAGCGAGATACGTCGCCCTAGATTTCGCGCCGGGCGTACGCCATAAACGCACTAATGAAATTCGACCGCATCAGCAACGCAGTTTGCCGCATGCCCCTGGACGAATCACGGATACGTAATTAACGTAATGCTGGGAATAGGGAATGTTATATTAGGGGAAAGTCATGAGACAGTATCATCACGATCCGGACGGGTTGCGCTTACCAATCAAAATTGATAACGCATCAAACGGCGAATTTGCGCCGGTTGCGTTGCCCAAACGCTGCGCCGAAGCCAATCGGACTGCGATGGTCGACGCTGACGCCGCCGCGCGTAAGTTGGGGCAAGGCAGGCGCTCGTTTCTGGTTGGTGCCTGCGGTGCAGCAAGCACATTACTATCGTTAAATGCAGTGAATGCAGCCGCTGGTAAAACTGGCAGCTATTTTGACCTCCCCAAAGAAGCCCGGTTCGAAACTGCAGCAGCAGAAAGCGCGGTAGCCGGTGGTGAGTTCATCTTTGACGTGCATGGCCATTTCATCAACCCGCACGGAGCGTGGCGGGGCGCCGTGCCCGACGGGCGACAACCTTTTTTTGGTATGCCCAAGGTGCAAGCCTGCAAAACAGCCGAAATGGAGGGCCTGGACTATCTGGAGTGCCTGTCCGGTGACCAGTTCGTAAAGGATGTTTTTGTTGATAGCGACACCGATATGATGGTGCTGACGTTCGTACCGTCCGGCCCTGATTCTGAACCGCTGAAGATTGAAGAAGCCGAAGTTACCAAACAGCTTCTGAACAGTCAGGGAACCGGCCAGCGCTTGCTGGTGCATGGGCGGGTCAACCCAAATCAGGACGGTGATCTGGACAGAATGGATGAACTGGCCGAAAAGTGGAAAGTTTCAGCGTGGAAAACATATACCCAGTGGGGTCCGGACGGCAAAGGCTTTTGGTTGAACGATCAGGACAGCGGTATTCCGTTTCTGGACAAGGCGCAGGCGCTGGGTATCAAGAATATCGCGGTGCACAAAGGCATTCCCTTTGGCCCGCAGTCATATGAACACAGCCGGTCAGATGACATCGGCATCGTCGCCAAAATGTATCCCGACCTGAACTTCCTTGTCTATCATTCAGGCTTTGTACCCGGCAAAGCCGAAACGGCATTCGCGCCAGGTGCAGGCAAAGACGGCATTGACGCTTTGGTGCAATCACTGCTCGACAATGACGTGGCTTCCAATTCCAACGTATATGCAGACCTTGGATCTACATGGCGTATGCTGATGCAGGACCCGGACTCAGCTGCGCACGGCATGGGCAAGTTGCTGCGCTATGTGGGAGAGGACAATGTTATTTGGGGCACCGATTCCATTTGGTACGGGTCGCCGCAAGACCAAATTCAGGCCTTCCGGGCGTTCCAGATTTCCGAGGCGCTGCGGGAAAAGCATGGATACCCTGAAATAACGCCCGCTTTGCGCGCCAAGGTCTTTGGCCTGAATGCAACCAAGCCCTATGGCATTGATACAGCAGCTGTTTCAAAAGCCCAGGCCGCTGACAGGCTTTCAAGCCGTAAGCTAGTCGCAGCAGATGAGCCGGACCCGCATTTCCTGACCTTCGGCCCAAAAAGCCGCCGTGAATTCCTTGCCTTCAGGCGTGCTGACGCCGACTGATCCTCTTGTTGCATTACCGGCTAGTATGCCCGTATCGTGAATGCAACCAAAGCGAGGGAGCGTTGCGATGAAAAACTTTTGGCTGGCTGTGGGTGTGTTTGCAGCCCTTATTATAGGGGCAGGGCGCGCCGGCGCAGAACCGGTATATGTGGTGTTGGAGACCGAAAAAGGCGTCATTGAAATTGAGGTTCTGGTTGATCAGGCTCCGATTTCAAGCGGTAGTTTCCTCGCGCATATTGATGCCGGGCTAATAGCCATGGGCGGCTTTTACCGGACCGTGTATCCGGAGAACGACAACGGTTCGCCCAAAATCAGTGTGATTCAGGGCGGCGTGCTGGATGGAGCTGACGGTTTTCCACCGGTGGCGCATGAAACAACCAGCCAAACCGGCATTCTGCATAAAGACGGGGTGGTTTCATTGGCGCGCGGCGCCGTTGGTACCGGCGGCGGAGCAGCTTTCTTTATCTGTATCGGCGATCAGCCTTCCCTGGATATGGGCGGCGGCCGAGCTGTGTCAGGTGACGGCCAGGGTTTTGCAGCTTTCGCCCGTGTTACCAAAGGTATGGACGTTGTGCGAACCATCCACCGAACCAAAACCTCATCCGGCGGGGGCGACGCCTATACGGCGGGCCAGATTATGGACCCACCTATACGCATCACTAAAGCCTACCGTAAAAATTAAGCAGAGCCACTAGTTGCGGACAGCACAAAAATAGTGTGACCTATAGGCGGTCGGGGTTGTGCCGACTTGCTGTTTGAAGACCCGGTTAAGTGTAGGTTTCGAATTGAAACCAGCCTCGAATGCGAGAGTTAATATGTCTTTGTGTTGATTTTCCGAGCATTGCAGCAATAGCTTCAGCGCGTCAACCCGTTGCCGATTGATATACTGGTTGAACGACATACCTGTCTGAGAGTTGATTATTTGGGATATCAACTGCGGTGAAAGCTGAAGTGCGTTAGCAACGTCGCTCTGCCTAATATCTGGATTGCTGAAATTACCTTCGACGGTCAGATAGGCTTCAATTTTTTTAATCAATGAATTTGCAGTGCCTTCATCAAGTTCGGAATTTTTGTATTTTTTGCTGGTTTTCGGTGAAAAAAGGTCGTCCAGAGGAAAGCGCAATGCCATGACTGCGAAAAGAATAATCGTTGAGCTTAACATCGCGGCATTGAGTGCGGGCTGGTACTCTAGTGCCCATACAGACGAAAACTCCCAATAGGTTAAAGCTCGGTGTAGCGCCCATAATAGACAATAACCTAACAATCCGTATTGCAAGGCCCGGTAGCCCAGTCTTCTGACGGGTTGCGCATGTTGAATGTCTTGCCTGTTGTTTTGTAGAAGCCAAAGCACATACAAGAAATAGACGAATCGGGGAGCGTAAAACGTCAATAGGGATACAACGGTTGTAATTGAGAAGTTCGGGACAAGGACGCTGTCTGTTGCTGCTTGGTAATATTGTTCCAGAAAGGCGGTTTTTTGACCAGATGACATCAAGTATGTCGCAGTTGCATTCCATTGCTGAACAACAAACGGGACGAAGTGTAATAGATGCCATTTCGAATACGGTTTCTCCGGCCAGATTATTTTATAGGAAACTAGTAGTATTCGCGGGCCAATTAAATAGGTTGCAAATGGCCCGGTACCCAGCAGGTAGGGGAAGTGCAGCGCTAGTTTTGATTGAAGGAAAACGTCATGCGCTAGGGCTATCGCTAATGTGATAAGGGATAGCGTCAGCAGCCATTGAGCCAGTTGCCGACCAGCAATGACCATCATATACGCACTGAGTAAGGCTGCCTGCCCCAGTGCGGCGATTCCCAAAACGTTAATCCAGTCAAAGTTCAACACTGTGTCCAGTTCTCAGGTGGTTCCATCAATATATTTAGTCTCATGTTACCGGATGAGACGCAAATATGTGCCTGTTGTGTTGATGTTTCACCGAAATCACACAAGAGGAAATCGATATTATGAAAAAACTGACTATGATTGCTATGAGCCTCAGTATTAGCGTAGCTGCGTCTGCGGTGGAATATGAAGGTGAATATAGCCCCGCGCTGTCTCCAGACGGCAAGTATGTTGCGTTTCATGTAAATAGCGAAACTCATGCGTGGGATATAGCAATCAGAAGCATTGAAACGGGCCATGATCATTTCATTACCAACAACGATGCCTTCGACACCGATCCCCGTTGGTCGCCGGACGGACGCCGGTTGGTGTTTTCATCATCCATGTCAGGGAATAGGGACATTTATGTCCATACTCTTGCGACAGGTACTACCGAGAAAATAATTGAACATGATTCTATGGATACTCATCCATTGTGGTCACCCGACGGTCAGTCGATTGCGTTCGTGTCGCGTCGCAGCGGTACTGCGCAACTATATCTGTTTAATTTAGAGAGCAACCATCTTTCTGAGTTGACTCAGCAGGGCATCGCTCTGTCCCATCCTAGTTGGACGGGAGACGGCAAGTCCATTGTGTTTGATCAGGCTGGAGAAGACGGGTCGGTGATTTATGCGGTTAACGTTCACTCACGTGCAGTTCGCCTGCTGTATGACGGTGACGGCAGTAATATTGCAGGTAAGCTGTTTGGTGACGAACTGTTCGTGTCGACTAATCAAAACGGCAATTGGGATTTACTAAGAGTAAACCTGAAGACATGCGAAAGCGCTTTTCTCCAATCATCGCCCCAAGACGAGATGAAAGCTGACATCAACGTCGCGGCTAAACTGTATGTCTATTCTGTGGCTGGTGGCGACGGCATATTTCGGCTCAAGTTTGCCGAATTGGAATGAATCACGCCTGTCTTTGAGATATAATTCACGCTCCCAGTATCTTATATTTAGGACGCCAACTGGAGTGTTTTAATAATGCTTTATAATTATATTGCCTGAAACGTGTTCTGGCTGACATTTATGGCGCCTAACGCTTTGTTTTCAGCGTTTGTTTCGCTTTTTTAAAAAAAATGAAAAAAGGGGTTTGACAGGATACCATATGCCCCCTATAACCCGCCTCCACCGACGGGGCGCAACCAATAGCGCGTTACGCACCGACGGT
>JAJFIT010000213.1 GCA_021774775.1 Alphaproteobacteria bacterium | reverse complement strand
TAACCAGTCCCTGTCGACAATGGCCTTCATTTCCTGGGGTGTGGGCGCAGCGGTTGCGGCGCTTATCAACGAAGGCATGATCGGCACTGTGCTCGGTGTCGGCGTGCTCGATTCCGTGGTCATCTCGGCCCTGTTGCACGGGGCACTTTCCTGGAAAAGCCGCGGGATTAAACAAACTCTCACTAACGAAGCTAAGGACTAAGTCATGCGTATAGGAATTGACGTTGGCGGCACCCATACCGATGCAGTTTTGCTCGCCAACAACCAGGTGGTAGCCTCCACCAAGGCGCTCACAACCGCCGATGTGCTAACTGGCATCACCAACGCGCTTGATACCATTATGGTGGAAACCGGCGTTAGCGAAGACCAGATCGAAGCGATGATGATCGGTACCACCCAGTTCACCAATGCGGTGGTTGAGCGGCGCGAGCTGTCGCGTGTTGCCGCCGTGCGTATTTGCCTGCCGTCCGGTGCCGGGCTGCCGCCGATGGTGGATTGGCCCGATGATATCGCCGACGCGCTTGGGCGGCATACCTACATGCTAACGGGCGGCATGCAATATGATGGCTGGCCCATGGCCGAACTGGTTGACAGCGAAATCGACGCGATGATCGTTGATCTGGTGAGGCAGGGCATTAGTAATGTAGCGATCTCCAGCGTGTTCTCGCCGATGAATGCCGACCCGGAGGAATATGTTGCCGTAAAGGTGCGCGCTGCCATCCCGGGGGTTCGCATCACTCAGTCACACAGCATGGGCCGCCTCGGTTTGATGGAACGTGAAAATGCCGCGCTGTTGAACACCGCGCTGCTGGCGTTTGCAGAACGGGTGGTGGATGCCTTTGATGATGCCATGACCACCCGCGGCCTGAAGTGCCCCATGTTTGTCAGCCAAAATGATGGCACCCTGATGAACTCATCGTTCGTCAAGCAGTTTCCCGCGCTTACATTCGCGTCCGGGCCAACCAACTCGCTGCGCGGTGCCTGCAAGCTTACCGGGCTTACGGATGCCATTGTCGTTGATATCGGCGGCACCACATCAGATATCGGCGTGCTCGAGGGCGGCTTCCCGCGCGAAAGCAACGTGGTGATTTCGGTCGGCGGCGTGCGCACCAACTTTCGCATGCCCGACATTATGGCGGTCGGCCTTGGCGGCGGCAGTTTAGTATCGGCCGACGGCAAGGTCATCGGCCCGCAGTCGGTGGGTCACAGGTTGGTGACCGAAGGGCTGGTGTTCGGCGGCAACACGCTAACTGCCACCGACCTTGTGGTTGGCTCGGGTGCCGAGGACATCGGCGATAAAGCGGGTCTGAGTGCCGTGAGCGGCGAGACCATCGCAAACGGCATCGCCACCATCCACCGCATGCTCGATAATGCCATTGATATGATGAAACCCAACAGCGACCCGGTGCCAGTAATTTTGGTGGGCGGCGGCGCAGTGCTGGTGACAGGGGGCTTGAAAGCCGCCAGCGTGTTGCACCGGCCTGAAAACGCAGGCGTGGCCAACGCCATCGGTGCGGCTATTGCCCAAATTGGCGGCGAGAGCGAGCGGCTGGTGTCCTACAGCAGCTTGCCGCGCGATCAGGCGATAAAGGCAGTGACGGACGAAGCGACTGAGCGCGCCGTGGATGCGGGTGCAGACCCCGGTACAATCCGCGTTGCGGAGATAGACGAGACCGCCATCCCCTATATGGACGAAGGCAACACCCGGGTTCGGGTGAAGGTGATTGGGGATATCGCAATTCTTGGTAATGCCGCTTCCAATGCCAATGCAAATACGACCTCCAAAAAGGAGCAAAACTGATGAAAATCAGAGCAGAAGACCTTGATGACCTGTCATTGGGTGCGGTATTTCTGGCCACCGGCGGCGGCGGTGACCCCCATGTGCCGCAATTGCTGACCGAGCAGGCGCTCAAAAAATACGGCCCGGCCCAATTGATCGATGTGGATGGTCTGGCTGATGATGCCCATGTGGTGTCCATCGGCGGCGTGGGCGCGCCCACTGTCAGCCTGGAGATGATGCCGTCGCTGGGCGAGGCTTCGCGCACGCTGGAGGCTTACGAGGACCATGTGGGCCGCAAGGTGGACGCAGTTGTGTCGTTTGAAATTGGTGGCGGCAATTCGCTGATACCGATCATGGCGGCTGTTGGTCGCGGCTTGCCTGTGGTCGACGGTGACGGTATGGGCCGGGCGTTGCCTGAGGCTCAGATGATGACCTACGCCATTGCGGGTGTTTGTCCGTCGCCTGCGGTCGCGTATGATTACGCTGGCAACATCACCACCTTCACCACCAAAAACACGCCCACTTACGAGCGCCACATTCGCGCGCTGGCGATGGCGTCGGGCGGCATGCTGACCACAGCCGAGCACCCGATGACGGGCGCGCAGCTAAAACCGGCGATCATTCCGGGCACAGTTAGTTTTTCTGTGGCGCTGGGCAGAACCCTGCGCGAAAACCGGGGTAGGGCAGACCTGCTGCTGCCAGCCCTGCAGGAACTGTTTGCGTCGTCGGTGTACGGCGAGTGCCGTATGTTGTTCGCGGGCAAGGTGAGCGACAAGGCAACCCGTATCATTGGCGGCTATGATATCGGCGAGGCCACCCTAACGCCGTTCGGCGATGATGGCTCATCGCTGGTGATCAATATTAAAAACGAATATCTGGTCGCCAAGCTGGACGGCCGCGTGGTGGCCACTGTGCCGGACCTGATCGTGATTGTGGACTACGAGAGCGGTACGCCGATAAACGCGGAGCGCCTGCGCTACGGCCAGCGGGTTGCAGTGTTTGCAGTTGGGTGCCCGGATTTTTTCCGCACACCCCATGCGCTGAAAGCCGTTGAGCCGCGCGCTTTTGGGTTTGACTTGGACTTTGTCCCGCTAGAGGCGATTTTACCCTAGCCCTACCAGTAGAGTGCGTTAAACTCGGGTTATGAAAATCAGCAACAAAGACGTGCGCAGGCTGTGGCTGGCGGGGCAGGGGCTTGGCGGTGCGCCGACAGGCAAACTGTCGGGGCCGGAAGGTGTGATGGCGATCATTCGCGCGCTTGGTTTCGTGCAGCTGGACACCATCCAGAACGTGACAAGGGCGCATCA
>JAJFIT010000212.1 GCA_021774775.1 Alphaproteobacteria bacterium | reverse complement strand
ACGGATATATTCTGGGTTTTCGCGCGGTACTGGACGACACCAAACTGGGGCGCGAACATGTTGCCTTCGCCGAAGTGAAGTTGAGCAGCACCAATGAGAAAGCGCTGGCGACCTTCAATGCTGCGGTTCTGAAAATCCCGGAGATCGAACAATGCCATATGATCGCAGGATCGTTTGACTATTTGCTGAAAGTCCGCACCCAGGACATCAACGCCTACCGATTGGTTCTGGGCGAAAAAATTTCCGGTTTGCCGCATGTTGCCCACACCTCCAGCTTTGTTTCGATGCAAGCGGTTAAGGAACTGGGTCAACCATCGGCTGGATAGCAATATTTCGCCGCCGCCAAGCTAGCTCTTGTGTCATGCCGCAATCCCGCTTTTAATATGCTCACGGGAATTAATATACTCACGGGAATTCAACCCACTCTTGGGCATACAATCCACTCTTGGGCATACAATACAGGGGACCATCCATGAAATCGGCCATATATGCCAGTTTGATCATCAGCTTATTCTACGGTGCAGCACCGGCAGTACAGGCATCTGAAACAACTGACTATCCTGCCGTTCTCTCGATGCAAGAGCGCGCGCAGTTGGAAGACAAATGGCTGGAGGCGCGCCTGAACACCGTTGTACCTGCGGTCATGCGCGACCGCGGTATCGATATGTGGATACTGGTTGCCCGCGAATACAACGAAGACCCGGTGGTGAAAACCATGCTGCCAGCCACATGGCTGTCAGCGCGTCGGCGCACGGTATTGATGTTTTACGACAACGGCAAAACCGTCGAGCGGATTGCGGTCAGCCGCTATGCGGTTGGCAAGTTTTTCAAGGCCGCATGGAACCCGGAGGTTGACCCTGACCAGTGGACCCGCCTCGCGGACCTGATCACTTTCCGCAATCCGAAAAAAATTGCCCTGAATGTCTCACCCACTTTTGCGCTGGCCGATGGCATGACCCAAAGCCAACATCAGGGTCTATTGGATGCACTCGGCCCAGAGGAGCGGCAAAAAATTATCTATGACCCTGCGCTGTCTATTGGTTGGCTGGAACGGCGCATTCCCGGCGAGATGGAACAGTATCCGCATATCGTTGGGCTGGCTCACGCTATCATTCACGAGGGCTTTTCCTCGAAGGTGATCAAACCCGGCGTGACCACGACCGCCGATGTCATGTGGTGGTTCCGCGACAAAATCCGCGAACAGCGCGTGACCGCGTGGTTCCACCCTACTGTCTCTATCCAGCGCCAAACCCTTGACGATAAGGGCCAGAGGATGACTGAGCTGTTCGACCCAGACAAAGACAGCGTCATCCGCCGGGGCGACCTTATCCATGTGGATTTTGGCATCACCTATATGGGGCTGAATACCGACACCCAACATCATGGTTATGTGCTCAAGGCCGACGAGACAGACGCACCTGCGGGCATAAAAAACGCACTGAAGGTCGGCAACCGTTTGCAGGATATCCTGACCGGTAACTACAAAACCGGCCTCAACGGTGATGCGGTTCTGGCGGCCAGCCGCAAACAGGCAATCGCTGAAGGCATCGAGCCCAGCATCTATACCCACCCGATCGGCTTTCACGGCCACGGCGCAGGCGCGACCATCGGCCTGTGGGACAGCCAGGGCGGGGTGCCGGGGCGCGGCGACTATCCGGTAATTGCAAACACTGCCTGGTCAATTGAATTGAACGCGACTGTGCCTATTCCCGAATGGGGCGGCCAGACGGTACGTATCATGCTGGAGGAGGACGCCTTTTTTGACGGCAAGACCGTAACCTACATTGATGGCAGACAAACCCGGCTTCACATCATCGGCGAGGAATAAATTTACCCGCTATGGTTTTATGGTAAATTGCTGCGAAAGTGCCATCGTCCGCTGGTAACGCTGTAGCGTAATACTGGCAAGCAGAAGGATAAGAACCATGAAAATCGTGTCGTCAAATACAATCCTCCCCAAACTTGTTGCGATCTCGGGTTTACTGCTGCTGGCGGGCTGCGGCGACGGTGACACCGAGCAAGAGGCACCGCCGGTTCGCGGCCTCAAGGTATTTGAAGTGGCACAGTCGGCGTCAATGGAAGCGCGCCGCTATCCCAGCATCATCCAGTCGGCCAACGAAAGCAGGTTATCGTTTGAAATTTCCGGCCAACTGGCGGAAGTGAGCCTGGAAGAAGGTCAGCGGGTAACCGCAGGCCAGCTTTTGATGCAATTGGACCCAACCTCACTTCAGCTTGAACTACGCGAAGCCAGATCAGCCGAAAACCAGGCCGATGTAGCCCTACGCAACGCGCAAGCGGACTTTGAGCGTAAATCTCAACTGATTGAAAACGGCAATGTCACCCGCGCCGATTTTGACGATTCGCAAACCAATCTGCGCACCGCAGAGGCGCAAAAGGAACAGGCGTCCCAGCGCCTTGCCATCGCGCAGGAACGACTGAGCAAATCCGAGCTGCGCGCCCCGTTTGGCGGCGTTATTGCTGACGTTGAAGGAAAATCTTTCACCAATGTCAACGCCGGTGGCAGCGTGGTAACGCTTTATAGTCAAAGCGCGTTTGAAGTTCGCTTCAATGTCCCTGCAACCGTGATCAACCTGCTGTCGGTGGGCGACGACGCGGAAGTTATCATCTCTGACCTGCCGGGCATTACCCTCAAGGGCAACATCCGCGAAATCAGCTCGCGCGCGTCACAGGTTTCAGCGTTCCCGATCATTGTCGCGCTAAACGAAGGCAATCCGGGCCTGAAAGCCGGCATGGCGGCAGAGGCAATCATCCGCTTCGCCCTGCCCGGCAGCGTTAATGGGTTTCTGGTACCTATCTCCAGCTTCGATTTCGAAGGGCTCGGCGATTTCGATCGGCAAAGCGTATCAGAACGCACAGCGGAAGGTAGCCCGTCGCAAGTTTTTTTGTTCGACGAAGCGTCCTCCACTGTCAAAGCCACGCCCGTCAGTATTGTCGGCGTGCGCGGCAATATGCTCATTGTCGCCAGGGGGCTCAAGGAAGGTGACCTGATCGCCGCAGCTGGCGTGTCGTACCTGTATGACGGCCAAAAGGTCAGCCGTCTCCCTGACAACCGTCCGTCTGGCAGCCAATAGAAAGGCAGAGCCATGTCTTACCTGACCCCTCTCGGCCTGACAAAAGCCCGCTTTTCTGTCCTGCTGATGTTCAGCCTGGTGATTTCGGGCTTGTTGGCCTATCAGGATTTTCCCAAACGCGAAGACCCCGAGATAACCATCCGAAGCGCCGACGTGACGGTGCGCTTCCCCGGCCTTGCACCTGAGAAGATGGAACGACTAATCACCGAGCAGGTGGAGCGGAAAATTCGCTCGATCAAGGAAGTCAAAGACATTGAAACCCTGCTGGTCACCGGCCGCATGAAGACATCCATCACGTTGAAAGACAGCATCGATGATCTGACACCGGTGTGGCAAGACCTGCGCGACAAGATGGAGGAAGTGTCCAGAGACCTTCCCGAGGGGTCCGAAGGGCCGTTTGTCGACACCGACGTGGGCGACGTGACCATTGCCTCCATTGCCATGACCGCAGAGGGCTTCTCATACAGAGAAATGGAAAATGCCGCCAAGGAACTACAGCGCCAGCTTTATTTGCTGGACGGGGTCGGCAAAGTGGAACTGTTTGGGGTGCAGGAAGAGCGAATCTGGCTTGAAGTGGACGCAGAGCGCGCCGCATCGGTAGGCAAACATCTGCAGCATTTGATCGATGACCTGCAGGCCCAAAATGTTATTCTGCCCGCTGGGGACCTGAATGCCGAAGGCACCTCGATGCTGTTGGAAGCCAGCGGCGACTTTGAAAGCGTCGCAGATATAAAACGCATGCTGACCCAAATTCAGGGCACCGACGAATTTGCGCGATTGGTGGACATGGTATCGGTTGAGCGCGGGCTGGTGTCACCGCCCGAACGCCCTGCCTTTTATAACGGCAAACCGGCCCTGGTTGTGGGTGTGCAAATGCAGTCGGGCTTCGACATTCAGAATGTGGGGGTTTCACTGCGCGAAACAGTGGCGACCTACGAACAATCGCTGCCCATCGGTTTTGCGCTTGAGTTCGCTACTTTCCAGCCAGATGCTGTGTCTGAAGCGGTTTCGAACGCGCTGTCGAACGTAGGCCAAACCTTCCTGGTTGTTGTGCTGGTTGTGCTGGCATTTCTTGGTTGGCGTTCGGGTTTTGTCATATCATCCATCGTGCCCTTTGCGGTGATGTTTGCGCTCTTGGGCATGGGTATTTTGAATATCGCGCTGGAGCAAGTCTCTATCGCTGCAGTGATTATCTCACTTGGCCTGTTGGTCGACAACGGCGTGGTTATGGTTGAGGATATCCTCCGGCAGGTGGACGACGGCACGTCGCGCCACAATGCCGCACTGAACTCAGGCAAACAGTTTGCCATGCCGCTGCTGGTGTCATCACTGACAACCATCTTTGCTTTCACACCTTTCTTTATTCTTGACGGCAACGAGGGCGAATATGCCTTCTCGCTGGGGGCGGTTGTTGCCCTAACCCTTACCGGGTCATGGCTGTCGTCCATGTATTTCATGCCGCTGATTGCATCAAAGTTTCTGCGCAGGCGCGCCACTGCTGCTGCAGTTGCAGAAAAAGAAACACCCAAGTTTATCGAGCAATACCAACAGGTACTGAAGCTGGTTTTGGGCTGGTCATGGGCTGTTGTCGCAGCCTGTTACTCACTGGTTGTGGTCTCGATGTTCATGTTTTCAACCGTGCCGTCGGAACAGTTCCCGGAGAGTGAACGCACCGAGGTACTGATTTACATGGACATGCCCAAAAGCACCCATATCGAACAAACAGTGGCCTCGGCCCTGGCGGTGGGAAGCTGGATTAATGACACGACAGCCAACCCAGACGTTGATGACCAGATATTATATGTGGGTTCGGGCGGGCCGCGCTTTTACCTGTCGCTGACACCGGCGGACCGGAACGCCTCCAGCGCCTTTTTTCTGGTCAACGCTACCTCGCCCGAAGCAGCCACCCAGTTTACGCGGCGCGCGAAACGCTATTTGGTGGAAAGCCACCCGGAAGCACGGTTTAAGGTCAAACGCCTGGCAATGGGCGCCAGCGAATCCGGCCTGGTTAAAATAGAAATCACCGGCCCTGAACTGGACCGCTTGTTGTCGCTTGGCCGCGAGACCGAGGTCTTCTTCCGCGACACACCGGGCCTGATCCAGAACGAAAATAACTGGGGCGAAAAAATCGTCAAATTCACCATCGATATCGATCAGGACAAAGCGCGCAGGCTGGGCATTACCTCGCAGAATATGTCTCAGCTGTTGAGCTCCTATTTCAACGGCTACAAAATCTCAGATTACCGGGAGGATGACCAGTCGATCCCAATTATGCTGCGTGCGTCCAAGAAAGACCGCGACAGCATCGAGGACCTGCTTAACATCACGCTGTCCAGCACTGGTCAGGATGTGTCGCTGGAGCAAACGTCTGACCTGGTGCCCGCACTGGAATATTCGCAGATTCGGCGAAAAAATCAGGTGCGCACCATCATTGTTACCGCCAAGAGCGAAAGCCTGACAGCAGGCGAGCTGTATGACAGTGTCGCAGGCGACATTGCGTCGCTGGACCTGTCAGGGGGTTACAGCATTGATGTGGGCGGCGAGCTGGAGGAAGCAGCTGAAATTAACGGCAAGATCGCTGCTGGCCTGCCCTACGCGCTTATGCTGATGCTGCTGGCAGTGGTGTTCCAGTTCAACTCGCTCCGGCGCGGCGCGATAGTTTTCATGACCGTGCCATTGGTGCTGATCGGCGTACCGTTTGGTTTGCTGCTCACCGGCCTACCCATGTCATTTTTCGGCACGCTCGGCATCATCAGCCTTGCGGGCATTGTGATCAACAACGCCATTGTTCTGATCGATCAGATCGACATTGAGGCCAAAACCCAGGACGTGGAGACCGCGATCAAAGCCGCAGCGGGCAAGCGCCTTCGGCCCATCCTGCTGACCTCAATCACCACAGTGCTGGGGCTGGTGCCGCTGTATCTGTTCGGCGGGGTTCTGTGGGCACCGCTGGCGGTTGTGATGATTTTTGGCCTGTCGATCGCGTCTGTGCTGACGCTGTTGTTCGTGCCGGCGCTGTACCGGCTGTTTTTCGGCAGCAGCCGGGCGGCGGCCTAAAACCCGGCTTTAGCCTCCAGCGCGGCGCGTTCTTCGTCCGAGATGGTCAACGGCTTGCGAATAGGGCGCAAGGTTTTTTCGTCAAAAAACGGCCTCCATGATTTGCCGCCCCGAATGCGCCACGCCAAAAGCTTGAACGCAAAACGAACCAGCATGCCCGTATTGCGAAGCTTTTCACCCACACCAATTGGTTTTTGCTGGTTGATATGACCCCGTACCGGGCCGATCAGTTTCACAACTTCGTCCGACGTGCCCTTGTAGCCAATACAAATAGGCAACACGCCCAGAAACGGAATGCCACCCTTGGGAAAGCTGTTGCCCAGCGGGATTTTGCAACAGCCTGCGTACCAGCGGAGCGGACCGTCCGGTGTCACCTGCATGCAGACCACATGCTCCATACCCGACGTGATTTCGAAGTTCTTGGGGTCCAGCTGGAAAATATTGCTACCGCCGTCTGCGTCCAGCATATCGTCAGCGCGGCCCAGAAAATGGGCATAGCATTGGCAGCCCCTGCAACTGCACATCACATGGTTGGTGGTGGTGGCCGACAAGTTGCGGGCCACGCCGGTTACCGAACCGCATGAGCACTTAACAGGTACATCAACAGACATGTTTCTCTCCCTAGACCAATTGGCCAGTTTATTTTCCCGGTCTGTATCTCCGCGTTGCGTTCGCCTCTACGTCCGCTCGGGTGGTTAAGGCACGCCGCCATTTCTTGGTGGCAAACAGCAGCGCTTGGTCCGCATAATGCGGTGAACCTTTATCGAGTGTGGCACTGCCAAACTGATGAATAACATCGGCAGTTTGGCGACCAGCCTTGTCCCACTCAACCAGCGCAATCCAGGTGTCGCCGTGGGTGGCTGCGGCAATGCCGCCGGAATAATCACCGGCCGCGTAAATCGCGCGCAAAATGTCAGGGCCGCCATCGATTTCCACATTTACATCACCGCGCACCAGCCTGCTAACCTCGCCCCAACGCGGGTCAATACGCCCGTGATATGTGGTCAGATAGTCAACCGACCAGCGCAGCGCAGCGGCCAAGGCAGCTGCGCTTTCGTCAGCGCGGTTGGCACGGCTTTGCTGGCGCAGCGCCATAATCAGCAGCGCGGTGTGGCGGTTGTCCACATCGGTCGACAGGTCCCAGGCTTTCAAATGCTCTACCGCCGCCAGCAAATCAGGGTATGCGCTCCAGTCCATCGCCGTCATCAGGTCGCGCAACCTTGCCGGACGCGAGTTGGGCGAATAATCATCGTCGAACTTGATCTCCAGCAACCGGCTACGATCAATGGACGACGTGCCGTCGGTCAGTTCGATCAATCGCATCGAGCGGTTGGTCTGGTTGCTTGCCAAACCCATCGAGGCTGGGAACATGGCCGGTGTCAGGTTATCAGGGCCGTCGGTGGCGCTGTAGGGCGTGTTGTTGGCATTGAACAGCAGTCCGGACTGCGGATTGATAAGCTTGGGCACCTGCGCAAACGGCCTGTAGCCCTGCCAGATAAGGTCTGACCGGTCGCCCGGCAAATCCTTGGACCAGTCCCATCCCGCAGCGCGGTTCGGATACTGCGCATTATGGATGAAGGCAATATTGTTGTCTTTATCGCCATAAACATAATTGATGCTGGGCAGTGCATTCATCGCCATTGCGCTCATGAAATCTTCCAGGTTTTCTGCCTGATTCAAGCGGTAATATTGCTCCAGCTGACGCACTTCGCCCATGCCGGTATAACGCAGGGCGTATGTGGCACCTTCGCGCTCAATCACCGGGCCGTGCCTTGATCGCAAAAGCTGGCGCTTGGCCGGGTAGGTGAACGGCCCAAACAGTTTGACCGGCAGCGTGATCTCTTCCACTTCGAAATCAACCCACTGACCATCCAGCTTGTATTGCAGCGGATTTTCGGGGTTACGGGTCAGCACAAAAACGTCCGACAGGTCGATATGATTAACTGTGTTGGCCCAGCCAAGATTGTCATTAAAGCCGTGCAAAATCAGTGGTGTACCGGGAAACAGCCCGCCGGTGATATTCAGGCCTTCCTCGGATGACAGATGCGCCTCGTACCAGGCGACAGGGCCGGTGAGCGGCTGGTGCGAATTGATCAGCAGACGGGTAATATCATCACCGCCTCGCTGGGCTGATACCGCGATGGCGTTGGAGCCCAATTCTGCGTCGACCGTGGGTGCCAGGGTAAAGGCACGGACTTTGTCGGTTGGTGCCAAAGATATGGCCTGCGAAGCAGCCCCGGCACCTTCGCGGTTTATATCGCCTTCAAACAGACCCTGCAAAACCTTATCAAGCCCGTAAAAAAACGGGGTTTTGAAAATGAACCCGGCAATAACATCTTCGCCGCGAAACGGCGCGAGGCCAGCCCAGGTGGCGTCAGGGTGCTCGGCAGCATACAGGTTGATGCCAGCAGCGTAGGCGTCAGCGATTGCTTTCACATCGGCGGGTACCCCGGCCGCATAGCTTTTTTCCATGGTCGGCCAGACATTCAACAGCGAAACCACATAATCTGTGGGCGCAGCGTCCGCGCCGCGATAACGCGCCAATACACCGCGGGTGGCAGCAACAACCTCCTGAATTGTTTCGAAATCATCTTCCGCGTGGGCATACGCCAGCCCAAAACTGGTGTCGGCGTCGCGCTGGCCGAATATGTGGGGCACACCCCAATTATCACGGATTATTTCGGCATCGTAACGAGCAGCATCAACGGACAATGCGGCATAATCCGGGTTTTCAGGCAGAGGATCATAGAACCAAACCGCCAAAATCAGAATAAAACCCACCAAAATGGCAGCCAAACCCTGCAAAATACGAACGAGGGTCGTTGTTTTGTGGCCGCCGTCAGCCAAAATCGCTGTCATTATAATAGCCTCCCTAAAAGCTGTTTTTCTGCCGCTATACTATTCGCGCTTATTCGCACTTATTCGCCTCGCGGAACCGCAGCCCAAGATTTTATCAGCTCGTCATAATCGACCGTAACACCCTGCGGTTTTTCGTTAGAGAGTTTCGCTTTCGGTGATCCCGGCTGACTAAGCCAATAGTCGGCGTCCCGGGGCGCGTTGAGCTTCGGCCCACAAGTTTTTTGAACGCCCGCGCGCTCCAGCCGCCGCAGAATGCGGTCCTGCTGATTAGCAAGACTATCCATGGCTTCTTGCGGGGTTTTGTCGCCCGAAATAGCATCGCCGATATCCTGCCACCATAACTGTGCCAGACGCGGGTAATCAGGAATGTTGGTGCCTGTCGGCGTCCACAAGACCCGGGAGTTGGAGCGGTAAAACTCAACCAGCCCGCCCAGCGAAGCCGCCCGCTCGCTCATGCTGTCGTCCCAGATATCGCTTTCGCGCACAAAGGTCAGCCCCACATGGCTTTTCTTCAAAGACACGGTTTTAGACACCACAAACTGCGCGTACAGCCACGCGGCCTGTGCCCGGTCAACGGGTGTTGATTTCATCAGCGTCCATGCGCCGGTGTCCTGGTAGCCCAGCTTCATGCCTTCGTCGTAGTAGGCGCCGCGCGGGCTTGGGGCCATACGCCATTTCGGGGTGTCGCCGTCCATCACCGCAATGCCGGGTTTTACCATGTCGGCGGTGAACGCCGTGTACCAGAAAATTTGCTGCGCGATAGCACCCTGCGCTGGCACCGGGCCCGCCTCCGAGAATGTCATGCCGCCTGCGGTTGGCGGCGCATAATTCCTGAGCCAATCGATATATTTGGTGACCGAATAAACCGCCGCCGGGCCGTTGGTGGCACCGCCGCGCGCAACACTGGAACCAGCGGGGTGGCAGCCTTCAACCCGAATGCCCCACTCGTCCACTGGTTTGCCGTTAGGCAGGCCCACATCACCCGCACCCGCCATCGACAGCCATGCATCTGTAAAGCGCCAGCCCAGCGACGGGTCTTTCTTGCCGTAATCCATGTGGCCGTATATTTTTTCGCCGTCAATTTCACCCACATCATTACTGAAAAAGTTGGCGATATCCTCATAGGCTGACCAATTTACCGGCACGCCCAAATCGTAACCATATTTGGCCTTAAACTGTGCCTTCAGGTCAGGGCTGGTGAACCAATCATAACGAAACCAATAAAGGTTAGCGAACTGCTGGTCCGGCAATTGGTACAGCTTGCCGTCCGGCCCGGTGGTGAAAGAACTACCAATAAAATCGTCCATATCCAGCGTCGGCGATGTAACGCTGGCGCCCTCGCCCGTCATCCAGTCGGTCAGGTTACGCACTTGGCTGTAACGGTAATGGGTGCCGATAAGGTCACTGTCATTGATATAAGCGTCGTATATATTACGGCCAGACTGCATTTGCGTTTGCAGTTTTTCAACCACATCGCCTTCGCCGATCAGGTCGTGGTTGACCCGAATGCCGGTGATCTCAAAAAAGGCCTGCGCCAGTACCTTGGCTTCATATTCATGGGTGGTCAGGGTCTCCGACACCACGTTAATGGTCATGCCCTTGAACGGTTGCGCAGCCGCAGTAAACCACGCCATCTCGGCGGTCTGCTGGTCTTTGGTGAGAGTGGACGGTTGAAACTCTTGGTCAATCCATTTGCGCGCCGCTGCATCGTTCGCCAAAGTTGGCGTTGCGGCCAACAATGCAACAAAAGTAACCGCAATTTTTAAAATAATCTTCACCAACTCTCTCCCTACTCGTTCACTGTGATTATAGATCAAATTTCGTTCGAGCCCACTTAAACAATCATAACATTTATGAGGAGATTTAAGCCACTCGAGCCACCACATGCACGCTTGATCGATTAGGTATAGGTCTCGTCGATAAATATATGTACAAAAAAGCAGAAAGTAGCCAACGGAAAGACGAAGAATGAACAAAAAATCGGCGAAAAGCAAACTTCTGTCG
>JAJFIT010000211.1 GCA_021774775.1 Alphaproteobacteria bacterium | reverse complement strand
TGGCTCGCACTATGATACATCTGGCCGGATTCGTAAGGGCCCAGCACCGAAAAACCTTGAGGTTCCCGAATATGCGTTCCTCAGCGATACAACACTGAAAATCGGGTAAGGGGACAGATCATGGCTGAATGGGAAGTTGTAGAACCCAAAAATAAAGCGGTGGGATGGTTCGAAGAACGCCTACCGGTTCTCTCGCTGGTGAATAATGTTGTTGGCCCCGCGACGCCGACACCTCGCAACCTCAACTATTTCTGGAACTTTGGCTCACTCGCGGGTTTGATGCTGGTAATTCAAATTATCAGCGGCGTGGTTCTGGCGATGCATTACACCGCGACCACAGGCCTTGCCTTCGATAGCGTCGAGCGCATCATGCGCGACGTTAACTATGGTTGGCTGATCCGTTATATGCACGCCAACGGCGCATCCTTCTTCTTTATAGCGGTTTATATCCATATTTTCAGAGGGCTGTATTTCGGCTCCTATAAAGCACCGCGCGAAGTGTTGTGGATGCTGGGTGTGGTTATCTTTCTGCTGATGATGGCAACGGCCTTCATGGGTTATGTATTGCCCTGGGGGCAGATGTCCTTCTGGGGCGCGACGGTTATTACCAGCCTGTTCTCAGCCATTCCGGTGGTTGGTGAGAGCATTGTGCAGCTGCTTTGGGGTGGCTTCTCGGTGGACCAGCCAACACTCAACCGTTTCTTCAGCCTTCATTACCTGTTGCCGTTTTTGATTACCGGCGTGGTGATCCTGCATATTTGGGCCAAGAAAATCTCGGATAGTGGTAATCCGCTGGGTATCGAGGTGCAAACCGGTGCTGACCAAATTCCCTTTCACCCTTTCTACACCATCAAGGATGCGTTTGGGGCAGGGGTATTTTTCCTGATTTTGGCGGCATTTATTTTCTATATGCCAAATGCGCTGGGCCACCCGGACAACTATATTCCGGCGGATTCGCTGGTTACACCAGACAGTATCGTACCTGAATGGTACTTCCTGCCGTTTTATGCAATCTTGCGCTCAATCGACTTCCCGCTTGGTATTCCCGGGGTGTTCGAATTGCTCGACGCCAAATTGCTGGGTGTGATCGCCATGTTCGCGTCAATCCTGGTTTGGTTTGCGCTACCATGGCTTGATACCTCAAAAGTTCGTTCCGGTAATTTCCGCCCGATGTTCAAATGGTTCTTTGCCTTCCTGATTGTCGATATGCTGATCCTGATGTGGCTCGGTGCCCAAAAGCCTGAAGGCAATATCCCGCTCTACGGTAAATTCGCGACGCTATATTACTTCGCGTATTTCTTTGTCATCCTGCCGGTATTGAGCCGGAAGGAAAAAACATTGCCGTTGCCGGAAAGTATTTCTTCCGCCGTGCTGAAGCCTGCGGAATAAGGGGTTAGATAGATGAAATTCATTAGAAATATCGCAGTAGCCCTGAGCTTTTCAACGCTGGCTTTGACCGGTGCAAGCGCTGCTGGAACAGCTGAACACCCACTACAGGTGGATTGGTCGTTTAACGGCCCGCTCGGCAAATTTGATCTGGCATCTGCACAGCGCGGTTGGCAGATTTACAAGCAAGTATGCGCCGCTTGTCACAGCCTGAAGTATTTCCGGTTCCGGAATTTGGCTGACATCGGCTACGACGAAGACATGATCAAGGCTTTTGCTGCCGAATATGAGGTGGCTGGCGAACCCGATGAATACGGTGATGAGACAGTGCGCAAGGCGTTGCCGCAGGATGTATATCCAGCACCTTTCGCCAACGATAACGCAGCCCGCGCGGCGAACAACGGCGCGTTACCACCGGATTTGTCGTTGATTGTAAAGGCTCGCCACGACGGTGCTAACTATGTGTACAGCCTGATGGTTGGGTATAAAGATGCACCTGTGGACTTCGATCTGTCAGACGGCATGAATTATAACCCTTATTTCAAGGGCGGCCAGATCGCGATGGCTGAACAGCTGTTTGACGGTTTGGTCGAATATGAAGACGGCACACCAGCGACGCCTGACCAGATGGCAAAAGATGTTGTGCAGTTCCTGCAATATGTAGCGGAGCCATCGCTTCAGGTTCGCCATCAGATGGGCATCAAGGTTCTATTGTTCCTGTTGCTGTTGACCATCGTGCTTTACATTTCGATGAAAGTGATTTGGAAGCCGGTTAAGGCGGGCAAAAACTTCTACAAGGATTAATTCTTTCGATAAAAAGAATTAAAAAGGGCCTCTGAATTACAGGGGCCTTTTTTGTCAGGTTTCGGCAGGGTCGCGGCCACCGATTGTCGGGGTTAACTGTAAATTTATGGGCGCATTTCAAAATCGATGATGCAGCTGCCAGGTGCGCCTGCGCCCAAGTCCATATAGTGGAGGTCTCGAATATGCTGGCCGGTTCTGTCGCTGACATCGCGCCCCCCCAATTCACCGGCAGCGCGGCGTCCATACCCGTATGCCAACAGAAACTTGACGTCGCCGTTGCTGTCGGAAACCGGAAATTGCATGGTTTCGAACAAATAGCTATTGCCAGTTCGAGTCGTAATTACGTCGCCGACGTAGGCACCGCACGGCGTATTGAAAACCGTTTTATGGTGAAAGTTCATTAGCGGTTTCAGGTCGTCGGAGATCAGTGAATAGTAATTTTTGCCAGTGGTGCCCAAGCCAGACAACCGTTCCATTTCCGAGCCGATGAAAAGGATGGTCAATTGGTATTTTCCGTCATAGCGAAGCAGGGCAGTTTGGGACAAAAGCGAGCCAAAGTTAGCTGGGTTGCAGTCGTCTCTTGATGGTAAAAATGCGTGAGAGTTCCGAGGAAGTTGCTCCCATACTTCCAAAAAGTTTTCGAAATTTTCAACTTTAGTCACACAGCACGCTTTCGGATCATCATACGTTATGATGGACCCCCAAATTTCAACATGACCTGTTTTGGACTATTTTTCAATCTGTTGTAGAACCGCAGATCTTTCCTGCTCGTCGACAATGTTCAGCAGAACCTCCCAAAAACCTGCTACAGCCTCGGGTCCCGCCTTTTTGTAGGCTTCTGCAACGCGGTTGCGCTGGGTTTCGAAAAGGCTTTTTTCAAATTTCTCACCCTTGTCGGTTAGAACCAAAAGCCGTTGACGTCGGTCTTCGGTTCCGGGCTTTTGGTCGATGTAGCCATCTTCAACCAGCTGTCCCAGAACACGGGACAGCGACTGTTTGGTGATGCGTAGTTGATGTAATAGCCCGGACACGGTTGTTTCCGGGTTTCTACCCACGAAATACAAGACGCGGTGATGAGCGCGGCCAAAGTTTGAGGTTGCCAGAATTTCATCAGGGTCGCGTGTGAAATCACGGTAGGCAAAATACAAAAGTTCGATGCCGCGGCGCAATTCTTCTTCGCGCAGATACAGGTTAGATTGGGGTAATTTTCTCTGCATTAATGTCCAACT
Organism: Alphaproteobacteria bacterium; assembly: GCA_021774775.1. Taxonomy (GTDB): domain Bacteria; phylum Pseudomonadota; class Alphaproteobacteria; order Sphingomonadales; family Kordiimonadaceae; genus Kordiimonas. The sequence continues at coordinate 5,725 of JAJFIT010000211.1, read as the reverse complement.
ATTTTGGCAATTATTGTTTCTAAATATATGTCAGCTTTGTTGACATAATAGGGTGCTGCTGGTACGAAGATCAAGAAAATTAAACCATGCGCTGTGTAAGGTATCTACACACCGACTTGTCAAAATATATCAGGCTTGGAGAATTATCATGGCGGCTCTGCCCTATGACGATCGTGACGGATGGATTTGGATGGACGGCCAGTACCTGCCGTGGCGCGATTGTAATGTTCATATTCTTACTCATGCGCTGCATTATGCAGGGGCCGCCTTTGAAGGGCAGCGCGCGTACAGCGGCCGGATTTTCAAGTTGGAAGAACATACCGATCGTCTGTTCCGTTCTGCTAATATTCTGGGCTACGAAGTGCCGTTTTCCAAACAGGAAATCAACGATGCCTGTAATGAATTGGTTGTTAAAAATGGCTTCGTAGATGCCTATTGCCGACCGTTGGTTTGGCGCGGCAGTGAAATGATGGGTGTGTCCGCACAGCAAAACACCATCCATGCGGCGATCGCGGTATGGGAATGGCCTTCTTATTTCTCACCTGAGGCGCGCCTGCGTGGTTTGCGCCTGGATATTTCCAAGTGGCGGCGTCCAGCACCGGATACAGCGCCAACAGATGCAAAAGCATCTGGACTGTATATGATTTGCACCATGTCAAAACATTCGGCTGAGGCACGCGGTTTTGACGATGCCCTGATGTATGATTATCGCGGCCAGATTTCAGAAGCGACTGGTGCCAATATCTTCTTTGTCCAAAACGGTGAATTGCATACACCGACGCCTGATTGCTTCCTTGACGGCATTACCCGTCGGACTGTTATTGATCTGGCTCGCAAGCGCGGCATCAAGGTCATTGAACGAGCGATTATGCCGGAAGAAATGACCGGATTTGAGCAGGCTTTTCTGACCGGAACGGCTGCTGAAGTGACACCGCTTTCGGAAATAGGCCCTTACCGTTTTGAGGTGGGCGAAATTACCAAAGCGCTGATGTATGATTACGATGAGATTGTGCGCGACGTTTAATCTGCACTGAGTTTCTGCTGGTGATAAAAAAGGACCTCGCTGCTAGTCGGCGGGGTCTTTTGTTTCACTGTCTCGGATTGCATGAACAAGGTCGGTCAGTGCCTGACGCAGGCTGGTTGCCGGTAGCGATTCGATTTCTGGCATAACAAAGTCCAGGTCGTTCATCTTGTCCTTGAATAATTCTTCGCTCGGCGGCAGCCCTTGGTAAAAATACCCAACCTCGACTTTTAGAATGTGCGCCAACAGAAATAGTCGGCCTGCACTGATTCTGTTGTTGCCGTTTTCGTATTTTTGCAATTGCTGGTAGGAAACGCCGAGGATACTGCTGATTTCCTGCTGGGATATATGCAGCTCACGCCGTCTTTCGCGTATGCGGCTGCCCACATGTTTGTCTACCATATCAGCTTTGCGGGCCGAGCTGTTATCGGCATAATCAGCTGGAGTTTGCGCTGTTTTCATAAATTAAATCTCATTTCTTGAATGCAAGGGCAGAATATCAGCGCTTTCGTTATTGGCGGCTTTGCTTTCCTGTGCTAGAAAAATCGCCAGAGCCAACACTAACTACGTTTATGCACATATTGGTTTAAAATAATACACCAATAGTTGTAAAGGGCGTGACGCTATAATTTAGGAATTTCAGAGAAAATCTGATCCTGTTTACCGGAGTATTGGGCAACAATGAGTTCTAATTGGCTTAAATTTCCACTTTTGGGAATGACATGTATTGGTCTGGCTGCGTGCAGCTCGGACGATTCTGAAGACACTTATGTCGCGCGCGATGTTGAAGTAATTTATAATGTCGCCCAGGATAATCTGGAGCGGGGTAGATACCGTTTTGCCGCAGCGGCGTTTGATGAAGTGGAGCGTCAGCACCCCTATTCAGTATGGGCTCGCAGGGCGCAGCTAATGGCGGCCTATTCGGCCTATATGAGCAATCAGTATGACGACGCTGTCTTGGCAGCAGAGCGGTTCCTGCAATTGCATCCGGGTAACGTATCAGCACCCTATGCCTATTATCTTATCGCGCTTAGTCATTATGAGCAGATTTCTGACGTCGGTCGGGACCAGAATAAAACCGAACAGGCCGAAGCGGCACTTATTGAAGTCATTCGGCGCTATCCTGAATCGGAATATGCTCAGGATGCCCAGTTGAAGCTGGCGCTAACCCAGGATCATCTGGCTGGCAAAGACATGGAAGTGGGTCGCTTTTATTTGAAGCGCAAAGAATATCTTTCGGCCACTGTCCGGTTTCGCCGGGTAATCGAGAAATTTCAAACAACAAGCCACGCACCAGAGGCATTGCACCGTTTGGTGGAAGCCTATCTGGCGATGGGTGTATACGATGAAGCAAAAATGGCGGCGGCGGTTCTCGGGGCCAACTACGGCGACACCAAATGGTACCGCTATAGCTATTCATTGCTTGTTGACGGGAAAATATCTCCGGAAGCTAAAAATACATCGTGGCTGGCCAGTTTGTGGCCGTTTTGACAGACTGCTAGGGGAACGGGATGCTGACCGAACTCAGCATTCGGGATATCGTTTTAATCGACAAGCTTAGTCTGTCTTTCACTGGCGGCCTTAACGTCCTGACGGGCGAAACTGGTGCTGGAAAATCAATATTACTGGACAGCCTGGGGCTTGCTCTTGGTGCGCGGGCTGACAGGGCCCTTGTGCGGTCGGGTGCCGACAAGGGCGTTGTCGCAGCCAATTTTTTCGTGCCTGCCGGGCATCCGGTGATCAAGCAGTTGCAGGAGCTTGCGGTTGATGACGGAGACGGCGAGGTCCGCATGAAACGGCAGATCACTGCTGATGGCCGTAGCCGGGGCTGGATCAACGACGAACCGATCGGCCAGGCCGCAATGGCCTCTGTTGCGGCCGCGCTGATCGAGATCCACGGACAGCATGATGACCGCGGGTTGTTGGAAGCTGCCGCGCACCGACACTTGCTGGATGAATTTGCCGAAGCAATGCCCCTGCGCAGTAAAGTTTCGCAAGCCCACAGCGATTATAGAGGCGCGCTTGCAGAGCAACAACGTGTGCAACAGCTGGTTGATGCTCTTGGCCGCGAGGAAGATTATGTAAGACATGCGGTCACCGAATTGGACGCGCTGTCACCCGAGGCAGGCGAAGACACCGGTCTTGCGGACAAGCGTGCGCTGATGATGCAGGGCGAGCAGGCGGCAAAGGAACTGACCGAATTTCAGGATATACTGGGCTCCAACGAGGGCGTGGATGCCACGGTGCGCGGTGTGCTGCGCAGGTTGGCTAGGCTGGGTGATGCCCTGGCAGCAACAATGGCACCGGTGGCGACGGCCCTTGATAAAGCTGCCGAAGAGTTAAGTATTGCAAATGACGAACTGTATCGCATTCACGGCGAACTTGCTTTTAACCCAAGCGAGCTGGAACAGATTGAAGAACGTTTGTTTGAAATCAGGCGATTGGCGCGTAAGCATAAATGCCAGCCCGATGACTTGGCCGCCGTTGCGGCGCAATTGACGGAAAAACTGGCGGGTATTGACGGCGGTGCCGAGCTGCTGAGTGCTGCAGCGAAAGACGTTGCCACAGCGCGGACGCATTATAGCGCAGCGGTCAAAAAATTATCGGCGGCGCGTTTGAGAGCATCAACTGCCCTGGACCGTTTGGTAAATGCAGAGCTGGCACCCTTGAAGCTGGAAAAGGCTACTTTCAGAACCAGTATTGAGATGCTGGACGAACAAGACTGGGGTGAGTTCGGCGCAGAGCGTGTCGTATTTGAAGTTAAAACCAATGCAGGCAGCGAATTCGGCCCAATGGTCAAAGTGGCCTCGGGTGGAGAACTCGCTCGGTTTATCTTGGCGTTGAAGGTGGTTCTTTCAAGCAAGAGCGCGCCGTTGGTGATGGTGTTTGACGAAGTTGACAGGGGCATTGGCGGCGCAACCGCAAGTGCAGTGGGGGAAAGGCTAAAACGTTTAAGCCAGCGCTCGCAGTTATTGGTTGTCACGCACAGCCCACAGGTTGCGGCGCGCGGCGACACCCAGTATCAGATAAGCAAAGAAGATATTGGCGGCGGTACCCTGACATCGGTTGTTAAGCTGACACCCACCGATAGAACCGAGGAAATTGCGCGTATGCTGGCCGGAGCAACGGTTACCAACGCGGCGCGCGCGGCAGCCGAGCAATTGCTGGCGGCAAAGGAAGTCTGATGGAACAGTCAAATCAGGAGAGCACCCTAAAGGCTGTTGCCGAAATGACCGAAGCAGAGGCACGGGCCGAACTTGCAAAGCTGGCGATGGACATTGCCTATCATGATGCACGCTATCACGGCGACGATGACCCGGTTATTTCGGATGCGGATTATGACGCGATGCGCCGCCGAAACGACGCACTTGAGGCAGTATTCCCAGATTTAGTCCGCGAAGACAGCCCGTCGAAAAAAGTTGGCTCCCCGCCGCGGCAAAGCAAATTCGCCAAGGTACGCCATGCGCGGTCCATGCTGTCACTGGACAATGCCTTCAGCGGAGAGGACGTGCATGAGTTTGTCGGGCGGGTTAGCCGTTTTCTGGGTTTGCCGAAAACCACAATCGTGGAATTGACCGCCGAGCCCAAAATTGACGGTCTGTCGTTGGCCCTGCGGTACGAAAAGGGTGAACTGATTCTTGCTGCCACCCGCGGCGACGGCGAGGTGGGCGAGAATGTCACGATAAACACCAAAACCATCGACAATATTCCGCACAAACTTCAGGGCAGCGGATTTCCTGACGTTATTGAAATTCGCGGTGAAGTCTATATTGGCAAACAGGATTTTACCCAGCTGAACGTCGAGCAAGAAGCGGCAGGGTCCAAGATTTTTGCCAATCCGCGCAATGCGGCGGCGGGCTCGCTCAGGCAGCTGGATGCATCGATCACGGCGTCGCGGCCACTTAAATTTTTTGCCTATGCTTGCGGTGAGGTCAGCAGTATGCCCGCCGCAACCCAGATGGAGATGGTCGAGCTTTTCGCCCAGTGGGGACTTGCGATCAATCCGCTGATGAAACGGGTGGTTGGTGCCGCGGGTGCGGTGGATCATTACCGGCTTATTGAAGAACAGCGGGCGACGCTGGATTATGATATCGACGGCGTGGTTTACAAGGTTGACCGGTTGGACTGGCAGAACCGCTTGGGCATGGTTGCCCGTGCCCCTCGGTGGGCTATTGCGCACAAGTTCCCGGCGGAACAAGCGACAACTGTGGTTAATGCTATTGATATTCAGGTGGGCCGCACCGGTTCGCTAACACCGGTCGCCAAACTGGAGCCGGTAACAGTGGGCGGCGTGGTTGTTTCAAACGCCACGCTTCACAACCCGGACGAGATTGCCCGATTGGGCGTGCGAGTGGATGACACTGTAGTGGTCCAGCGCGCGGGGGATGTTATTCCCCAAATCGTGTCGGTTGTTACGGACAAGCGTCCGGCTCAGTCTGTTCCCTTTGAATTTCCCACCGAATGCCCGGTGTGCGGGTCGCTTGCTGCGGCAGAGGGGGACGATGTGGTTGTCCGCTGTACAGGCGGTCTGATTTGTTCGGCGCAGCGGGTCGAGCGCCTCAGTCATTTCGTGTCTCGCAATGCCTTTGATATCGACGGCTTGGGTGAAAAGCAGATTGCCCAGTTGTTCGACCGTGGCTGGGTCCATGACCCGGCGGATATATTTAAACTTGGCGCTCGCAACGCGGCAGAAGAAAACGCTCT
>JAJFIT010000022.1 GCA_021774775.1 Alphaproteobacteria bacterium | reverse complement strand
TGCGGCGGGATGTTGACACCGATGGCAGGCATGCAGACGTAGAGTTCACCGATGATTGGCAAGCAGACGCCGAACGCCGCGATTTTACCATCAACGCCCTTTATCTGACGCCGGAAGGCAAAATATTTGACCCAGTTGGCGGTTTGGCTGACCTGCGGCAAAAAAAGGTTCGTTTCATCGGTGACGCCGCACAGCGAATCCGCGAGGACGCTTTGCGTATTTTGCGTTTCTACCGCTTTTCTGCCCGCTTCGCCGAGGAAATTGATCAGGCCGGGCAGGCCGCCTGCACAAATTGTATCGACTTGATCGACGGTTTGTCAGTTGAGCGTGTCCGCGATGAGCTTTTGAAAATATTCTTGGCGACAGATATTATGTCGACAATCACGCTAATGGACAAAAGCCGGGTATTACAACGGGTGTTCGGTGATGAATGGCGGCCCGCACCGATTGAGGCTTACTGTGCCAACGAGGCGCGGTTGAATGCGCCGGTGAACTCTCTTGTCAGGCTGTTTATGCTGTCGGGCAGCCAGTTATCAGCGTCGGAAACAGCCTCCAAGTTTAAGCTGTCAGGCGATGACCGCCGGTTCCTTGAAGCAATTGAGAAAGTGTGCCGCCAGCAGCCGGTTGAAACGGCGGCGGATATTCGCCGCAGTTTTTATATGTTTGGCAAACCGGCTACGACAACGGCGCAGGTCATTCAGGGCAGCGCGGCCTATGGCCTTGTCGAACAGATGTCACGCGATTGGGTGGTGCCGACTTTTCCGCTGAAAGGCCGCGATTTGATTGCGCTGGGCACCGAGGCCGGGCCAAAGCTGGGGGATGCCCTGGCCGACCTTGAGCAAAAATGGATTGCCAGCGATTTCTCGCTGACAAAAGATCAATTGTTAGCTTCCTTTTCGCCGTGATTTTCAGCTTTGACCTTTATTCAGCTTCTTGTTCTTCCAGTATTTGGTGCCGCGCAGCGTTGCCTGCACCGCAAGTCCGGCTTCGTTGAACTGATAGACATTGACCTTCTTGCTTAGGGTTGTCGCCCCAGAAACTTCGCCGCCTTTGTCGCCAGAGTTGGCAGCGGCGTCCGCTTCGCCGGAAAAGTCCCAGCCCTTTTCAACAAAATTGCTGAAGGATTTGGTGTCGTGGAACACAAAAACCGCACGGAAGTCTTTGATGCCCAAACCCAGACCAATTCCGGCTGAACCCATTTTCATGAAAGTGTCTTTACCGGTTATTTTGTCGTGCGCGACACCTTTGCCGCCACCACCAGAGATGAAGACCACGTTGACACCAATGTTAGAGAAAACCGCATAACCGACGGAATTTTGAATTTCCAGTCGGGTTTCTGGTCGCTCGTCATACAAACGTTCCAGCACTTCCGCCCGCATTTCGAGAATGTCGGTCCGCTTTTTATCGTTCTTGTCCGCGTAAGCACTCGTGGCAATCAACAATAAACTCAGGGCCGATGTTATGATTAGCGAAATTGGCTTATTTAGCATGCTTTGAACTCTTTCTCCGGTTTGTGACGGGATTAATTTCCATGAGGATAAAGGCCTTTTTGCGGCAGTGCAATCAATGCTGATTACGATGATGTATCGCTGAAAATTATAACAATGACGCTGTACCGCAACGCCTTGCCAGTGGCGACCAACAGCAAAAAAGGTAAAAAGCGTACTTTGAATATTCCTGCGACTAACGTTAGCGGGTCTCCGACGATAGGTAGCCACGCAAACAGCAGCGCCCATTTGCCGTAGCGGTTAAAATGCTCGGACGCGCCTGAGATTTGTTTTTCGGAAAAGAGAAACCATTTTCGGTCTTTAAAATCCGCCAGACGATGCCCCAGCCACCAATTCAATATGGAACCTGCAACATTACCTGTCGTCGCCGTCACAAACAGGGCCAGTGGAATGCCTGTACCAGCTGCAACCAGGGACGCAAGCGTGATTTCCGACAGCGCAGGCAGCAGCGTCGCGGCAATAAAAGCATTCCAAAATAGCGTAATATAAAGGGCTAAATCAGTTTCCATGATTTGATTTTAAGGCCATTTTGCTTCGGGCGGCAGCGACATCAAAATCGCTTCCACGTTGCCGCCTGTTTTCAGGCCGAACGTTGTACCCCGATCGTAAGCCAGATTAAATTCCGCATAATGGCCCCGATATACCAACTGTTGTTCGCGCTCTTCCGGTGTCCAGTCATCATTCATATGCCGCGCAACCAGGGCAGGATATATATCGTTGAACGTGCGTCCCACATCCTGGGTAAAGGCGAAGTCAGCGGCCCAGTCGTCAGATGTCAGTTGATCATAAAAAATGCCGCCTTCACCGCGGGCTTTATTGCGGTGAGGGATGTAGAAATACTCGTCGCACCATTTTTTGAATTTGGCGTAATAATCCGGGTGGTGCCGGTCACAGCATTGCTGGAAGGCAGCATGGAAATCGGTCGTGTCTTGGGTATTGGGAAGCGGCGCATTCAGATCAGCCCCGCCGCCAAACCAGTTTTTGGTTGTGCAAATAAAGCGCGTGTTCATGTGAACCGCAGGCACTTTTGGGCTATTCATATGGGCGACCAGGGAAATGCCGGTGGCAAAAAAGCGGGGGTCGTCTGCTGCGCCGGGCATGTTTTTGGCAAATTCTTCACTAAAAGTGCCAAATACTGTTGATATATTGACGCCGACTTTTTCAAAAACCCGCCCGCCACGCATGATCGACATAACACCGCCGCCGCCAGGCACACCGTCGCCCTGGTTGGTTCTGTCCCAGCTTTTGCGTTCAAACCGCCCGGCGTTGCGGTCCGACAGGGGGCCAGAGTTGGTATCTTCCAACCCTTCAAAACTGGCACAAATTTGATCACGTAACGATTTGAACCAATCGGCAGCCTGTTGTTTTTTCGTCTCAATATCCATTATCAACTCTTTATTTGGACTAACTCTTTTTTTGTTCTGCAATTGGCAACAAATCAGTTTGCCGTAGGGCTTCTCCGAGCACCATTGATAGGGCGACAGCAATATTCAATGATCTTACTTCGGTTTTCATCGGAACGGTAACCCGTGCGTCGCAGTAACTGTGTACATCCGTCGGTACGCCAGCAGATTCGCTACCCACCATAAGAATATCGTCGGGCCGGAAACTGAAATCGCTATAAACCGTGGGTGACTGCGTCGTCAACAGCACCAGTCTTCGTTGCGACATTTGGTGCCAATTTTGAAAATTATTCCAATCCAGATGGTGATGCATATGCACATGCTCGGCATAGTCCATCGCATAGCGCTTGATCGCCTTGGGCGAAAAGGGAAAACCGCAAGGTTCAATGATATGAACCGGCACGTCCATACAGGCACCGAGCCGCAAAAGCGTGCCGGTGTTGGGCGGTTGGTCAGGCTGATACAAGGCAATGTCCATGCCGCGCAACCTATAGCGCCTTGGCCGTGCAATCAACGTCTAGCCGGAACCATGAGAAAATTTACATATTTTTTTATATTTCGGGGTATAAACGCTTGCCTCTTGAGGCTGGGACGACTAAACCAAATCAAATTTGTCGGGACTTTTTAGGGGCTCCCGACAGCTTTTTAGTGGGACAACTGCGTCCCTGTGACGCGGTACTAGGCTAGTAGGGCACGATAGAATAGGGTCCGCGCGAAAAAGCGTATCGACCTATGTTATCATTTCCTGTCAGGGAACGTTATATGAGCACACTTGAGACTACCAACCATGAAGACGACGGCGCAACGCGGCGTGACTTCATTCATGTTGCGGCTGCCGGTATGGCGGGCGTAGGCGCAGTTGGCGCACTTTGGCCGTTTATCGACCAAATGAACCCGGCGGCGGATACACTCGCGTTGGCGTCCGTAGAAATTGACATCAGTCAGATTGATGTTGGCTCTGCGATCGTTATTAAATGGCGCGGAAAACCTGTATTTATCCGGCACCGCACCGCAGATGAGGTTGCTGAAGCAGAAGCCGTGAGCTTGTCTGATTTGATTGATCAGCAATCTGATGAAGAGCGGGTTAAAATTGGTGAATCAGAATGGTTGGTTGTCGTCGGCGTTTGTACACACCTTGGTTGTGTTCCATTGGGTACTAAATCCGGCGATGAACGCGGTGACTTTGGCGGTTGGTTCTGTCCATGCCATGGCTCGCACTATGATACATCTGGCCGGATTCGTAAGGGCCCAGCACCGAAAAACCTTGAGGTTCCCGAATATGCGTTCCTCAGCGATACAACACTGAAAATCGGGTAAGGGGACAGATCATGGCTGAATGGGAAGTTGTA
>JAJFIT010000210.1 GCA_021774775.1 Alphaproteobacteria bacterium | reverse complement strand
GAAGGTGCTGGAAGATGTGGCGCGCCAGTTTTCCGACGATGTCTGGGTGGTGGCCCCGGAAACCGAACAGTCCGGCGCCGGGCACTCGCTCACGCTCACGCGGCCCTTGCGGGTGCGCAAACATAATGACAAGCGCTGGTCAATCGACGGCACACCGACCGACTGTGTGATGCTGGCGCTGAACCAGATTATGGTCGATAGCCTGCCGACGCTGATCCTGTCGGGCGTTAACCGCGGCGGTAATCTGGCCGAAGATGTTACCTATTCGGGCACCGTGTCGGTCGCGATGGAAGGCACGCTGGCCAGTATTCCCTCCATCGCTTTCAGCCAGTGTATTCGCCCGGACCAGCGAACCAAGTGGGAAACCGCAGAGCGTTTCGCGCCTCAGGTGCTGAAATCACTCTTGGATACCGGTTGGCCCACCGGTGTGTTGATGAATGTGAACTTCCCGGCCTTTGTTCCGCAAGAAATTCAAGGCATTCGCGTCACCGAGCAGGGCAGGCGCGAGATGCTGGGCAACAACATCGACGAGCGTGTCGATCCGCGCGGCTTCAAATATTACTGGTTTGGCCTTGGCCGCGAAGTGGGCCTGCCGGGCCACGAGACCGACCTCAAGTCAGTGCGCGAAAAATTCATTTCTATCACACCGCTGCATCTTGACCTGACCCACCATAAAACCCGCAGTGAATTAGCAGACAAAGTCGCCAAGAAGTTTTGATTTTTAGTGATTTGAATTCGGCCTGACGATAAACACGCAAAAGCGGACACTCGCGGCGTCATCGCTGAAAGGCTGCATCCGACCAAAACGGAAGTTCCAAAAGTCAAAACCTTTGGGCGGCAAATCGCCAAAGGCGGCCATTGGTGTTACCACCCAAAAAATAGCCGAAAGTGACGCAAAAGTGGGTAATGACTATGACCAGTGATGAAAGGGAGAACAGACATAAGCTACAAATCCCAGACGCACCTATGCTGCGAAAATCTATTTCATATTATAGCATTCTCAAAATCATTTACTTCAAGCGGCATAAACAGTCTCACGAGCTCCCGGTCCGGCACGCTGTTGTCGAAAAAAGGAGCTGCCCCAATTTTACCTGGAACAGCTCCCCTTATGTTTTCAGCCATAGGCTCCGCAAAGGTTTAGAAGCTATAGCTTAGTGAAACCGTTGCGGTTGTTCCGTTGATTGGACGGATACGGACAAAGTCTCCGGTGGCAGCTGAACCCTCTTCGCCTTCAGTAAATCCTACTGTGTTGAAGAGATTGTTAACATCGGCGCTCAGGCGCAGTCTTTCTGTAATATCGTAGGAGGAAAAAATACTCACCACCGTGTATGAATTGAAAGACAGTTCATTCGAGTCCTGAACAAAAGTTTCATCTGTACCAAAAATATTGGCCCCAATAATAAACCTTTCACCCTGATAGTAGGGCGATATATTGAAGATATAGTCCGCCTGACGGCGCGGTTGGTTGCCAACATTTGCGCCGCTTGCCGTTGCGACAATTTCGGCGTCAGTAAAGGTTGCGGTTGCGCGGATGCCAAAACCGGAATCATGTTCGTAATGACCTTCAAGCTCAATGCCCTTTGCCGCAAATGCATTTTCGATAAAGGTCTGTGTCGTAACCTCAAACTCGCGTGCTTCCGTGGTGTCAGCGTTGAAATAGGTTGCAAAGAATGACAGGCTCGGCGTGTAGTATTTGATGCCGATTTCCCACTGTTCCACCAAATTGAAACCGGCTTCATTTGCGACAGACCCGTCGGCTGCAATGTTGCCGGTAATCCGGTCAGGAGAAGAAATACTTCCGCCTTCCGCATAGTTGGCAAATAACGCAACATCGTCTACGATTTCATAATTTAGGCCAACAGACCATGCATCAAAGCTGACATCATAATTGGCAGGCAATGCGGAGCCAAAGTCATTCACAGCTTGCTCATTTTGGCCAATCATACCATCACCGTTGATATCTTGCGGCCCTTGAACCGTGCTTTCTGCAAAGCTTCCGGTAACATCGTATTCATTACGTCGATAGCTGAGATCCCAGGATAATCTGTTATATTGGCCGGTAACCGCGATGAACGGCGAAACCAAATCCACATCAAAATCGTATGAGCGCGTGCAGCAATTGCCGAAGGCAGGGTTGCCGTAAAGCACGCCGCCCACACTATCGCCCTGATCGAAAACGGTGAGATTGCCGTCCAGGCGCCGGTAATATTGGTTAAAATTCCAGTTGGTGACAATATTTTGGCTATCGGACGAGATACCTGCTTTCACAGTAAAAAATTCAGAATCACCCGTCAGAGCAAACTCGGTAAAGCGGTTGTCAAAATCGCGAAGCTGCGTATTAAAATAAACAATCTCGACCGAAGGACCATTAACGCCGTCATCAAACACATTTGCCGGGAAAGGTGAAGCGAAGTTGCCTTCAATGAAGGCTGACCGGTGACGAACAGATGCTGAAAGCCAGTCATTGACATCATAGTCGCCGACAAAACCGATCGATGTTACTTTTGCTTCAAAACCGTCGCCGTCCACAGCATCTACGCCGTCAACGCGGTTGGCAAAATCGGTTGTGTTAAGAAAAAGCGTTCCATCGTTGAAATCAACGCCAACTTCATCAAAGCCATTACCGTTAAACCTGGCCGGGATTGGCAGATAGGTTGGAACAGAATCGTCTAGTTGTTTGAAGAAAATTTGCACCGAACCACGATCAAATTCGCCGAGGATGTTGGCTTTAATCTGGTAACCTTCCTCCGCGTCACTTGCGGCATCCCGCACACCTTCTCCAGTTCGAACAAAACCGCCAATATGTGCGGACCAAATGTCATCCAGAGGCAGTCCGTATTCGAAGTCAGCGCGGTAAGATTCGTGACCCAGACCAGAAGTAAATGCAACCTGTCCACCTTCTTGCTTGCCGTTTTTCGAGATCATGTTGATAATTCCGCCGGGTGCATTATGGGCAGCGGTTGAAGCGGAACCGCCTCGGATCGCTTGCACGCTGCCGACCGTGCGGTCATACCGAATAAACGAATCTGCCGTTGCAAAAGCAGTATCTCCAATCAGCAATGAAGCAAAGCCGTCCTCCTGGAAAGATACGTAGCGCGAACCGCCCGAACTAATCGGCAGGCCCCGAACTTTGAGGTTTGTGTTTGCATCGCCCGACGATGGTTCCACCTGAATGCCCGGCAGGCTCCGAAATAATTCCGCCGTTGAACGGGGGGCGGAGCGCGCGATTTGGCTCGGCGGAATAGATGACACCGACGCAGTAGATTCGAGTTTTGTTGTCGGTCGAATTACGCCGGTAACCATAATTTCTTCTATGACGCCTTCATCGCCAGAAGCTCCAGCGTTCTGAGCAAACGCTGTTGCCGGCAATGCCATGCATAGCGTAAGTGCTGAAACGCAGTTTTTGTATGGTGTAATTCTTGTTTTCATCGTCGCCTCCCTCAGGTCGTTCTATTTACTATTTAAAAATCTTCCCAATCCTCAATGACAAAAAAAACAATCGATTGCAAGATATTTATGCAATCGATTGTTTTTTCTCTAGCTATGTTGCGTAAAATCTATATTTTCTTAGCTTTTTTGACTTAGACTGCTAAAATAATAAACTTAGTATAATTACAGCGGTTCCGGAATTCTTTTTGAATAAGCAAATACAGATTCGAACGCTCAAAGATCTCGCCAGGCTTGCCGACGTTTCTACCGGGACTGTTTCCCGGGCGTTAGCCAACTCTGAGCTAATCAGCAAGAAAACCCGTACTCTCATCCAGGGTTTGGCGCTGGAACATGGTTTTCAGCCAAATATTACGGCGCGAAACCTACGCACCCAGCGCACCGGCGCGATTGGTGTCACCATCCCTTTGGGGCATGAGACGGGTCAGCATGTTTCAGATCCCTTTTTCATAACAATGCTTGGATTGCTTGCAGATGCTTTGACTGAACGTGGTTACGATCTGATGCTTTCGCGCGTTATCCCTGCAAATTCAGGCTGGCTAGACAAAATTGTTGATTCAGGACGCATCGATGGCTTGATTGTTATTGGACAATCGGATCAGTCGGAAACATTGGATAGGGTTGCAGCAAGATATCGCCCGATGGTTATTTGGGGCGGCTATGAAAAGAACCAGCAACATTGTTCCGTTGGCACCGACAATTTCAAAGGCGGACGCCTTGCAGCGGACCATCTTATTGAACGGGGCTGTGAACGGATTGCATTTTTTGGCGATCCCTCCGTTCGTGAACTGTCGCAAAGGTATGATGGTTGCCGTGCTGCAATGGTAAAAGCGGGACTTGAAAAAAAACTGACGGTTGTGCCAGCCCATCTTGTTGCCGATACTGCGGTTCCAGACATTTCGGCATTTCTCGGCGCTACTGGCGAAAAACCGCAAGGTATATTCGCAGCGTCTGACGTTATTGCCATGAGCGCTTTGCGTGCTTTGTCGGATTATGGGCTCGCGGTTCCTGCCGACGTGAAGGTTGTCGGCTTTGATGGCCTTGCATTATCGGAGCATACTGTGCCGCGATTGACAACTGTCCGACAGGACCTAACGGCGGGCGCCGGGCATTTGGTTGACCTGTTGCTGCGCCGGATTGCAGGCGAAGAAACCGACAATATTGTAATGGACCCCGAATTAATTGTTCGCATGTCCACATAGTTTTGCGTGTCAGGCGTAGCTGGCCTCGGTGTTCATTTCAGTTTCAACCCACGCCCTGTCTCCATCTATAGAAATTTTAAAAATTGGTGCCGGGGCACCGCCAAAATGACTACGGATACGTTCTGGATGATCGTCAATATGGGCACCGCCCATTCCCCAATAATCAACAAATGATGCTACCTGAAGGTCACTCGCCACCCACCAACTATAGGTTTGCAGTGGTTCAGTGCTCGGGTTTTGCGCGACAAGGCCAGTACCATTCAACGGTCGATACGGTCCAAATAGATCAGTTGCCACCATGCCATACAAGCCGTTCGGTCCCTTCGGTCCATCCGGTGAAAACACATAGGTCTGTGTCGACCAAAAAAGATAATATTGTCCGTCCCGGAAAATAACATGGGGCCGCTCAAGCTCATTGTTTAACTGATTGCTTGAGATGAGCGGCGGCAGCAATGTCCATTTATCGGAACCGGCATCCGGATCAGAACAGGCGATCCCAACGGCTCCGTTATAGTCACTGTCAGTATTTTTCAGCGACCCTGTGAAGAGTAGATAATCACGGTTGTCTTTCGGGTCGCGAAAGTGTGCTGGATCCCTGAAGGCCTTAATATGGCCAGGTCGGCCGATAGCTTGGGTAACGCGTACATAGTTTATGTCATCACTTACGAAGGATTCTACAGGTGTTGCCCAATCTGCCGTCGTCGCGTATCCGTCTGAAACATTTAAACGACCAGTTGATTGAAAAAGGCGTTGCTCATAAGTCGGCGTATCCTCTCCGCGTTTGCCGGTCGCCGTGAAGAAAAGAGTGATCTGCTGGGTAGATACATCAAAAAGCGCAGAACCTGCCCACTCACGGCTTCCTGGAGAAAAGCCATCAGGAAGCAAGTTGCCGCAGTCGCGCCACTCACCACCCCGTTGAGTTATCAAACGAATGCGCGCGATATCATGCCGAGCGCCAGGGTTTGGCAATATGGGCGACGCTAACATCATCCACACCGTCCAGCCGTCGAAATCGGCAGTTGTGCCGTCGGTCAATTGCAATGGCCAGGAATCCCACACATCAAGCCCATCAAATCGTTGCAACTGCGTGCCGCCCGTGATCAACGGAACGGAAGTTGCCTGTTGGCTTGTTATTGCGGCTATATGGCTGCAGGTCCAGGCTGTAGTCGAATATTTTGGTACTGCAGTATTCAATGCATTCCCTTTACGTTAGTGATTAAAGTGATGTCTTATCTATCAAATACATAACAAAAATGCAATCGATTGCAAAGATAAAATTGAGCTGCGATTATGAGCAGGATGACGAGGTATCGGTTAGGGCTTCAAAGCCAGCTTTGCTACGCGCTCAAATCACCAACGGATCGACGTTGGTGAAGTTCTTTTTCCATCTGATTGAGCGTTTTACGGTCGATCTTGTATAAAATCATAAGCAAACCTCCGAAGAGAAAGAACGTGGCTGGTAGTATAGTAAACATCATGCGAATTCCCATAATTGCGCCTTCTGTTTGCACTACGTTCGCCACAAATCCGAAGCCAGCTAAAATGAACCCAGGCCCGGCGGCGCCCACAGCAGAGCCGAACTTTAGCGAGAACATGGATGCTGAAACGGTCAAACCGGCGGTGTTCTTACCTGTGCGCCACTCGCCGTATTCCGAGCAATCCGTATACATGGAAAAAAGCAGGGTAATAACCACACCGAATGTAAAGATTCCTAAAGTATGGAGAACAACGGTTAATCCATACTGATCAGGCGATGCAAAAAAGCCAGCGACCAGCAGGAGCGCATGCAACAAATTCATGCCGATCATCAGGTGACGCTTTTCAAACGCCTTCAGTAAGGTCGGTGTGACAAGCGCACCAATCAATTGACCGATTAACCCAGCAGATGTCAAAAATGCTGTCCGGTCCATCCACAAAAAGACTTTGGCACCCGCAGCGACAGATTCATCAACTGTATAATATTTCAGATAAAAAACGATTGATGCAAACCGGGCAACCAAACCGACGACAATCAGGATGCCTGCGAACACGAGTACAATCCAGGAAGCGTTTTTCAATAAGGACGAAATATCTGCGCGCACGCTCGATTTGTGTATTTTCGGCCGAATCCGCTCGCGGGTGGTGAAAAATGTTACCCAGAAAAATAGAACCGAGAGAACCGCGAACAACATGATTGTCAAACGGAAGCCCATCAGTTCATCACCGTCCCCAAGCCAGCCCACTAGTGGGGTCGCTAATGCGCCCACCGACAGCGTGCCGATTGACGCAAAAATGAATCGGAACTGTGTCGCTTTTGTGCGCTCTTCCCTCACCGGTGATATCACGGCGAGCAGGGCAGAGTAAGGAACATTGATGGCCGTAAACGCAAGCATAACCAGCGTATAACTAACATAGGCAAATGCGAGTTTGCCAAAGTCTGATAAATCCGGACCAAGGAATAATAGATAACCTAACAGCGCATAAGGAATTGCACCCCAAAGAAGATAGGGCCGGTACTTCCCCCAGCGCGTATTTGTTCTGTCGGCGATCAGCCCCATTGCCGGGTCACTTACCGCATCAACAATCTTGGTTACAAGAAGCATGGTCGCTGCCGCCGCTGGCGATATACCGTATACATCGGTATAGTAATACAACAAGAAAAGACCGAAGAACCCAAGATAGAAGTTCGACGCCATATCCCCCAGACCATAACCGGCCTTTTCCCTGAATGACAACGGCGTTGTATTGGAAGTGGCGTTCATTTGAAGTTGCCCTGTTGTTGCCGCGTCTTATCGATCACTGGCTAAAAAATCCGGTCCTTGACACTTAACGCTCATGAGGCGGTGCAGTTGTTGGCGAAATCTCAGCTGTCCAAATTTACTGTTCAAGTTCCCTTTGAATCGGGTAATTCCCTTATTCTTACGGTAGAATTGCACAACTTTCGTTTCTTTGCAACAATCGATTGCATTGGCGGATTTTGGGGATTATGATAGCCTGCATGAGGCTCAATAAAGGGTAAAGCCGCTCCATGAATGAAACCGGATTATTAGGCGCGGTCGAAGCTGGCGGAACGAAATTCGTTTGCGCAATCGCTGATACGTCAGGCCGCCTCTTGGAAAAAGTCACGGTCCCAACTACCACCCCGGCGGAAACATTCTCTGCGGCGCTACATTTTTTCACGCAGAAAGCGCGTCAGGGCAGTGTGATTTCTGGTTTGGGCATCGCCACTTTCGGTCCCGTCGAGATTGATCCGTTGGCCTCAAACTACGGCTCGATATTGAAAACACCAAAACCGGGATGGGCCGGCGCAAATTTCATTACCACATTCTCATCACTGAACGCGCCAGTTGTTATCGATACAGATGTAAACGGAGCTTGTCTTGGCGAATTGAGCGAAGGCGCAGGGCGCGGGTGCAAGACACTGGCTTATGTAACGGTTGGAACCGGCATCGGTGTGGGAGTTGTTAAGAATAGTGTTTCTTTATCAGGCATAGCACATTACGAGCTCGGCCACATCAGACCGCCGCATGATACCAAGCGCGATCCATTCGTAGGCAGATGCCCGTTTCACGGTGACTGCCTCGAGGGGCTGGCATGCGGGCCAGCAATTTTTGACAGGTGGGGTGCAAGTTTAAGTGAATTGCCAAGTGACCATGACGCCCATGAGATTGAAGCAGAATATCTTTCTCACCTCGCCTTAACAATCATCATGGCCCACATGCCCGAGAGGATAATTTTTGGCGGCGGCGTGATGAAAACGCGCGGGTTATTAGAGCTTGTCCGGATAAAAACTAAATCCCTCCTCGGCGGATATATAGGCGTCCCTGCATTGGTCGGCGATCTTGCGGAATATATTGTCCCTCCAGGTCTCGGCGACCTTGCTGGCGTCACTGGCGCCATTAACCTGGCGCAGCGTGCAGTCAGAACTTAGGGGCTTGGTGCTAGTATTTACAATTTTTTTTGGGGAGGGTA
>JAJFIT010000209.1 GCA_021774775.1 Alphaproteobacteria bacterium | reverse complement strand
GTATTTACACGACCTGTCGCAGAAGCCTTTCTGGAGGTGCACGGCGACGCGCTGATTGTCCTCGGTTACGAGGAAAACCATGATTGGGTACTGTCATTGCCCGTCGCATAGTGCTTTCGACCTTATAACGCGCCCAAACTCGGTAGCGTCTTCGCGCGCCAATCTTTTTGGATTTCAATAAACCATGGTTTATCGTTGAAGTGCGTGACTCTCAAATGCGTGCTTGTTAGGCTCTCTGCTTCTGGACCAGCGGCTACCGAAACAGGGGTGGGGCCGCTTTTATGCCCGGAATATTTGGGAGAATATCAAATGAAATTTAGAGGTTTGAACAGCATGATGCTCAAGCGTACTGCAGTGGTTGCAGCGCTGGGGTTGATTGCGGCGGCCTGCACACCGGGTGAAGGCGAGCAGGGCGAATTTGTCGACATTGACAGGGATCCGTTTCCGTCCAGCTATACGCCGCTGCCAAGCAGCGCAACACTGATCACCGGGGCAACCATTCTTGACGGTAACGGCGGGCGCATTGAAGGTGGCTCTGTCCTGATTGAAGGCGGCAAAGTATCCGCCATCGGCGCTGATATTGTCGCGCCGGACGGTGCAACCGTTATTGATGCTGCTGGTCGCTGGGTCACACCGGGTATTATTGATGTGCACAGCCACTTGGGCGTATACCCGAGCCCTGGTGTGCAGGCGCATTCAGATGGTAATGAAGTGGGTGCGCCAGTAACCGCAGATGCGTGGGCAGAGCATGCCCTGTGGCCCCATGACCCGGGCTTCATCCGCGCAGCGGCTGGCGGCATAACCTCGCTGCAGCTGTTGCCGGGTTCGGCGAATTTGGTGGGTGGCCGGTCGGTTACTATCAAAAATGTACCGGGCCGCGTGGCGCAGGACATGAAGTTCCCGGGCGCGCCTTACGGTCTTAAAATGGCCTGCGGCGAGAACCCCAAGCGGGTTTACGGTGATGGCTCGCGTGGCGGTAATTTCCGCCCGCATACCCGCATGGGCAACGTGTCGGGTTACCGGCAAGCCTGGGCCGATGCGCAGGATTATCAGCGCCATTGGGACAAATACGAGCGTGACTACAGGGCAGGCAAGGATGTATTGCCGCCTGCGCGCGATTTGAACCTTGATACGCTGGCAGGTGTGCTGCGCGGGGATATCCGTGTGCATATGCATTGCTACCGCGGCGATGACATGGGCACGATGCTGGATGTGATGAAGGAATTTGACTATCAAATCGCCTCATTCCAGCATGCGGTCGAAAGCTACAAAATCGCTGACAAACTGGCTGAAAACAACGTGTGTTCCGCCATGTGGGCCGATTGGTATGGTTTCAAGATGGAAGCTTATGACGGCATCCGCGAAAACATCCCGTTTGTTCACAAGGCCGGTGCCTGCGCGATTGTCCATTCCGACAGTGCCAGCGGTGTCCAGCGCCTTAATCAGGAAGCTGCCAAGGCATTGGCCGATGGCCGCAAGGCGGGTGTTGATATCTCCAAGGCCGATGCCTGGACGTGGTTATCGCTTAACCCGGCCAAGTCGCTGGGCATTGAGGCCAAAACCGGCACTTTGGCTGCCGGTAAGGACGCCGACGTTGTTCTCTGGTCCGGTGATCCGTTCAGTGTTTACAGCAAAGCAGACCTGACGTTTGTTGACGGGGCTGTGGTGTTTGATAGGTTAAACCCGGCGGGTAACCCGGTGATGGACTTCGAACTCGGCCAACCCGGTGAAGGAGAAGTGAAATGAGAAAGTTGATTTCAATCGCGGCAATGGCCGCAGCTTCCTTTACTGCAACCGTATCGGCGGAAGATATTGCCATCACTGGCGGTAAAGCCTTCACAAACGGCGGCTCCGGTGAAGTGGAAAACGCGACTATTCTGGTCTCGGACGGCAAGATAACCTCGGTTTCATCCGGCGGCACTGTGCCCACTGGTTACAGGGTGATCGACGCCAGCGGCAAGTGGGTAACGGCGGGTTTTATGGCCGCTGACACCTCGCTCGGGCTGACCGAAGTTTCGCTGTCGGGCGGCATTAATGATGCCAGCGCACCGAAGGAAAAAGGCGCGATTGGCGTTAGCGTTGTCCCGGCGCTGAACCCGGCCAATATCTTCATTCCGAACACGCGCATCGAGGGTGTAACCCGCGCCATGACCCGCATGACCACGTCTGCTGACATGTGGCTTGGTTTGGGTGCAGTCTTGAAGCTATCGGGCGGTGATATGGTCGCGCAGGAAAAAGCCTTCCTTGCCATTGATCTGGACGAGGGCTCGGCAAACAAGGTTGGCGGCAGCCGTGCGGTATTGTGGAGCAAGCTCACGGAAAAGTTCCAGGCAGCAAAAGACAAAATGGATACCGCAGCCAAAAAAGACGACGACAGCAAGGACGGCGACAAGAAGGATGCAAAACGTGCATCTGCTGCTGATATCACCTTGAATGCAGTGCTTTCCGGTGACATGCCGGTCTACGTCATTGTTAACCGCAAGGCTGACATTCTGCAGTTGATCGCTTTCCAGAAGCGCTTTGGTATCAGGGTTATCCTTGGCGGTGCGGCGGAAGCCTGGATGGTGGCGGACATGCTCGCTGCCTCCGGCATTCCTGTGGTGCTTGACCCAACGGCGAACCTGCCGGGCAACTTCGATACGCTGGGACAAACCAGTGCGGCGGCGGGCAGGTTGTATGCTGCGGGCGTGAAAGTGGCGTTTATTCCGCCGGGCACGCATAACTCGCGGCTGGTCGTGCAAAACGCGGGTATCGCTGTTTCCATGGGCATGCCCTGGGCAGCAGCGATGGACGCCCTGACGGTCAACCCTGCCGAAATGTTCGGTATCAGTGACAGCTACGGCAAGCTTGCCGCTGGTATGGACGCTGATGTGGTTGTTTGGGACGGTGATCCGCTGGAGCTGATGTCCAGCCCCGATGCGGTGCTAATCGCTGGCGTGGATATTCCGCTGGTGTCGCGTCAAACCAAACTGCGAGACCGCTACAAGGACCTGGACCGGTCGCCCGCGTTTGATCGCTAGGGCCGGTACGGGAAGCAAACACAAAAGCCGGGGCATGCCCCGGCTTTTCAGTTTCGGGAAGGGGTATAAAATGAAGCATCCGATCAGCGCCTTAGTGGTAGGCTTGTTATTGGTTTTTGCCACTCTGTTCTCTGGCGCGCAGGCACCGCCTGAGCAATTGTCTGCCACTCTTGAAGGTGCGATGGAAGGCGGAGACGCGCACACCGGCTTTTCCTTCTTTGTGATTGACGGCGACGAAGGTTATTGCGCGGTAAAAGGCAATGCCGCGCCCGGAACGCCGCTGACGGCCGGCCATATGTTCCGCATTGCCAGTATCACCAAAACTTACACTGCCGCGACGGTGTTGCGGTTGGTCGAACAGCGGGACTTGACGCTGGACACGCCGTTGTCCGACCTCATTCGTCCGTCCTATGACCAACTTTTGCGCATAGATGGTTACGACACCGATGCGATCACGCTCAAGCATGTGTTGAGCCACACGGCGGGTCTGTACGACCACGGCCAAAGCCAACATTATATCGATGCTATAATGGCTGACCCGCAGCATATCTGGACACGCTCAGAGCAAATTCAGGCTGGCACTATGTGGGGTGATCCGGTCGGTGCACCGGGCGAGAAATTTTTCTATTCAGACACCGGATACCTGCTGCTTGGCCATATTATTGAGCGAACAACAGGCGAGCCCTTGCCACAGGCGGTTCGCGAACAATTGCGGCTGGACGAGCATGGTCTAACAGATACTGTCTGGGAACGGGGCGACAGTTCTACCGTAGTGGGTGAAAGGCGCGCGCATCAGTTTATAGCGGGCCAAGATACCCACGGCTGGGACCCATCGGTTGATATGTACGGCGGCGGCGGACTTGTGGCCACAATGCGCGATGTGGCACGTTTTTATGACCTGTTACTTACGGGCAAAATTTTCGAAAAACCTGAAACATTGGTGCTTATGCTATCGGCTGAAGGGTTGCCTGCCGCCAGCCCCTACCGGCTTGGTATTTTTGAAAAAGACTACGGCGATGTCCATGTGTATGAGCACGGTGGTTTCTGGGGCACGCTGGTATTTCATCAGCCATCGTCGGGCATTACAATCGCCGGGGCGGCGCTGCAACAGGAAGATTACGCCAAGTTGGTGAAGGCGATGGTGGCCTTCCTTGCAAAGAAACACCCGTAACGTCGGCGTTGTGTTGCCGCGCTTATTTTTTCAGCTTGTGGTGGGCCGCAATGCGTAGCCCCACTGCGGCAAGGCCAATCAGCGGAATAATTGCCCCCATGGGCCAGGACAATGGAATTTCCGGCACCGTGGTGGCCATGAAAATCACCCAGATATAGTAGCTGCCCACCTTGTGCAGCCGCTTCCAGTTTTTGGCCCCCAGTTTGCGCACCGATGCATTATTGGACGTGATCGCCATCAATCCTAAAAACACATAAGCCAAGCCGCCGCCCGTCAGAACAGGGGCGGTTCGGGTTGCTTCGGTGAAAATCAGATTGGACAGCACCAGTCCGGCATGAATAAAATGCACTAGTGCAAATGACAGCCCGATGTAGCGGCGGTTTTTCATCGCCCAGCGGCCATAGCTGCCGGGGAATAAAATTTGTAGGCTGGAGGCGGTAAATGCCATGATAAACAGCGCGAAAGCCAACCAGGCGGTGGGTTTCATTACATTTGGTAGCATATTCAGGTAACTGCCCCAAACACTCAGGGAACCCGCAAGAAATATCGCCAGCAGCACACCAACGCATACAATCATGGTCGGGCCTTGGTTCAAGGCAAACCCGCCTGACTTTTGTGGTTTTTGGCCTGTCACATGTCGCTCCTGCCTGGGTGCCGCGTTATGCGCCCTTGAATTTATGCCCGCAATCGGGGAATAATTTCACACCCTACTGTTTATTTCCAGCGCCTTTTCCCTGCGCCGACTGTGAGACCACCGTGACCCTTCAGTTAAAAGCCATTCCAGACAGCCACGTTGATGCTTTTTTTGAGATGATGAATGATCCTACCCTGTCGATCAATTCTGGCAGTATTCCTTTGGGGGTTGACCGTGCCTGGGCGTTGAACCGACTTAGTGAGCGTCGGCAGGAAGAAAAGGCCGGAACCCGGGTGGACCGCGGTCTTTACGACGGCGAAACCCTAATCGGTATCGCCGGCTGGTTCATCAACGAAGAAGACCTGATGGAAATTGGTTATGCCATCCACAAGGACCACCGCGGCAAGGGGCTGGCAACTCGCGCGGCGGCGATGGTGGTGGATATGCTGCGCAGCGGTGACTACGACGGGCCTATCTATGCCCAGTATTTTAAGGACAACGAGGCCTCGGGCCGGGTGCTTGAAAAGCTGGGCTTCGAGCCAGACGGCTCGACCGAGGGGATGTCTGCTGCGCGCGGCGGCACTTCACCTGCCTGGATTGTTAAACTGCCAGCCATAGATGAAGGACAAGACGCGTGACAATATCGCGTCATTTTGTAACGCGGAATTCACAGTTGAAGATGTTGCCAAAGACGCCGAATCGTCACGAATAACTCAAATCAACGACAGGATATTCGTCTA
>JAJFIT010000208.1 GCA_021774775.1 Alphaproteobacteria bacterium | reverse complement strand
GGCGGACATTACGGCGCGCATCGCGGCGGCAGACAGCATCGCTGCCCTTGAAGATGTGCGGGTTGGCGCGCTGGGCAAAAAAGGTAGCGTGTCCGGCCTGATGAAGGGCCTTGGTGGCATGAGCCCCGAGGAACGCCAGGTTATGGGCCCGGCGCTTAACGGCCTGAAGGGCGATATTGCCGGTGACATTGCCGCGCGCAAATCAGTGCTGGAGGCTGCCGAGCTGGAAGCACGCCTAGCGGGGGAGCGCGTTGATGTGACCCTGCCGGTTCTTGAACATACTGCCGGCAGCATTCACCCCGTTAGTCAGGTGATGGACGAAATCGCTGAAATATTCGCTGTGCTTGGTTTCGATGTGGCCGAAGGCCCGGACCTGGAAAGCGACTTTCACAATTTCACTGCGCTCAATATCCCTGAGGAACACCCGGCGCGGCAGGACCATGATACTTTCTACCTGTCACCGAACGCCGACGGTGTGCGCAAAGTGCTGCGCACTCATACAAGCCCGGTGCAGATCAGGACCATGATGAGCAAGGAACCGCCGATCCGCATCATCGCGCCGGGGCGAACATATCGGTCCGACTCGGATGCGACTCACACGCCCATGTTCCATCAGGTCGAAGGGTTGGTGATCGACAAAGACACGCACCTTGGTCACTTGAAGGGTACACTTGAGGCTTTCCTGAAGGCTTTCTTCGAAGTAGACGCGGTGACGCTCAGGCTGCGCCCCAGCTATTTCCCTTTCACCGAACCATCGATGGAAGTGGACGTGCAATGCAGCTTCAAAGACGGCAACGTTAAAATTGGTGACGGCAACAACTGGCTGGAAATTTTGGGCTCTGGCATGGTGCACCCCAACGTGCTGAAGGCCTGCAATCTGGACCCTGACGTCTATCAGGGATTTGCTTTTGGTTGCGGCATTGACCGGCTTGCCATGCTGAAATACGGCATGAACGACCTGCGCGCCTTTTTCGACGGTGATCTGCGGTGGCTCAGGCATTACGGGTTCCGCGCGCTCGACCTGCCAACACTGGCCGGGGGATTAAGCCGATGAAATTTTCCCTAAGCTGGCTCAAAACCCATCTGGAAACCGATGCGGGCATCGACGAGATTGTCCGTACGCTGAACGCTATCGGTCTGGAAGTGGACACGGTGGAAAATGCGGCCGACAGGTTGGCTCCTTTCACGGTGGCGGAAGTGGTCTCTGCTGAGAAACACCCGGACGCTGATAAGCTGAAAGTGTGTCAGGTGTCCGACGGCACCAACCAAATGCAAATTGTTTGCGGCGCGCCTAATGCGCGCACTGGCATCAAGGTGGTATTAGGTCAGCCCGGTGACTATGTGCCCGGCATTGATGTAACGCTCAAGAAGGCGACGATTCGCGGTGTCGAGTCGAACGGTATGATGTGCTCCTACCGCGAGCTGGAGCTGGGTGATGACCATGACGGTATCATTGAACTGGATGATAGCGCGGTGGTGGGGCAGACATTTGTTGACCATGCCAAGCTGGATGACCCGATCATCGATATTGAAATTACCCCTAACCGACAGGACTGCTTGGGTGTGCGCGGGATCGCTCGCGATCTTGCAGCAGCTGGCCTCGGCAAGCTTAAAGATGCCGCAGTTGTATCCGTTGGTGGCAGTTACGAGAGTGACATCAGTGTTTCCCTGAAACTGGACCAAGACAATGTTTCGGCCTGCACGCTATTTGCCGGGCGCAAGTTTGCCGGGGTTAAAAACGGACCCAGTCCGCAATGGCTGCAGGACCGCTTGACCTCTATTGGCTTGCGTCCCATCTCGGCGCTGGTGGACATCACCAATTTCATCACCCACGATCTTGGTCGTCCACTTCATGTGTATGACGCCGCTAAACTCACCGGCAACATTCACGTGCGCGCGGCTGCAGCAGGCGAAAGCTTCCTGGCGCTGGATGACAATGACTACTCCTGCCAAGGCGGTGAAACGGTTATCGCTGACGACGCAGGTGTGCTTGGTTTTGGCGGCATTATTGGCGGCGCAGCCAGCGGCTGTAGCTTTGAGACCACCGACGTGGTGCTTGAGTGTGCTTTGTTTGACCGGGTTAAAACCGCGGTGACGGGCCGGAAGCACGGCATTATTTCAGACGCGCGTTACCGGTTTGAGCGCGGCGTTGATCCTCTGTTTGCGGTGCAAGGGGTGGAGATTGCCAGCCAGATGATTGTTGACCTGTGCGGCGGCGAGCCCAGTACAACATTCAGCGCGGGCGAAGTGCCAGCATGGAATAAAACCGTTTCGTTTCGTTCAGAGCGCGTGCACACACTTGGTGGACTTGATATTCCCGCGGCGGACGCGGTCGCAATATTGGAAAAGCTTGGTTTCGCGGTGTCGGGCGATGACCCCTACACAGTTAGCGTTCCAAGTTGGCGCGTGGACGTGGAGGGCGAAGCTGACATTGTCGAGGAAGTGCTGCGCATTCATGGCTATGACGATATTCCGTCGGTTCAGCTGCCGGTTCTTGATCACAGAGCCGGAACAACCCTTAATGCAAGCCAGAAAAAAGCCCGCCGGGTGAAGCGTCGGTTGGCCAGCGCTGGTTTGCATGAAGTGATGACATGGTCTTTCATGCGCCGCGATTTTGCCAAATTGTTTGGCGGCAGCGATGGGTCACTGGTGGTTGATAACCCAATCTCCAGCGAGCTGGATTGCATGCGGCCATCCATACTTCCCAACCTGATGCAGGCGGTACAGCGCAACAAAGACCGTGG
Source organism: Alphaproteobacteria bacterium (assembly GCA_021774775.1). Taxonomy (GTDB): domain Bacteria; phylum Pseudomonadota; class Alphaproteobacteria; order Sphingomonadales; family Kordiimonadaceae; genus Kordiimonas. Next base: position 15,757 of record JAJFIT010000208.1, on the reverse strand, counting down.
TCTTGACGGCATTGCTCTGTTTGAGGTTGGCCCAACCTACGAAAATGACAGCGACAAGGGTCAGCATTTGGTTGCTGCGGGTGTGCGTGCTGGTGCCAGCGGACCACGTCATTGGTCCACAAGTCAAAGCCCGGTTGATGTTTTTGCCGCCAAGCGGGACGCGATCGCAGTCCTTGAGGCCGCTGGCGCACCAACCGCAAACCTACAGGTTTTTGCCGAGGCGTCGCCCTGGTATCATCCGGGCCGTTCCGGCACGCTCAGGCTTGGGCCGAAAAACATTCTTGCCAGTTTCGGCGAGCTGCACCCCGGTGTGTTGAAGGCAATGGATGTGGACGGGCCGATTGTCGGGTTTGAAGTTATGCTGGACGCCGCTCCTGCCGCCAAGCGCAAAAATGCCAACAAAGGTGCGCTTGCACTGTCTAATCTGCAGTCGGTAGAGCGCGACTTTGCTTTCCTGATAGACGCAGACCGACCAGTGGCTGATTTGATCCGGGCGGTAAAGGGTGCGGATAAAACGGTTATTGCGGCGGTATCGGTGTTCGATGTTTACGAAGGCAAGGGCGTGCCCGAAGACCAGCGTTCGATTGCCATATCGGCGACATTTGAACCCAAAACGAAAACATTTTCTGATCAGGAAATTGAGGCTTTGTCCGCTAAAATTATCGCAGCCGCAGAAAAGGCGGTTGGGGCGATATTGCGGGGTTAACACGAAGTTGTTCATCAATTATCAATCAATTTCTGGCTTGATATTGAGGGTAAAAAGGAATGAGATTCGCTTCAAACACTGATTGGGGCGCTTGATTCGCGTGCGCGAAATAAGTTTAGGGTATAAAATTGGCTGCCAAAACAGGTAAAAAACCAAATACTTCCATGCCGTTGGGGCTGCGCTTAAAGGCGTGGTGGGAGGGCTATGATCCGGATGAGATTAAAAAACGCATCCGGGACCAGGCGCCCACGTCCGAAACTGTCGGCGATCCTGTTGCTCCCGAAAAGAAAAAAGTCACCGTAGATACGATTGATCCGTGGGACGAGGAAACGATTGATATTGCGCAATTTATATGGGGCAAGGGTTTTTGTGGTCCCGGGGGGCCGGAGTTTATCGTATCGCTGTCGAAACTGTTGGCACTTAGCCCGGAAATGTCGATGCTGCAAATCGGTGCGGGCCTTGGTGGGCCTGCCCGCGTTCTGGCGGACAAATTCGGCGTGTGGATGACGGGTTTTGACGCATCAAAAAACCTGGTCGATAAGGGCAACAAGCTCTCCAAGATGAATGGCATGGAGAAGAAAGCTGCGCTGGAGCATTATAATCCGGAAGAGCTGGAAAGCTTTGGCAGGAAATTCGACCGGGCATTGTCCAAGGAGGCATTGTTTACCATTCAGAACAAGAATAATATTATTGCCAATATTGAAGATAAATTGAAGCCAGGCGGCCTGTTTTTGATGACGGAATATGTTCTGGGTTCAGATGCGACAATCGGTAAAGACCGATACAAGGAGTGGGTTCAGGGAGAACGCCAGAAACCTTACCCCGTATTGGCCGAAGACATGGTTGAGCTGGTAAAGAACAATCGGATGCAGGTGCGGGTTTCTGAAGATATTTCCATGCAATATATTGAAATGATCAACAAGGCCTGGGCGGGTGCTGATGAAGTGGCCGCCAAGTTGGCACGCGATGATGACGGCACTCAAAAGATTCAGATATTGATGCGCGAGGCTGAGTTTTGGACCCGGCGTAAGAAATTGCTCGAATCCGGCGACATCAAACTATGGCGCATTGTTGCTAACAAGAAATCCAGCGGTCCGTCTATGATGTCTGACTGGTAGGATGCCTGATTGGTAAGCAAGTCAATCCCGGTGCGTTAGCGACGGCGTTGCTGGGAAACTGCGATACCGGCCAATATCATAACAGCACCTGCCATATGCAAAGGCCCCAGCGCTTCATTGAAAATCAACCAGGCTAAAATAGCGGCGACAACCGGCTGTATCAACAGCCCGATCGAACCGTAGGCAGGCGATATATGCGCCAGTCCATATATAATCAACCCTTGACCCAATATGTGGGTTACCAGCGCCAGGCCTATCAGTGGTAGCCAGCCGTTGGCTGTGGCCGGGATAAATGTACCGTCAGCTAATATTGCCGGGGCTAGCAAAAGCACGGCACTGATAACGGCAGACCCTGCCATTAACATGGTTGTGGACAAAACCGTGCGTGCCTTTGCCGCCGTAATTATATAGCCGGTTAGGGCGAAAGCCGTCAGCAAACCCAATAAATCGCCGACCAAAAACTCGGGGCTATAGGCCGCATTTTGGCCAACGAGGGTCGCCGCTCCGGCCATTGCCAGCACCAAACCGGCAACGAACAGCTTCGAAAAGGTTTCCTTAAACAGGAAATAGCCAGCCACAACGGTAAAAACAGATGCCAGGTTCGCCAGCAGGGTTGCGTTGGCAACCGTGGTGCGCGAAACGGCCCAATGCCAGAAAAAAAGATCCACGGCAAACCAGAAGCCAACAACCGCCATCTGAGCCAGCTGTTGGCGGTTAACCTGCTTTAGCTGAAACCTGCCTGTCGGCGTCGCCAGAATAAACAGCACGAACACCGGCACGCTTAATGCCATGCGCCAAAAAGCAGCGGCTGACGGTGCCACAGGCGCAAGCCGCATGAAGATTGCGGCAGAGCCAATGGCAACGCCGCCCAACAAAATAGATGCAATGCCCCAGGAGGCCGGTCGCGCTGTCATAAATGTGACCTTTAGAATGATTGACGACTGTTGTTATCTTGTCGGATACTGTGTGGCAATAGTTGGAATAATACATCAGGCTATAGAATTTACTAACGGGGGGAAAGTCTGCCCCGGCCTTGACGGATAGGATCAAATGATGACCGAAGACCTGACATTCCCGGTACCCGAAAGTGCCGCCCGCGATACACTGTGCAATGACGCCCAATACCAGGAATTATACGCCAGTTCGGTCGGAGATCCTGAGGTATTTTGGCGCCAGCACGGTGGCAGGATTGACTGGATGACGCCTTTTACAAAGATCAAGAACACCAGCTTCGACGGCGATGTTAACATTCGCTGGTTCGAAGACGGTACGCTCAATGCGTGTGTCAACTGTGTTGACCGCCACCTGCCTGAAAAAGCCGCTGACACCGCGCTGATATGGGAAGGCGATGACCCCGATGTGTCCAAGACCATCACCTACCAGGATTTATACGACAATGTATGCAGGTTGGCGGGCGGTCTGCGCGCGCGCGGCGTAAAAAAAGGTGACCGTGTCACCATCTATATGCCTATGGTGCCCGAGGCGGTTTATGCCATGTTGGCCTGTGCGCGAATCGGCGCTGTTCACAGCGTGGTATTCGGCGGATTTTCGCCCGAGGCGCTGGCGGGCCGCATCACTGATTGCCGCTCAACCCATGTGATCACTGCAGATGAAGGCCTGCGCGGTGCCAAGCCCATACCGCTGAAGGCCAACGTGGATGCGGCGCTGATCAAATGCCCCGATGTGGATACAGTTGTGGTCCTGCGCCGCACCGGCGGCATCACCCAGTGGAGCGAAGGGCGCGATATCTGGTATCATGATCTGGTGGCGGACCAGCCCGCCGACTGCCCGCCTGAGGAAATGAACGCCGAAGACCCGCTGTTTATTCTCTATACCTCAGGCTCAACCGGTCAGCCCAAAGGCGTGTTACACACCACCGGCGGTTACATGGTTTGGGCTTCCATGACCCACGAATATGTTTTTGACTATAAGCAGGGCGAAATTTATTGGTGTACTGCCGATGTGGGCTGGGTAACCGGTCATAGCTATATCGTTTACGGTCCGCTTGCCAACGGCGCCACTTCCCTTGTGTTTGAAGGGGTGCCAACCTATCCGGATGCCAGCCGTTTTTGGCAGGTATGCGAAAAACATAAGGTTAATATTTTCTATACTGCCCCCACGGCAATTCGGGCGTTGATGCGCCTGGGTGATGAGCCCGTTAAGAAATATGACCGCTCTTCGATCAGATTGCTGGGCTCGGTCGGTGAACCAATCAATCCGGAGGCCTGGCTGTGGTACCACCGGGTTGTGGGCGAAGAACGCTGCCCTATCGTTGATACCTGGTGGCAAACGGAAACTGGCGGTGTGATGATATCGCCGCTGCCGGGCGCGACCGCACTGAAGCCAGGGTCGGCCACCCAGCCATTTTTCGGCGTGCAACCGGCGCTGGTTGACGGTGACGGCAATTTCCTTGAAGGCGCAACATCCGGCAACCTGGTGATAACCGATAGCTGGCCCGGGCAGGCACGGTCCATATTCGGTGACCATGAACGGTTTATTCAAACCTATTTCTCAACCTATAAAGGCCTCTATTTTACCGGTGACGGCTGCCGCCGCGATAACGATGGTTATTATTGGATAACTGGCCGGGTAGACGATGTGATTAATGTATCAGGTCACCGGATGGGTACAGCTGAGGTGGAATCGGCGTTGGTATCACACGAGGGGGTATCGGAAGCTGCTGTTGTTGGGTATCCGCACGATATTAAAGGCCAGGGTATCTATGCTTATGTGACGCCGCCAGCGGGTGTGGAGCCAACTGAAGCATTGCGCAATGAATTGGTACAGTGGGTAAGAACCGAGATTGGACCGATTGCATCGCCGGATTTGATCCAGTTTGCACCAAGCTTGCCCAAAACCCGGTCTGGCAAAATCATGCGGCGCATTTTGAGGAAGATTGCGGAAAATGAATTTGGCAACCTGGGTGACACATCAACACTCGCCGAACCGGCTGTTGTCGACGATTTGATCGATAACCGGCTAAACCGGTAACATGGGGTTGCTATGATAACCCTTTATTCTGCCGCGACACCGAACGGTTATAAGGCGTCTATCGCGCTGGAAGAACTGGGTCTTGAGTATAGCCTCAGGCCCATTGATCTCGGCGCAGGCGAGCAAAAGCAGGACTGGTATCTGGCGATCAACCCCAATGGCCGCATTCCGGCAATTGTTGACCATGATGCTAATGATTTTGCGGTTTTCGAATCAGGCGCGATTTTAACCTATCTAGCTGACAAAACCGGTCAGCTTATGCCCACAGATGCCGAGGGCAGGTCGGTTGTTATGCAATGGTTGATGTTTCAAATGGGAGGGCTTGGGCCGATGCAGGGCCAGGCCCATGTTTTTCATCGCTATTTCCCGGAAAAAATCGACAGCGTGGTGGCCCGTTACCAAAATGAAACACGGCGGTTGTATAGCGTGTTAAATCGGCGGCTAAGTGAAAGCAGCTATCTGGCAGGCGACGACTATACTATAGCGGATATTGCCAACTGGATTTGGGTTAGTCGCTACGAATGGGCAGGTGTGTCGCTGGAAGGGCTTGATGCCTTGCAGGCATGGCATGATTTGGTTGAAGCGCGCGCGGCGGTACAGCGTGGGCTGTTGCAACCGCCGCGCGGATCGGACAATGAGACAACGGTCAGGTCCGGGCAAAAAATGCTGCAACGTTGAGGCCGGATATGTTGAGGACGGGTATATTGGGGGCGTAAAATGAAGACTTTGTATTTTCTCAGGCACGCTAAATCTGATTGGGGCAATATTGATTTGCCTGATCACCAGCGACCGCTCAATGCACGAGGCCGCAAGGCCTGTGCAAGGACCGGTGCCCGATTGCGCAAAAGGGGTTTCAACCCGGGCTTGGTTCTATGCTCCAGTGCTGCCCGTGCGCAGGAAACGTTGAATGCTATTATGTCGGCGGCGGGCTGCAACTGGCCAGTGCAGCTGGAGGCGGAACTGTACGGCGCGAGTGCGGACCGCATTCTGGGCTTGATCCGGCAGCAATCTGACACTCATGACAGTTTGTTGCTGGTTGGGCATAACCCAGGGTTTCAGGACATCGTTATGGGCCTGGCTGGGGGTGAAAAGCCAGTTGGTGCCCTAGCGCGAGTCGCCCGAAAAATGCCAACAGCTGCTTTTTCCGAGCTCGTTTTTGATACTGAAAATTTTCAAAAAATTGGCGTCGGCATGGGCTGTCTGGTGGATTTTTTCACGCCAAAAGATAAAACCATGGTTTAGTTTCCTGAATTCATAATTTGTTATAGGATAACGGTGATTGGTGATTGTAGGCACCGCGTTTTGCTTAAGGGTGTCTCTTCGGCTATACTGTGCGCTGTGTTAAGTGAATTTTTGTTGGTGAACATGGGAAAAACGGTGAGGACTGCCCGGAAAATATGTATTGGACTATTGTTTGCAGGCATGGGCGGCGCTGCGACTGCAGAAATGGTTGAGATTATCTTGCAGCCGTCGGACCTTATAAGGCGCGGCAACGTTTACATTGAGCAGGGCGAGATCGAAAAGGCAAAAGAAACATTATCAAAAGCACTGGATTCCAAGTTGACATCAAGGCAGCGCGCCAATGCACACAACAGTTTGTGTGTCGCCAATATCAAGGAAGAAGAGTGGGGCGAGGCGATGCGCCAATGCAATGCAGCGATCAAAATCAGTAGGGTTAACTGGCGTTTTTACAACAATCGCGGCAATGTTTATTTGGGGCTGGGCCAGCTGGATTTGGCGCGGGAGAACTATCAGCGCGGGCTGCGTCTTGCGCCGAAATCCAGAACACTGGCAACCAATGTAGCCATTCTGGAAGATTATGCTCAGAGGAACAAACCCAAGAATATTAATTATGAAAAACCAACCTGATTATTGATTTTCAGGACTTGCTCACCCAATTGTTAAAAACAGAGACACCTTCGTGCGCTACTGTGAAGTATGCGAATGCGAATGCGAATAAAGGAATAGTGTGCCCCGCCAACTAAGATGTTTTTCGGTTTTGATGATATTGCTGGTCGCGGCTTGCGACAGCGTTGAACGCATTCCGGCGACCACCGGCGCACTTGTGGGCACACGAGCCAATATTAAGATGCATGGCCAGGATGTGATCGCAGAAATTACCCAGGTGGTCGATAAAGTGGTTTCAACCGAGTTTCGTGATTGGCGCGGCGGCGTAATCAGGGAGGTGAACCTTTATCGCGGCTTTTTCCCTGTCAGTGGCACCGATCAGGGCTTGAGTTATCAATCCAATTTTGATCAAAGCGAGTTGGAAAACCTGTTTCCGCTTAAGACAGGTAAATCGATCGGCGTTTCCGGCACCATGTATTATGTGGACGGCGGCGAATCTGCAGATTTTTACACTCACATTGAAGTGGTCGGCGAGAAAACTGTTGATTTGAAAGACGGTCCGCGCCGGACCTTTGTAATTCAACTGGAATGGGAGTTTAGCTGGAATGGCAACACCCGGCGAAAAACCGATACACTGTATTTTGACGCTGAACGCTCGATGGTGCTGAAATCAGTGGTTCGCGGCCAGAATTTCCAGAATTACTGGGTTGTGGTCTCTGTGGACGAGCCAGACAACCCGGACGCAACACCGGAACCGGCTAACCGGCGCTCCGGTACGGTGATGATCTAGATATCACCCGCCCGGTTCTGTCAGGCGCTGAAAATTGCACCTTTTTCTATCCGGTGGGCGATTGGCCGCAAATAGCGACCTTTGCAGGGCCCTGCGATGCATTTACCGCTCTTCCTGTTGAAGGTTGCACCGTGGGTGCGGCATAGAATATTTTGTCCGCGCATATCAAGAAACCTGTCTCCAAACATATTCAGCGGCGTTCCCGCATGCGGGCAATGGTTCAAAAATACAGCGACAGCATCGCCGGTTTTCTGGATAAAAATGCTGGTTCGGTAGCGGCCTTCAGCGAAAATAACTTCCTTGCCGCCGTGACTGGGCAGCTCGTCGATACGGCAAAGCAGGCTCCCGGTTGGCGGGGTACCGTCAAGGCCTGACAGGGAAAGCGGATCAGGTGGGCTTTCGCTCAAAGCCCGGCCATCCCACAGATTATGCCGTAAGCGACAGCGTCAATCGGCATCACCGACAAGCGTGGTTGCCTGACGAGGGCGATGGTCGAGAGGGCAGGAGCGGCTTTAATGTCTGCAAGCGTTGCAGGGGATGGGGCAGATTTGACCGCGCTCAGATCGACGAGGCAGAAGCGTCCGCTGTCATCATCAGGGTCCGGGTAGGGCCCAACCTCAACGCGGCACAGGCCAACCACCGCTCTTTCCTTGCCGGAATGGTAAAATAATACGCTGTCGCCCACAGCCATGGCGCGCATGTTTTTCTGGGCCTGAAAATTGCGCACACCGTCCCACGGTTCTTTTTCCACACCCAGCTGATCCTGCCACGACCATGTGTGCGGTTCCGATTTAACCAGCCAGTGCGCCACGGCGGTTGCCCCCTCATGTCTCGGTTTACTTAACTATCGATGCCCCATGAGCCCATACCGCGAACCCAGGGGTGTATCTCAACTCGCTCAAACAGGCCTGCGGTTGCGTAGGGGTCATTGCTCGCAAAAAGCTGTACGGCTGCTTCGCTGGCGGCATCAATCACAATCAGGCTGCCAATTGGTGTAGCGCCTTCGCCCGGACCCATCAAAGGGCCCGCCAGTTTAACCCGGTCGCCAGCGCCGGCAAGATATTCCAAATGCAGAGGGCGCGTGGCTTGTCGCACGCCCAATCCGTCCGGTTTGTCGTAGCATAATATCGCAAACAGCATGGTCGTCTCCTATACGGTTTCGCCGGTAAACGGGCGCGCGAGCAACGTGTCCATCACATCTTTTGCCGGACGATCTTCTTTCAAAATACGGTACACGGCGTTGGTGATCGGCATATCCAGGTTTTTTTCCTGAGCGATTTTGTAAACGATATCAACTGTGTGCGCCCCCTCGGCGACGGAGTTTCGTTCCGCCATAATCTCGCGCAGCGTTTTGCCCTCGCCGATCGCTTTACCCAGCGACATGTTACGCGACTGTGTACTGGAACAGGTTAAAATAAGGTCACCAAGACCTGACAGGCCCATCAGGGTTTCGCGCCGGGCACCGTACAGATTGCCGAAGCGAACCATTTCTGCCAGCCCGCGGGTGATAACAGCGGCCCGGGCATTTTCGCCGGTCCCCAGACCTGCGGCGATGCCGGTTGCAATCGCCAGTACATTTTTTATTGCGCCACCGATTTGCGCGCCGATTATATCGGAACTCAGGTAGGGCCGAAATGTGGGCAGGCCCAGGGCTGCCACCAATTGCTCGCCCAGTTTTTTATCTTCAACCGCCAGGGTTACGGCGCAGGGCAGCCCGCGCGCGACTTCGCCGGCAAATGTCGGCCCCGAAAGAACACAAACCGGATGGCTAGGTGCCGCTTCGCCGAGCGCGGTGCTGAGTAAGCTGCCGGTCGACACTTCGATACCTTTGGAGCAAATAATCAGTGGAACATCTGGGCGGATATGCTGGGCGAGGTCTGTTGCCATGGCGCGCGTATACTGGGCCGGCGTCACCATAAGAATGGCATCGCGGTCGGCCAGGTCTTCAAGTCTATTGGTGGCAGTCAGTTTTGGGTCAAGGTCGATACCGGGCAAAAACATGCTGTTTTCATGGGACCGGTTTACGGCGGTAACCACCTCCGCCTCGCGCGCCCACAAAAGTGTATTGCGGCCCGCTTGCGCCGCTGCCGCCGCTAATGCAGTTCCCCACGCACCGCCGCCTAAAATGCCTATTTTATCCACAATTAGTGACTCTCCGTAATTCTAACAGTGCCAACGCTTGGCCCAGACTGCAAGCGTCTTATATTTTCTGCAAGCGTCTTATATTTTCTGCAAGTATCTTATGCTTTGGGCCCCTTGCGGCCGCTGCCTACTTTCGGCTCGGCAGCGCTGTCCAGCGGCCAGCGCGGGCGGGGCGCGAAATCTTTGTCATTGATATCCGGGTCGCGGATAAATCTCTCAAGGCCCGCCCAGGCAATCATCGCCCCGTTGTCGGTGCATAGCGCCAAGGGCGGTGCGTGAAATGTCATATTGCTGCCATCCGCTGTGGCTTTAATGCGGTGGCGCAAATATTGGTTGGCGGCAACCCCGCCCGCCACCACCAGCGGCAGCCGTTCTTCACCGGTCTTGCAACGAAACAGGGTGATAGCGTTTTTGAGCCGGTCTTCAATGCAGGTGGCCATTGCCAACTGGAAGGCGGCGCAGATATCAGCCCGGTCGTCGGGAAAGAGTGCCCCGCGCTCTGCGACGCAAGCCTCAGCGACCCGGCGGACGGCTGTCTTGAGGCCAGAAAAGGAAAAATCACAATCGGGCCGCCCCACCATTGGTGTGGGCAGGCTGAACCGCGTTGGGTTACCCTCGTGGGCAGCTGCCTCAACCGCCGGGCCGCCGGGGTAACCAAGGCCCAACAGCTTGGCGGTTTTATCGAAAGCTTCGCCCGCAGCGTCATCAATGGTGCTGCCAAGGCGCTCATAGTTGCTGACACCGTGCGCCGCCAATAGTTGGCAATGACCACCCGACATTAGTAAAAGCAGATAGGGAAACTGGATATCCTCGACCAAGCGCGCGGTCAGCGCGTGCCCCTCAAGATGATTGATTGCAACAAAGGGTTTGCCCGCAGCCGCGGCGATCGCTTTGGCGGTCATTACACCGACCATAAGGCCGCCGACCAGTCCTGGGCCAGTGGTTGCGGCAATCGCGTTCAGGTCACCAATGGAAACACCGGCTTCAGCCAGTGTGCGGCGGATAAGATGGTCAAGGTTTGAAATATGTTGGCGGGCGGCAATTTCCGGGACAACGCCGCCGTAGTCTGCATGGTCATCAATCTGCGACAGCACGGTATGGGCGAGAATATTTTTGCTGTCATCAACAATTGCAACCGCGGTTTCGTCGCAGCTGGTTTCAATTCCCATCACCGTTAGGCCAGTGGTTTTTATGTGTGATGTGCCCGACATTTATACTATTGTTTCTTTCTGCAACGCACGCCGTCATTGGCTTTGCGGGCTTATCACCGCCCTTGCTCGGTGTTGTGCGGCGCACTTTGCACCGACTTCAGGCTTTACAGTCCCGCTTCTATACGCCAAGTAACAAAATGAGAAGTTTAATCTATTGCTTTTGAATGATTAGCAAGAGAGTTTGGCATGTGATCTGGAAAGGGCATCGGTGGCCGTTAAATTGAAAATAGGGACCCGGGGAAGTCCGTTGGCGCTAGCACAAGCTGAAGATGTGCGGGCCCGGCTGGCCGCAGCACATGAGGACCTGTCTTCAGACGACATAAGTATCACTGTGATTAAAACCAGTGGTGACCGTATTCTTGACCGTCATTTGATGAATGCTGGCGGCAAGGGTCTGTTTACTAAAGAAATTGAAGAGGCACTGTTGGCTGGTTCCATTGATTGTGCTGTTCATTCCAGCAAAGATATGCCGACGGCGCTGCCAGCCGGGCTGGAGCTGGCGGTCTTTCTAGCGCGCGAAGACCCTCGGGATGCCTTTATCAGCCCGCGATTTTCGCATTTTATGGACCTGCCAACTGGCGCCGTGGTTGGCACTGCATCATTGCGGCGCAGGGCACAGGCGCTTCGCCTGCGACCCGACCTGAAAACCGTAACCTTCCGCGGCAATGTGCAAACGCGTTTGCGCAAACTTGAGGACAGCGAAGCAGACGCTACGTTTTTAGCGGTTGCCGGGCTCAATCGCTTGGCTATGGAAGCGACCATAACGGAAAAACTGAGCCTGGAAGACTTTTTGCCGGCACCGGCGCAAGGCGCGGTGACTGTGGAGGCCCGTATTGGCGATGAGGCGACGTTGTCGCGCCTAAAGCCTCTTCACGACGACGATACGGCGCTGGCTGTTGCCGCCGAGCGGGCATTGCTGGCTGCGCTGGACGGCTCCTGTAGAACCCCCATTGCTGCAAACGCGACAAGGCAGGGAAATTTGATTATCATGCAAGCCATGCTTTTGTCGATCAATGGGCAAGCTGTTTTTGAGGCAGGTGGTTCAGCAGCGGCGTCGTTCAGCGATGCCAAGGCGCTCGGCACGGACTTGGGGGAAAAAATAAAGCTGGATGCCGGGACAAAGTTTTTTGATGACTTGGCGGCACAGGCGAAAACGGAGTTCTCATGAGCACAATTTTAATAACCCGACCAATCATTGAGGCGACGACTACCGCTGAAAAACTCGAGGCAATGGGCCATCGGGTGGTGATGGCACCGGCTATTCGTGTGGAGCCGGTTTCTTTTGAGATACCGGAAAATAATCGCAGTATTATTGTTACCAGCCAAAATGGAGCCCGAATGGGGTTGACCAACGTCGGCGATAAAACCCGACCTATTTTTGCTGTAGCTGAAAAAACAGCCGACGCAGTGCGAGAGTTGGGATTCACAAATGTTACAGTTGGCCCGGGAACGGCAAGGCAGCTGGTGCCCTTGTTGCTGGAGTGCGGCTTGAGTGAAAAACGTAAATATACCCACCTTTGTGGCAGCACACTTTCCTATAACATTTCTGACGTTTTGAAGAACGAGGGCCTGGACGCTGAAAATACCGTTACCTACCAAACCGCAGCGGTGCAGGGATTAAGCGCTGGTGTGCAGGAAGCGCTCGACGCAGAAGAAATTGATATGGCGCTCTTTTATTCTCCGCGCACAGCTACCATCTTTGAAGAAACAGTGGCGGAGTACGGCCGGTCAGATTGGTTGCGCAATATTGACGCCTTGTGTTTGTCAACGCGTGTTGCCAACAACCTTTTGGGTCCGTGGCGCAACACGGAATATGCGGTGATTCCGACAGAAAAAGCTATGTTCAGCATGCTCGGCGCGGCTTGATGTTTAAGCAATAGCCAGGGAAACCATCAATGGCGACTAAAAAATCTGATCCAAAAACCAACACAAGACCTGATGCAAAGGCGGCCGCAAAGCCCACGGTGATTGACGCTGAGATTGTTGAGGAACCTGTGGCTGAACCTGCGCAGTCAGCCCGACCAGAGGCCGCAAAAACGATCGAAGAAATAGCGGCTCCTAAAGCCAGAAGCAGCAGAGCAGGCTGGTATAGTGCTGGACTATTGGCAGCATTTATCGGTGGTGTATTTGCTGCGCCCTACGGCGAGGAAGGCTTGCAGTCACTGGGTATTTTGGCACCGCCGCCGCCAAGCGCAGCTGGTGCTGGTCCTGATCAGCAAACAACCGACGCGCTGGCTTCGCTGGAACGCCAGTTGGCTGACATGGGTGTGTCAGCGACCCGTTTTCAGGAAATACTGGCCCAGCAGGCAGCGCGGCTCGATAAGGCTGACGCGGCACGCCAGCAAATTAGCGACGATGTGGCCCTGATCGCCGCGCAGCAGGGCCGCATAGATGCTGGTGCAGGCGCAGACACACAAGCTATCCAGCAAATCGAGACACGTCTCGTGGAGATAACCGCGGAGCTTGCCCGGCTTGCCGCGTTGTCGGGATCCGGCGACCCTGAGATCACCGGCTTGACCGGGTCGGTCGCGTTGGCTCGGGCTGAGACAAACCAGGTGAAAGCCAAACTGGCACTGCTGGAAGCAGCACTGCAACAGATGCAGGCGGGCGCGCTGGATGTGTCGCCGCGCGGAAGGCTTTTGCTGGCCCTGGGTCGCCTGAAGGACCAAGCGGTTTCTGGTGGACCGCTCGGCGGTGAGCTGGATGCAATCCGCATGGATATTGCTGAACTTCCGGCCCTTGACCAACAATTGATCGGCGCAGATGTGTCAATATTGTTGGCAAACAGACAGGGCATCGAAACCTACGAAAGCCTGACACGCGGCTTTGACGGCGTGGCGAACGGCGCTAAAAAAGCCCAGGAAAAAGCCGACGGCAGCTTTCTGGCGTCGCTGTTTACCGTGCGGCGCACCGACGAAAATGCAACAGGCATTGATGCTATTCTTCTGTCAGCAGAGAAGCGATTGGCACTGAGGGATTTGGACGGCGCGTTGGAGGCACTTGCTGGCCTATCCGGCGACGGCGCAGAGGCGGTGGCCGACTGGAAGCAAAGTGCGACCGCTCACCGTGATGTTCTGGCTGCTTTTGACAGGCTGCTGCGGCAGGTCTCAGCCTCAGCGACCGGGGGCAGCCGTTGATTCGCCTGGCAATCTGGTTCCTGGCGGTGCTTGCGCTGGCTGCTGGTGCGGCTTGGCTCGCTGACCATCCGGGCGCGGTAACCGTTAGCTTTCAGGCCTTTGAAATTGACACAAGCTTTGCCGCCCTGACCTTGATGTTTGTGCTGGTTGCGGCAGGTGCTGCCGCGCTGGTGTGGCTGGTTGGATGGCTCAGGCGCGATATGCCGGTTTTTGGCAGCAACCAGATAATCAAGCGTCAGCGCCGCGGTTTTAAAATGCTGAACCAGTCGCTTGTGGCACTATCGGCGGGGGACCCCAAACAGGCACGCTTGCTGGTGGAGCGGGCCGAGGTTCTGCTGCCGCCGCAACCGATGGTGCATTTGATTGCTGCGGAAGCCGCCACCAGAAGCGGTGATTTTGTGGCTGCATCAAAGCGATACTCTGAACTGGAAGACACAGAGGATGGTCGCCTGCTCGGCCTGCGCGGCTTGCTGGTTGAGGCCCGGCGCACCGGCCACGAGAATGAGGCGCTGCGGCTGGCGCGCGTTGCGTTTGAGGAAAACCGAAAAAGCCCCTGGGTGCTTAAAACCCTGTTCGCGCTGGAGGTTTCCGCTGGAAATTGGCGGGAGGCCGAGGCCGCACTGGATAAGGTTGCCAAGGAAACCCTGCTGGAGAAAGATCAGATCACCCGGCACCGCGGTGCCATCGCTCACGCCGAGGCGATCGAACTGAAACTGAAGGGTGACAACGCGCAGGCGCGCAAAATCCTGAAGAAAGCGATTGGCTTGAGACCCGAATTTACGCCGGCGATAGTAGCGTTGGCGCAGCTTGAAAATAACGACAACAACAGTGGCCGTGCAGCTAAGATAATATCAGATGCCTGGGGGAGAGAGCCGCACCCAAGGCTCGCGGCGGCTTTCAAGGAGTTGGACGCTCAGGAAAGTGCGACTGACTGGTTGAAGCGGGTACGGACATTGGTAAAGCCTTCGCCTGACCATCCGGAATCGAAGCTCCTGCTGGTTGATGCCATGATGGATGCCGGAGACTATGATGCTGTTAAGCCTTTGTTGGAGGCTTTGCTTAAAGAAGCGCCTTCCAGGGCTGCGTGGCAGTACCGGCTGGCGCTGGCGCATGTGCTGAAGGAAAACCCGGATCCTATTGAGACCGCGCTTGTCCACGCCAGCGACGGCGCGCACTGGCACTGCAATGATTGCGGCCACCGCCCCAAGGGATGGTCACCGCTTTGCCCTTCGTGCAACGGTTTCGATAGTTTGGAGTGGAGCGCGAAAACTGTCGTTATCAAACCAAATCAGGCGTTTGAGGCCGACGGTACCATCGCCCTGCTGGCGGACAACCCCGGGTAATAACAGACAATATCGGGCGTTAATCGGTTTCTGGATTAATTGCCGGATGCCTTGAGGTCAGTTGCTTCAATACCGCACTCCAGCATGTGTCTTTTAAGGGACATATTCACGTTAACCGCGTCTGGATGCTCATCTTTAAGGCCCATATTTGTCAACTTAAGTTTGGTTTTTCTCAGTTCGGAGATTTTATCAAAACACAATTGTGTGCTAAATTCCTTTTGTTGCGCTTTACCGAAATTGCTGGCGGTGCCAAGAATGCTGCGGATATCATCAAGTCGTGCCTGAAGCGCTGAATATTGATCTCTTGTGAGGCGTAGTTCTTCGCGTAGGTCTTTTACTTCCTGTTCCAGCTTCTCAATTTTTGTCTGGTCGTCAGCTGCCAGCTTGTCATCTGCGACCGCATATATGGGTCCAGCAAAAAGGGCACAAAGCAAGATTACAAATGGTAAGGTACGCATAATAAGTCCTCCG
>JAJFIT010000207.1 GCA_021774775.1 Alphaproteobacteria bacterium | reverse complement strand
GGGCCGAACGGCGCGATGAGCCTGCCGCTGGCTATATCATCGCGTACATACATCTCCGGCAGCACCGCAACACCAAGCCCGGCGCGCACTGCCTCAATCATCATGGTGAAATTTTCGAACCGGGTGCCTGTGGGTTGATGTTCCGTCTCGCTTTCCGGTTCGCCTTGCCATTCGGCCCAGGCGGTTGGCCGCGTGCGCATGGTCAGCCGGTCAAAATTGTCGGTAATCGTTTTGTCTGCGGAATGAGCCAAATCTGCCGAAACCACGGCTACGATTGTCTCGCGCTGCAGCAAGTGCGCCGTATACCCTGGCCACTGGCCGTCGCCGTATTGTACTGCCACGTCGGTACCCGCAGCGATAAAATCGCCGTGGGTCAGGCCGGTGACAATATTGATCTGGATATCCGGGTGGATTGCTGTAAAGCCGCCAAGGCGCGGGATCAACCAGCGCGAACCGAAAGTGGGCAACAGCCCGAGGGTCAGCACTTTGTCGTAGGCACCCCAGGTGATCATTTTCAGGGTTTCGGCCTCCAGCTCGGCCAGCAAGGGACCAACTGCCTCGGCAAACTGGTTGGCGGCCTCGGTGGGGATCAAGCGCTTGCGCTCGCGCCGGAACAGGGGCTGGCGAACAAAGCCTTCCAGGTTTTTGATCTGGCGGCTGACCGCGCTCTGGGTCAGGTTCAAGCCTTCAGCCGCACGGGTGACGTGGCCGCTGCGCATTACAGCTTCAAAACATTCAAGCGCGGTCAGGGAGGGTAATCGACGTTTCATGAGTTATTGATATCATTTTCTCATCAAAACATACAGAAAAGTCGCTTTTATTGGCATATTTATTCTATATACATGCAGCCAGATCATAAATAGTCACCAATCGAAGGTAAATTTCATGTCCAGCAAACCAAGTTTCAAATGGGAAGACCCGTTTTTATTGTCCGAGCAACTCAGCGAAGAAGAGCGGATGATTCAAGCCAGCGCCCATGAGTTTTGCCAATCGAAACTGATGCCGCGTATCCTTGAGGCCAACCGCCACGAAGTGTTTGACCGCGAGATTATGCGCGAGCTTGGTGATGTGGGCCTGTTGGGCGCGACCATCCCCGAGGAATACGGCGGCGCGGGCGTCAATCATGTGGCCTACGGCCTGATCGCGCGAGAAGTAGAGCGGGTGGATAGCGGTTACCGGTCGGCCATGAGCGTGCAGTCATCCCTGGTGATGCACCCGATCAACGCCTACGGCACCGACGAACAGCGGCAGAAGTATTTGCCCAAACTGGCGTCGGGCGAATGGGTGGGCTGCTTTGGTCTGACTGAACCTGACCACGGCTCTGACCCCGGTGGTATGCTGACACGCGCCGAAGAAGTGGCTGGTGGTTACCGGCTGAACGGTAGTAAAATGTGGATTACCAACAGCCCGATCGCTGATGTTGCGGTAGTGTGGGCCAAGCTGGACGGCACCATTCGCGGCTTTATTCTTGAGCGCGGCATGGAAGGCTTCACCACACCGAAAATTGAGGGCAAGCTGTCGCTTCGCGCCTCGATCACCGGTGAAATTGTCATGGATAATGTTTTTGTCCCCGCGGAAAACCTGTTGCCCGGTGCCTTCGGGCTTGGTGGGCCGTTTGGCTGCCTGAACAAGGCCCGCTTCGGCATTGCATGGGGTGCGCTTGGTGCGGCAGAATTTTGCTGGCACGCCGGGCGGCAATATACCCTTGATCGCCAACAGTTCGGCAAGCCACTGGCACAGACCCAACTGGTGCAGAAAAAGCTGACTGATATGCAAACCGAGATCACGCTGGGATTGCAAGCCTGCTTGCGGGTGGGTCGCATGCTGGACGAGGGCACCGCCGCACCCGAAAATATTTCAATGATCAAGCGCAACAGCTGCGGCAAGGCGCTGGATATCGCCCGCATGTCGCGCGACATGCACGGCGGCAACGGTATTTCCGATGAATATCATGTGATGCGCCATATGGTGAACCTGGAAACGGTCAACACCTATGAAGGCACCTATGATATTCACACGCTTATTTTGGGGCGGGCGCAAACTGGCCTGCAGGCGTTTTTCTAGGAATGCCAGAATCGGCTAAAGAAGAGGCTTCCCCAATGACAGGGCCGCTTTCAGGTATTCGTGTGCTCGACCTTAGCCGCGTGCTCGCCGGGCCGTGGGCCACCCAGACGCTGGGTGATTTGGGCGCTGATGTTATCAAGATTGAAAAACCCGGCGGCGGCGACGACACCCGCGCATGGGGGCCACCGTTTTTTGAAAGCGTTGAGACACCCGGCGAAACCATGGCGGCCTACTATATGTCGGCCAACCGCAACAAGCGTTCGGTCGCCATTGATATGGCCACAGCGGACGGGCAGGCGCTGATCCGCCAGCTGGCAGCCGAATGCGACATTGTGGTCGAGAACTTCAAGGTCGGCGGGCTGGCGAAATACGGGTTGGATTACGCTGGCCTGTCGGCAGTGAACCCGCGGATTATTTATTGTTCGATCACCGGTTTTGGCCAAAGTGGGCCTTACAGCGACCGGCCGGGCTATGACTTTTTGGTGCAGGGTCTCGGCGGTATGATGAGCGTAACCGGCGAGCGCGACGATTTGCCCGGCGGAGGGCCGCAGAAAACCGGCATTGCCACCGCAGACCTGTTCACCGGGCTTTACGGCGTGATTGGTGTTCTTGCCGCCTTGCATCACCGCGACAAAACCGGCGAGGGCCAGCATATTGATATGTCGCTTCTCGATACCCAAGTCGCGGTGATGGGCAACCAGGCACTTGGTTACTTGATTTCCGGTACCGAGCCCACCCGTATGGGCAATGCCCATATCAGCATCGTGCCATACCAGACCTTTGCGACCCGGGACGGCCATATGATTCTCGCCATCGGTAATGACGGCCAGTTCGCGCGCTTTTGCACCGCGGTGGGCAGGGAAGATCTGTCAGGCGACGAGCGCTATCGCACCAATCCGGCGCGGGTGACCAACCGCGATAGCCTCATCCCGCTGCTGGAGGAAATTATGCTAACCCGCACCACTGATGAGTGGGTTGAGTTGCTGGAGGCGAACACCGTACCGGGCGGGCCGATCAACGGCATGAAACGGGTGTTTGAAAATGAGCAGGTCGCCGCGAGAAACATGTCAAAAAATATTATTCGGGGTAACGGCGAGGCAATGCCAACGGTGGCCAGCCCGATGCAATTTTCCAAAACAAAAGTTGGCTATAGTCGACCGCCGCCCAAGCTCGGTGAACATACCCGCGAAGTGCTCGATGAAATTCTCAAATTGGGGCCGTCCGAAATTGCCCGTTTGAAAGCCGTTTTGGGCGAGTAATATTCTGAAAACCGCCGTTTTGATTCTGAATTCAGCCAGTTTCATTCCCATTTCGGCTGTTTTTGTTCTGGTTTTCGAGCGTATTTCTTGAATTTTTGGCCTGCGGACCCTCTGGATTACACAAAAGGTTTATCGGACTTGATGTGAATGGAGGTAGGATTGCCTATATATCCACACCATTAATTTAGATAATTATCACTTCAACAGATAGGGCCAGTGTCGTGAACAAACTTTTCAAAACTATCATTGCCGCCGCATTTATTGTGCTGGGCGGCGCGGTAGCGGCTGGTGCCGCTTCAGCAGCAGACGATCCGATTTACACAGGTGTTTTCAGCAGCAATGCGGTCAGCGGCTACGATACTGTTGCTTACTTTACTGAAGGAAAACCAGTGAAGGGCGGCAAGAAATTCCAGGCCGAATATATGGATACCAAATGGCGTTTTGCCAGCCAGGAAAATCTGGACACGTTTCTGGCAGACCCGACAAAATATGCCCCGCAATATGGTGGCTACTGCGCATGGGCGATGGCGGGCGGCTATAAAGCCAGCGGCGATCCGGACCAGTGGAAAATTGTCGACGGCAAGCTGTATCTCAACTATGACGCCAAAATTAAAGCCAAGTGGGAAGTTGATATTCCGGGCTTTATTGTCAAGGCGGACGTCAATTACCCAGAGGTCGTTGGCCTGAATGAAGAAGACTAAAAATCAAAAGGCTCCGCAGTGCGGGGCCTTTTTTACGGTGAGGAGCATGAGATGAAAAACATCAAAAATAATCTATTATTCATATGGTTAGCGGTATTTATGATCGCCGCCCCGCATGCAGCCGCAAGCACGCAGGACGACCGCCCGGTCGTAACCGAAGGCATTAATCATCTCGGTTTGGCAGTCAAAAATCTGGACCGGTCGGTGGCGTTTTTTACCGACACGCTAGGCTGGCGCACCGCGGGCGGTGACCCTGACTATCCGGCAGTTTTTGTTACCGACGGCAATGCCTTTATCACCCTGTGGCAGGTGAGCGATCCGAAGACAGCGGTTGAGTTTGACCGTAAAAATAATGTCGGCCTGCACCATCTGGCATTTACGGTCAAAAGCCTGAAAGCGCTGCACGAATTACATCAGAAGTTTCAGGATGTTGATGGTGTTCGCATTGAGTTTGCCCCGGAATTTATGGGGCAGGGACCGACAACCCACATGATGATCCGGGAGCCTTCCGGCAACCGGCTGGAGTTCGTGGTCTCTGGTCGCCAGGTGCGCGCGGAAATGGAAGCGAAAAAATAGTAACACCGATGATTTTGAAAATCGGGCCTGGGGCCCAGCCTTTCATTTGTAATCCGTTTAGAACAGGAAATCGATATTAGCCAGATCGTTTAATCCCAACCCGGCGAGGAACAGACTGTCTCCGTCGCCCAAGTCGATCAAAAGACCCGCTACGCCGCCGACCATGGCTTCACCTGCCGCCAGTTCTACATCTGCCAGATCGGTGAAATCTGTAGCCGAACCCGCGAGATCAAGCATGTCGTGATTGATGGAGAAATCGGTTACGGTATCATTGCCGGTACCGGCATCAAACACAAATACATCCTTGCCCTTGCCGCCGGTGAGTATGTCATCACCACCGCCACCATTGAGCAGGTCTTTGCCTTTACCGCCGTTGAGCGTATCATTGCCAGCGTCGCCGAATAATGTGTCAGCACCTTTCAAGCCATCTAACCTGTCATCGCCGTCAAAGCCAGCCAGGATATTGCCAGCTTTGTCACCTTCCAGCCAGTCGTTATAGCGCGACCCATTTATTCGGTCGATGTCGATTAAAGTGTCGACGCCGCCGTCGCCGTCATTGCTGGCCTGGCCGTCCCGCAGGCTTGCGGATACTCCGCTTGTTGCCCGGAGATAATTGGCTTCATCAATACCATCACCGCCAACCAGTGTGTCGTTGCCGGCATTGCCGCGCAATATTGCAATACCGGTGTCTCCACCGATGAGCAGGTCATTGCCCGCGCCACCTTCCAGAAGATCAAGCTGAGAGTTACCGCCGCCTTCCAGCGTGTCGCCTCCGTCGCCGCCGCGTAAAACATCGGTGTCACCGCCGCCTCGCAAAGTGTCGTTGCCAGCGCCGCCGGTGGCAAAGTTAAATTCGCCAGTTGGCGCACCGCGGGTTTCAATCAAGTCATCACCGTTGGCCCCGGAAAAGAAATTGGCATTTCCGTCGCCGCGCAGAGTGTCATCGGTCATGGATCCAACCACGCGCTCTATACTGACGAGGGTATCAGTGTCGCCGAATTGATCAGTTGCGGTGCCTGCTGCAAGGTCTACATCAGCGCCTTGAGTTGGTGTACCGGAAAGGTCGAACCCAAATCCGCCAAAAGCAGCCTGGTCACTGCCTTCGCCGCCGTTTATTACATCGTTGCCAGGGCCGCCAAAAAAGAGGTCGTTGCCAGCGCCGCCATCAACGGTGTCGTTACCGCGCCCGAGGAAAAAATTTTGACCGTCAGCAGAGCCAATGATAAAATCAGCGAAAGCCGAGCCATGGCCGTTGACGGCATTTGGCCCCAATGTGTCAGTGTCGCCGTAGCCATCCAGTGCTGTTCTTGCGTTAACTGTTATTCCATCAACGGTGATTGCACTATCGGACAGATTGACAATAACGCCAGCCGGATCAGGCTCATAAAAATACCCGCCGTCAATGGTATCATTCCCCGGCCCGCCAGAAAGCAGCCCGGCATCAGAGGTATTTCCGTCTATCAATAGATCGTCGCCATTACCGCCGATAAGGAAATCGAACCCGGTACCACCGACGAGCGTGTCTGCCCCATCACCGCCCTCGATAATATCATCACCACCTGCACCATCGAGAAAATCATCGCCGGACGACCCTGTAATTGTATCGGGTACGCCGGTGCCAATAATAGTAATCCCCGTTGGCGCAGTTGTTTCAAAAATAAAGTTATTGGCGCTCAGGTCGGCAACAACCACATTTATAAGTGTTAGCGTGTTCCCGCCGCCGAGGTCTATGACGGTATCGACGCCATTGTCGGTGGCCGCCGCAACAACATCGGCAAGGGTGAAAAAACCACTGCCGGCACCGCTAACGTCAATCACATCGCCCGAACTGAGGACAATATGCGCGATAACGTCGGAAGATGCACCGTCAATCACAAATGTGTCGTCGCCTGCGCCGCCTTCCAGCGTATCGTTTCCCGGGCCGCCTGATAGTAAATCATTATTGGCACCACCGCGCAGTCGGTCGTTGCCTTCGCCGCCTTCCAGCGTGTCGTCGCCATCAAAATCGATCAGATTGTCGTTGCCGGAACCGCCGATCAACAGGTCGTTGCCGTCGCTGGTTGTGCCGCCATCACCGCCGATAATCAGATCGTCGCCATTACCCCCGTTAAGGGTATCCGTTCCCGAATTGCCGTTGAGGATATCGTTGCCGTCGCCGCCCGCGAGACTGTCATCGCCGCTGGAACCGTTAAGAAGATTTATATTCCCATCGCCGACTATGATGTCGTTGAACGCGGAGCCCCTTACACCCTCAATGTTGATGAGCGTATCTATGCCACCATCGCCATCGCTTGCGAGGCCTGTCTGTAAATTAACGTTAACGGCGGCAGGGCTGCCAGAATAATCCGCGATATCAAGATTACCAAAGTCTCCGTTTCCAAGGTCTGCCAGCACACCGCCGTTCAGAGTATCGTTACCCGCGCCGCCGACAAGCGTGTCCCGCCCGATACCGCCGTTTAGCGAATCATTGCCATTGAAACCATTGATTTCGTCGCCGCTTGAGGTGCCGATAAGTGTATCGTTCCCGGATGTTCCATTGATTACTGGCATTGTTTCCTCCTATTGAGATTGATTGCGCGTGCGCCCATCTTGGCTCCAAGGTATACCCAAGCATAAAATTGTATGATGTCGCGTGATGGCGGTCACATTCCGACCAAAACAGCATTGTTTTCTCCCTTGGACAGGGGGAAAGATGAAGCTTGGTCTGCGCCTATCCTAACGCAACCAGTCTGCAGGTTCCCCAACGGGCTAGAGATAATCGTTAACTTGAAATCGCAGTTATTTCCTTGCGGAGACATCACAAAATATGAGCAACCTAAGACAGTGCGTCATATTGGGAATTAGGGATTGTTTTCGAATTTTATACCCGTTTGTGGCTCTGTGATTTTCACTCGAGCTTCACCTCAGGTTGCGCTGCAGTGTTGGCGGCGAGTTTGAAAATATCCGGCCCGCTATAGTGGCCATCTGTGTCCATCATTTGCCAGCGAAAATATAGGCACCAAATTCTGCCTTGAAATACGGATTGCCTTTATGTTGTCGCCGAATTGTGCTGCTTGACGACCTGCAAAAGCATAGTGCCAAGGTTTTTGTTAACACCTGCTCTTTGTAACAGATTAACAAATTCCCTGGTGTCTCTTAATGTTAGTATCTCCCGCACATAACCAAGTGTTTCGCCAGCCTCGAGCGCTAACATACTTTCGAGAAACGCAAAGCAGCCTTGTTCGGCAACCTTCACGGCTTGCAAATGATATAGCTCGCCTCGCTGGCGCATATTGATGGCAATTGAATGTACTTGGCTCGGATCGGCATTTTCGACCTGATTCAAAATCCAGTCGGTCCCCCGTACATTCATTTTAACCGCAACGATGTTGCCTTTGATAGCATAGTTTTCTGTAATTTTATGGCGAGCAAAAGATGAAACCAAATCGATAATTTCATGAACGACATCGATAGGCAGGTCCAAACGCAAGGCCAGCATATTCAACAAATACTGGTTGTCTCTAAATCGTTCGACGATTTTTCGGACTGCGTTTTCTCCCATGACGATAAACTTGTTGACCGCCAGAAGAATAGCACTTTGTGGTCCGCCAGCGACGGCAATTGCGTATATGGTCTGGCTCTTTATGTCAGGGCGTTTCGCCAAAGTAGAAATGGCATGCTGCTTCAGGAAAGGAACCAAATTGGCCATTTGTTTGTCAGTGAATGCGTCTGTCTCGGCTAGAAATGGTGTTGCTACCGATTCCACATCACTTGCTAGTTCCTCAGCCAGTTCCAGCGGTAATTTTTGGCAGCCGGAGAGTTTTTTGGCTAACTCTTCGCGGACGGCGACTTTATCGTCTCTGGCAAGTGACCATGCGACGTCTTCGATGAAACCCGCGTCTTTGTCCTTGTTATCTGGCTGCCACTCTGTGTCAAAGAATTGCTGGGCACAAACAGCAAGGTCTAGTTTGGTTCCAGTGGAAATATTTGCAAGAGCATTACATGTTTGTTTCATAGCCAAGCCGATCTAATATATGTCGCTCGACTCCCCAATAGTTAGAAAAATTGCTCGTTTAGAGTTAATTTACCCTTAACACTAATTGGGCTTATCAGCTTTTCAAGCTTTATGCGGGCTGGCTAATTCTTCATAAACACTCGTTGAAATAGTATAAATTTTAACTTAAACGATAATTTATACAACATTGACCGATTTAACGGTAAGTTCATGCAAAGTTTTGCCGGACAAGGTCGAAAACTTGTCACGTCATCTTAGATTGTATCTATAGGTTTAGGTGGGTCAATATTTATTTGGTGCTTGCGATATGATTTTCATGGCATGCGGCGCGTATTATCCAGAATTGTGGCCAGAAAGACTATAGATCAGGCGAATCGCTTGTGGATAAACTAACCATCGTTCCGGCGTTTACGGTTTGTCTTCAAACTTTACACCCGGCTGCCGCGATGTGTTGACACTGAGCTCGAAAATATCCGGCCTGCTATAGTGCCCGTCGGTGTCCAGTGTTTGCCATGCTTCGCGCTGCGCGGCCAGGTCAATTGCCGCGCTAACCAACCCGGTTCGGTCAAACACCGGGTCTGCCAGATAGTCGCCGGTTGCGCTAATGACCGCGCTGCCGCCGCTGTGAATAAAATCACCGTCCTCGCCGGGCATGGACGCCAGCATGGTGTGCGCCGCCGGTTCGTTGACGCCCAGTGAGGTAAACCCGCCGAGGATGTCGCCTTTGCTCATGATCGAGCCTGCCGCCGCAACCGCACAGCGTCCTTCAAAGGCATAATGCCTGCTGGCAACCTGATGCATGTCCTTGACAATCGGCCACTGTGCCACATGCAGAAACTCGTGCTGGGCATGCATGGCGGCGCGCGCAAACGGCATCCAGTGTTCCCAGCAAATCAGACTGCCCAGCATTCCCCACGGCGTTTGCACCGTATTAAGCGTCGAGCCGTCGCCTCGGCCCCAAACCAGCCGTTCGGTGTAGGTTGGCACCAGCTTTCGGTGCGGGGTCGGCGCGTCTGCGCCCGGCGTGAAAGTGAAGGTGCTGTTGTAAAGGGTCCCGCCAGCCCGTTCGTGAGTGCCCATCACGATGTAAACA
>JAJFIT010000206.1 GCA_021774775.1 Alphaproteobacteria bacterium | reverse complement strand
TTGATTTTACCCTGCTCGAAGACGGCACAGTGTTGATTTTTGAACTGAACCCGGCAATGCGCCACAGTTTCAACCATGCGGAAAACTCGCCCTATATGCGTCCGCATCTGGAGGCGATATCTGGCGCATTTCAAACCATGGTCGAGCGAAAAATTGCCGCGACATAAGCAACTTTGACTAAACAATTTTGGCTAAACAGCTGGCAATTCTTTTAGCGCCTGAACCCCCTTTTGAAAAATCTCCTCGCTCGAACATAAAATCAAACGGATACTGTCGGCAGACGTTGGCCCATAAACATGGCCGGGGATGGAGACAATTTTCTTGCTCGCCAACAAATAGTCAGCGGCTTGCGCGCCCGTACCACCAGTGTCGCCGGTTGGTAGTCCACCGTTCAGGCCTGTTGCGGACGGAAAGGCAAACATTCCCCCCTGCGGCATGCGCGGCCACGCGAAGCCTTTCTCTGGCGTCAACACATCCGACAATATTTTGGCGCGCTTTTGCAGCATTTCTGCCACGCCGTCCATCCACGGATCAGCGGAGACATCGGTAATCATGCGCAGGGCAAAGCGCTCAGAGAGGCTGTTAACGCCCAGATAAAGATAGTCATGAAGTTTGGCAGCCAGATCGATAACCGCAGGCGGCGCACACAACCAGCCAATGCGCAAACCCGGCACACCGTATTTTTTTGAAAAACTGTTGATCAGTAGGGAGCGGTTCTCAAGGCCCGGAACGCACCTTGCAGGAATATGCGGCCGGGCAAAGGCCATGCTATCGTATACTTCATCGTGGATAACCCATAAGTCATTTTTCTCCGAAACGCCTGCAAGCGCATCAAAATCGATCTTACTGGCCACATAACCGCTGGGGTTTTCCGGTGAATTGACAACTAGCGCCCGCGCAGTTTTCGCAGAATTTTCCAGCTCGTCCAGCGCGGTGTATTCGTCGCCCCCACAGCCACGGGACAGGCAAACAGGATTGCGCCCGAGCGTGCGAACCGCTCGCTGATAAAGCATGTAAGTTGGGTCGGTGATCAAAATGTTCTCACCGGGTGAACTGGTCACAAGCGCCGCCAAGCTAATGGCCTCCACACCGCCGTGGGTGATCAGTATCTCTCGCTCCGGGTCAACATGAAGGCCGTAGCGGCGGCGATAATAATCAGCGACCGCAACCCTTAACTCCAGCATGCCGCGACTTTTTTCGTAGGACTTGCTGGACTGCATGAAGGCATCCCATGTCAGGTCCTGACCCTCAATCAACTGCCGCGTGCCCGGCGGCGGCCCAAAGTCGGGCTCGCCGAACGCAAGGTTTATCGCGCCGGGAATGCCCCTTGCCCTGGCCGCAGTGGCCTTTGTGGCATAACCGTCAAGCTTCAGTAAATCTTCGCTCAGGGGAGGAGTGCGCATGGAAATGCCTTTGTCCTGCTATGGTTTAATCAGCGCCATGTTGCGGCCAGAAAACACTGTCGGGCGTCCTGGTGGCTCCGCCTGTTTCTTTTGCCATGACATTTGCCATGACATTTGCCATGACATTGTCAGTGTGACTGCGCTAGAAAGAGTGCGCATAATCGCACGAGCAGTATGCGCAATATAGACGATAGATCAACCAACTGGTGACATTCCTTGCTTAGAAAAAACGAAAATACGCCCTTGGGTGGAACGGTTTCAAACCGGTTAAAGCGCCTGCTGCAGGCAAGAGAATTGTCTTTCATTGTGGAAGCCCATAATGCACTGGCGGCGAAGCTGGCCGAACGGACAGGGTTTGAAGCTATTTGGGCGTCCAGCCTGACACTTTCAGCCACCATGGGGCTGCGCGATGCCAACGAGTTGACCTGGACACAAGTGCTGAGTTTGGTCGAGCCAATGACGGATTTTATCCAGACACCTGTTCTGCTCGACGCCGACAGCGGCTACGGTGACTTCAACATATTTGCCCGTTTCGCAAAAAAGGCAGAAGCGCGCGGTATCGCCGGGGTCTGCATTGAAGACAAGGCTTTTCCCAAGCGAAACTCTTTTGCCAAAACCCGACACGCGCTGGAAGACACCAGCAGCTTCACTGCAAAAATTAAAGCCGCCAAAGACGGACAAACTGACCCAAATTTCTGTGTGGTTGCGCGCACCGAAGCACTGGTTGCCGGTGCGTCGATGGACGAAGCACTTGCGCGCGCTAATGCGTACGAAGCGGCTGGTGCAGACGCCTTGTTCGTGCATTCCAAACAGGCAACGGCAACCGAGATACAAGAGTTTACCCGGCAATGGGGTGGGACTATTCCGCTTATCATCGCGCCGACCACTTACGCGTCCACACCGACAGCAGACTTCGAAGCAATGGGTGTTTCTGCGGTTATCTGGGCCAATCACGCCCTGCGGGCCGCCACGGCAAGCATGGAGCAGGTCTACGGGGAAATATTCGCAGCGAAGTCCGTTGCCGGGCTGGAAGGCCGTATAACACCCGTGCAAGATTTGCTCGCCTTAACCCAAACCGATGAGCTTTTGGACGCCGAGCAAAAATACGCCCCCGTTAAGCCAAAAGTGCGATAACGGCCCATGCTGGACCCGCAAGAGTTTATCCATGCGCTCGATAGCCGCGGCATATCTTTTTACGCTGGCGTGCCCTGCTCCTTTTTGAAAGAACCCATGCGCCTTTTGGCTGACCGGCCCGACTATGTTGGTGCGGTGATTGAGACCGACGCGCTGGCACTGTGCGCCGGTGCGTGGCTGGCAGGGCGAAAGGCCGCGGTGTTTTGCCAAAACTCGGGGCTTGGTAATTTGATAAGTCCGTTAAGTTCATTGAATGCGCCTTTTGCGATCCCGACCCTGTTGGT
Source organism: Alphaproteobacteria bacterium (assembly GCA_021774775.1). Classification (GTDB taxonomy): domain Bacteria; phylum Pseudomonadota; class Alphaproteobacteria; order Sphingomonadales; family Kordiimonadaceae; genus Kordiimonas. The sequence continues at coordinate 2,774 of JAJFIT010000206.1, read as the reverse complement.
GATTGGCTGGCGCGGCAGACCCGGCGAGCAAGACGAACCTCAACACGCAGTGATGGGCGAGACAACGCGGCAGATGCTGGCGGCGATGAATGTGGCCAGTTTCGAACTGCCAAAGTCCTCCGAAGCGATGAACCGGACGCTGGACGACGCGGTGGCTGTAATTGACAATACCGGAAAGTCCGCCGCACTGCTGGTTGGACCGGGCACATTCCATGCGTTACACCCGGCAATGAAAACCGGCAATGACCACACAAGACCAATCAAGAAACATACGACTGTATGTGACCTGAAAACCGGTAAGGAACTGCCCACGCGCTATGCTGTTCTGGAGGCGTTGGTGGGTGCCATGCCGACAAAGGCAGCGGTTATCGCCACCACCGGCAAATGTGGCCGCGAGCTTTATTCGGTCGCTGACAAAAACCAGCATTTTTACATGGTAGGCTCAATGGGCTCCGCCAGCGCGATCGGGTTGGGTGTGGCCGTCAATTCCGACCGGCCTGTGGTGGTGGTGGACGGCGACGGAGCTGCGTTAATGCGGCTGGGCACCATGGCCACCGCCGGAATGTTGCAACCCGCTAATTATATCCACCTGTTGCTGGACAACGAGACGCACGATTCCACCGGCGGGCAACCGACCGGCTCACATACTGTGGATTTTTGCGCGCTTGCCGCCGCCTGCGGCTACGAAACGGCGACCAGCTGCGATGATACGGGCACCTTTATCACGGCTTTCAACAAATGCCTGAAGGCTTCCGGTCCGCATTTGCTGCATTGCCGCATAAAACCGGGTTCGATTGCGAACCTTATCCGCCCAGCCACCGCGCCCGCCGAAGTTGCCAGGCGTTTTAGGGCCTTCCTGAAAAACGCTGTAGCAGATTGAGCAATCGGGACCCCTAAGTTTAATCCTGTGTTTTGTCCCGCTTACGCCTACGCTTGGTCGCATCAATGTTGCGCGAGCAGACCGGTTAATGTGACGTGCAGAAGGGTTTAACAGGAGCGTTAGTTCAATGAGCAAATTCATCTATGTTATCGCGGCGGCATGGCTTGCGTTCAGCGGTGCTACGCAGGCCGCATCCGGAAGCCTGTCGGCGAACCAGCGTATCGAAAGCGGCGCGCTCGGGTATGCGCTACAATATAGGGTATACACGCCCGCCGGTACCGAAAACCTGAAAAACCTGCCGACGCTCTATGTAACAGACGGCCAATGGTATATCAGCCGCGGCAAGATGGTGAAGTTGCTGGACCGCGAGATTGAAAAAGGAACGATAAAGCCGGTGGTTGCTGTTTTTGTCGATAACAGAGACCCGGACAACCTGCGCAACAATCGCCGTAACAGCCAGTTTTTCTGCAATGCCAATTATGCCCGGTTTTTCGCCGAAGAACTGGTGCCTGCAATCACCCAGGATTATCCGGTTAGCTTCAACCGCGATGATCGGGTCATCCTTGGCCTTTCTTTCGGCGGCCTGAACTCGGCTTGTTTTGGCCTGACTGCCCACCCCACATTTGGCGGCGTGGCCATGCAATCCCCCGCGATGCATCCGGTGCCAAAGCTATCCGAACTATACGAAAGCGAAGAGCGTCGCCCGATCAGGATATTCTTCAGTATCGGCAGCAAAAACGACAACACCGCCGCCGGAAGGCGCTTCAAGGCTGTGCTGGAGAAAAAGGGCTACGACATGCTGTACAGGGAAGTTCCTTTTGGCCACAATTGGCAAAATTGGAAACCGCTGCTCGATGATATATTGGTGCATTTCTTTCCCGCTCAACCCGCTGAATAGTTGCAGCTGCCGCTTTTTGGCTGATCCAGCCAGTTTTGTGCCAAAAACCAGCGCCAGCGCACTTCTTCAAAATATTAAATGAAATAGCCGCTCTGTGGCCATAACGAGAAATAGCGCTAGGTCACTGTGTAGAATGAAACCCTTACAGTAACCGCAAAAGAGAGGCTGAAATGTCCAACAGATTGAAACCAATTGATGAACCCTACCCGAAAGGCGTTGCCGCTATTTTGGCCAACTACCCACAGCAAAATGGCTATCTTCTCAAATTGTTTCGCCTGTTTGCTAACAGTGCGCGATTTCTGACCAAAGGTATGCCCAACCTGCTGGACAAAGACAGCCCGCTTTCCATGCGGCAGCGGGAAATTATCATCCTGCGCATCACCGCCAATCTGGGCTGCGAGTATGAATGGGGCGTGCATGTCGCCGCTTTTGCGGGCCACGTCAAGCTAAACGACGATCAAATTGCCGCAACCAAAAACCAGCCAGCCGAGGTCGGTTGCTGGCCGCAAGAGGAAAGCATTCTGTTGGCCGCAGTGGATGATATCTGCAACCACCGGCGTATTCAGCCAGATACCTACGGCAACCTCTGCGATCAATTGAACAAAGAACAACAACTGGAATTACTGGCGTTGTGCGGTGCCTATCATACTGTCAGTTTCATCGCCAATACCACTGAGCTGGAACTGGAACCATTTGGCGCACGCTTTCCAGCCTGAGCCGCTATAATTATAGGCGTGTTGGAAAGCCGATTGAGCAAATCCATGAACCCGCCGCTAAGTCGTGTCAGGAAAAGCGCCTGGAGAAAACCCTCCAACCCCTTTCCTGACCCAACTACTGATTTGTCAGTCAGCTTTGCGCCAATTTTCCTCGCGGGGCTTGGCGTTTGCGCCCGCTGGTCCTACACTAGAGCCCAGATGCGGCAATTGGTCCGGCTATCGTATCCGTAGGGGGAATAGACATGACGTTCAAACAGATAACTTCCGCTTTCATCGGCGC
>JAJFIT010000205.1 GCA_021774775.1 Alphaproteobacteria bacterium | reverse complement strand
CGGCAAATCACCAATGGCTGCACCGGTGAAATAATCCACGAGCGGGCCTGGCCCACCTTCCGCACCCGCACCAAGCACAAGCCCAAAAATATCGTCCCGGCTGTTGATATATTTAATCACTTCTTCTTGCGGCTCGCCTTCCGCAACAACCGTTTCCGGCTCGACCCCGCAATAATCGTTTAGCCGCTGCGCCACGCCGGCAAGCAGTTCTTCCGCCTCCAGGCGAGCCTCTTCGCGCATACGGTCAGCAACTGCCATCCAGTGCTGAAACTCGCCGGGGCGCGTGCAATGAAACAATATCAACCCACCACCAGTTATGTGCACTGCGCGCGCAGCACCAAAACGAATGGCTACTTTTGCTTCCGGCGAATCGTCAACAACCACCAAAAGCTTGCGGTGGCGCTTGGCAACCGGCCGGATTGGTCCATGGATACCTTCAACCATGTGTCGTGCCCCTTCGAACCCTAGATTGGCAGCCATTCGGCAAGCTGGCAAGCCTAGATTGACGGTGCGCGGCCCAATCACTTGAGTAAAATGTTACTGACCTCGCGCAGTTGGGTGCGAGCGCGCAGCAGGAAAAAGCCTTGCATCGACAGGTGATTTGGAATCATGCCGTCTACCGCACCGTTAGCAACAACAAGTGGGTCGAGCGCTGCGGCTGTGTTCATGGAGCGCAGCAGGTCGTCATAAAGGGCGGCAATTTCGCGACTTTCAATAACGTCGGAAAAATCCTTGCGGATGGCCTTCAACAGAACCGTATAGGCATAAACCTGACCTTTAACCTGATAAAACAGGTCGTCAGCACCAACATCCGGCAAAAAGCCACCGGAGTTATCAACGATATAGGTATCAAGAGAAGCCGATGATGCGCCCAAATCCAGCGCGATTCGGTCCAAAGTAGCCAGCAGGTTGTCAGACCGGCGGTCAAATACCGCCTGATCGCTGCCAAGCTGGACATTATAGGTATCAAGCTGGCCAAGTGCCTCGCGGTAATATTGGTCAGACGGTCGGGTCGGCAGCCAACTGGCGGAAAAATCTATAATCCAGCGCTCTGGCTCGATGGACAGGTTGCTCGCCGCCTTTTCCAAATTGGTGTCGATCGAGCTTGACCCCCGGCGGCGGCCAAGCTGGTCGCGCAGCTCAAAGGAAAAGCGCGAAAGGGCCCCCATGATACCTTTTTGGAAGTTCGGGGTATTGTCGATCCACCAACCGGGCAGTACAAAAGGGTCGTTAGGAGTCCAGTTGTTGTGATCAGCTTCGCGGCGCACCAGATAGGACACCGCTGCAACTGTCGCCGATCCTCCGGGAGGAGCTACAGGATCAACATTCAAGTCATCGTCAATACGATTGGCGATAGGCATGCCAAGCAGAATATAAAGGAAAAACGCCAGTGGCAGGCCAACAGCAACCTTGCGCCACGTGCTGCCGGACACAGTTTGCAACCAGCCGGCGAAATACCGCCATAGCGTGCGAATGCCAGCGCCGATCCAGCCAACCAACGCCGCCAGCTTCTCTTTAATCCATAGCCAAATTTCTTTTGCCACCACGCCTCTCCAGCAAGCTGTTATCTGAGCAAAATATTAGGGCACTATAAAGCGCCCAAGCCTATATGTCGTGACCGTTGGCGGGCAAAACAAGGTTTCAAGCATATTTTCTGCGCTGCCAGCGCCAGTTTACGCCAAACGGCGCTGTTTTTCACCAATGGTTCTTGCGCCCACTCTGCTGCGCGCTTATTGATCAGGCATGAAAAACTGGGTTTTCAAAATACTGCGACCGGGCGAATGGCAGCCGAACCAAAATAGCCGAGCCTATACGGGTGCGCCGGTTGATGTGGCAGACGGCTATATCCATTTTTCAACTATCGACCAGCTGCAGGAAACAGCAGATAAATATTTTTCCGACCAACCCGCTGTTCACGTCATCGCTTTTTCCGCTAACGCCTGGGCGGACGGCCTGCGATGGGAGCCCTCGCGCGGCAGCCAAATGTTTCCGCACCTATACAGGCCGCTGGACATGACGCTGGCGGCAAAAAGCTGGCGGCTTGAGAAAAAAGAAAGTACCCAAATCGATATCGCAGCTATCTCGCACTGGGCTCAAAACCATGATTGATCTGTACCCCTTCGCCAAACCTTTTATCCACAGTCTGGACCCGGAGCGGGCGCACGGCATGACCATCGCCCTATTGGCAAAGGGCATAACCGGCGCGGTGCAGCGCCCGCGCAGCTACAAAATTCTGCGCACAAATGTGTTTGGTCTGTCGTTTGACAACCCGGTCGGGCTGGCAGCAGGGTTTGACAAGGACGCTGAAGTTATACCCGGCGCTGGGAAAATGGGCTTTGGTTTTGTCGAGGCGGGAACCGTTACCCCAGCCGCACAACCGGGCAATGATAAGCCGAGGCTCTTTCGTCTCAGCCGCGACCAGGCAGTAATCAACAGGTTTGGCTTCAACAGCAAGGGCGTTGATAGTTTTGCGCGCAATCTGGAGCGCCAGCGAAAGAGCAGAGCCAGTGCCGCAAGTGGGGCCGTTGTCGGTGCCAATGTCGGCGCCAATAAAAATTCAAACGACCGCACCGCAGATTATGTTGCCTGCATCCAGCGGCTATACGGCTTATGCGACTATTTCACTGTTAACATATCCAGTCCCAATACGCCGGGGCTGCGCACGCTGCAGTCAAAAGCTGCGCTTGAAGACCTTGTTGGCCAGGTTCTGGAGGTTCGGGCAAGCAAACAAAAAGACGGAGCAGACAGAACACCCATATTGGTCAAAATAGCACCCGATCTGCTGGACAGCGACATTGCCGACATCGCAGACATCACGCTTGCGAGCGACATCGACGGTTTGATTGTCAGCAACACAACCATCAATCGGCCCGAAGGCCTGCGATCACTGGACAAAGGCGAGGCAGGCGGTCTTTCGGGCAAGCCATTGTTCGAACCGTCTACTGAAATACTGAGGCGCATGTACCAGGCAACCGGCGGCGCCAAGCCAATTGTTGGGGTCGGCGGCATATCGTCTGCCGGTGAGGCATATGCCAAAATTCGCGCCGGGGCGTCCTTGGTGCAGTTATATTCTGCGCTGGTTTATGAAGGCCCGGGCCTGGTCGAGCGCATAAAACGCGGCTTGGCCGCAGCCTTGAAAAAAGACGGATACACCTCGGTTGCAGACGCTGTTGGAGCAGATGCCAGCCTTTAGGAATGACAGGTTCTAGGCCAGAAAATCCAATGGAGCCGGTGCGATAACGCCGCCAAGCGCCGGATCGACGGGACCTGCATCGCCGAAACCTGGTTCGCCGTTCACGCCGCCTGCCTGATCCAATTGGTTATTTGTCGCCAGAAGCGCGTCTTGGCTTGCGCCGACACCTGATGTGTCAGATGTCGGTCCCGAGGCCCGCTCAGAGTTTAATTCAGCCTGCGCCTCCCGGATGCCAGCTTCGGCTTGCGCTGCAACTGCACGGTCTTGCCCTGAAGGTTTCGCTGGCGCAAGCGCCGCCCGTCTGACAGTTTCAAGCTTACGGATTGTGGCGGACGGATCGCCGCCAACTACGCCCGTGTCAATTTCTACCCGGCCTGAAACCGCATAGCGGATACCGTCGGGCCCGGTGACAAGTTCGTAAACAGGCCGCCCGGCCAAACCGCCGCCTGCGGTAGCATGCGCCGCCTCATGGGCGCGCACTTCGCTGTCTATTGACTTCAACTCCCTGACATAAGCCTGCTCATCATCGCTTAAACCTGCTGCGCCTGCTGCGCCGCTATCGGTAGTCTGGTCATCGTTCGCTGCGGGGTTTTGG
>JAJFIT010000204.1 GCA_021774775.1 Alphaproteobacteria bacterium | reverse complement strand
AACCAGCAGGCATTTCTTGCGCGTTGGGTCAACAAAAGTGCCGATATTGACGGCGGCATTCCGTCACGCTCGGACTTTCCGCCCAACCATTTTGGACGCCTGATGTCACATGCAATCATTTTAGATGTATTGCGCTCGCCGCTTGACTTCCATTTCCGGTTATTTGGTACGGTGATACGAGAATATAATCGCCAAGACTATACCGGTAAAAATCTGTCCGACGTGATAGAGCGAAGCCCCGGCAGCAAGCGCTGGAAACAGCTTGAAACTGTGGTCGACAGTAAAGAACCGTTGTATGATGGGCTGTCCTATATTGGTCCAAGTGTTTCAATCAAGTCGGTAACGGTTCTACTTGTTCCCCTGGCCACTGACCACCAAAATATAGACAAGATTTTTCAGGTAACACAGTTCATTGAACGCAATCCAATAACGTTAGAACGAGGTCTATCATAAAATCGGATTGATCAAATGCCGGGACTAAACACCTAAGCGGCTTCGACAGACTGATTTTGTCGGAACACCAAAGGGAAAACTCTCCAAAAAAAGGCCGTAAAAAGTAAGCGCTTTCAAAAGCTGGCTGCTGACCGAGACAACCATAATTTAAAGTTATTGCATCTCTTGTATAAGATATTGTAGATGTTCTGGACGACACTGAATTGGGGGATTCGGAGCCGAAAAATGAATGACTGGTTTTCTCCTATCGAAAACAGATACACGCACGACGACGGCTTGCCAAAAATGTCCGAGGAACAGCAGGTGTTTCTGGCGCGGTGGGTCAACAGAAGTGCCGATATTGACGGCGCTATTCCTTCGCGGGCCGACTTCCCGCCCAACCAATTTGCCCTGCTTATGTCGCGGGTTATTGTCTTTGATATATTGCGCTCGCCGCTCGATTTCCACTTCCGACTTATGGGAACCGGCATTTGCGAATACACACACAAAGACTATACTGGCAAAAACCTTTCGGACATTGTTGAAAAAGGCCCCGGCAGCAAAAGATGGTCACTGCTCGAAACGGTAGTGGAAAAAAAAGAACCACTATACGACGCGCTACCCTATGTGGGCCCAAGTGCATCGATAAAAATGGTGACAGTGTTGCTTGTTCCGATGGCGAGCGACCATCAAAATATGGATAAGATTTTTCAGGTTACAAATTTCATCAAACGCCGCCCCGTAAATCTTGACTCCAGGACGTAGCTCCAGAGCAATTCAATCGTAAAAATGCAACAAAAAAAGCCGGGAACATTGCTGCACCCGGCCCTTTGATTATTTTATCGCGCTCACCCTACCAGATGGAAACACGCTCTTCCGGTGGCAGATACAGGGCATCGCCCTCTTTCACACCGAAGGCGTCATACCATTCCTGCATATTGCGCACGACACCGTTAACCCGAAATTCAGCCGGTGAATGCGGGTCAGATTTCAGACGGTTGATAAGCGCTTCATCGCGGTACTTCACCCGCCACACCTGCGCCCATGCAAGGAAGAAACGCTGATCGCCGGTAAGGCCATCAATCACAGGTGCTTCCTCACCGCCAAGCGCAAGCTTGTAAGCGTGATACGCCATCGCCAAACCACCAACATCACCGATGTTTTCGCCCATAGTAAACTTGCCGTCGACAAAATAAGTCGGCAGTGCCTCGAAGCCGCTATATTGCTCGCCGAGCATCGTGGTGCGCACCTCGAAAGCAGCCCGGTCGTCTTCAGTCCACCAATTGCGCTGGATACCTTTTTCGTCAGACTTGGAGCCCTGATCATCGAAGCCGTGGCCCATTTCATGGCCAATCACCGCACCAATACCGCCGTAATTCACAGCCAGATCAGCACCGGGGTCAAAGAAAGGTGCCTGCAGGATCGCTGCCGGGAACACAATTTCATTAAACTGCGGGTTATAGTAGGCATTCACCTGATGCGGGGGCATGAACCATTCACCCTTGTCGGTTTTGCTGGTCAGGCGGTCAACCGAGCGCTGATGATTAACCGCCGCGATGGCTTTCGCGTTGGCAAACAGGTCACCCTTGACAATTTCAATCGCCGACGTGTCGCGCCATTTGTCCGGGTAGCCAATCTTCGGATTAAATGTGGACAGCTTTGTGCGCGCCTGCACTTTGGTCTCACTACCCATCCAGTCCAAACCATCGATACGCTGACCAAGAGCAACACTCAGGTTTTCCACCAGCTGCACCATTTGCTGCTTGGAAGATTCCGGGAAATAACGCTTCACATAGACCTGCCCAATAGCCTCACCGAGTGCATTAAGTGCACCGACGCGGCGTGTTGCACGTTCCCAGCGCTCTCGTTGCTGCGGCTGACCACGGAGAGTTTTTCCGAAGAAATTGAAGTTTGCTACATCAATCTCTTCACTTAATATGCCCGCATGGTTTGAGATGGCGTTGTAGGCTAGGTAAGCTTTCCAATCATCGACCGAGACTTCATCGATGATACCAATAGTGGCCGCCACCGCGTCTGGGAACATAACATTCAGCCGTTCGATGTCGGCCATACCGCGCGCACCAAAGAAGCTGTCCCAATCAAATCCAGCATACTCGGCTTTAAAATCGGCGTAATCAGCTGGGTTAAGCGTTTTGTCCCGGTTACGGCGTTCAGAGCGCGGCCACTGTTTTTCCGCCAACTTGGTCTCAATCGCAAGAATAGCCTCAGCTTTCGCCTCAGCACCTTCGATACCGGCAAAACCGAGCATCTCAACAATATGTGCTACATAAGCGGCCCGCGTTTCCTTGAATTTATCAGTATCTTCAAGATAGTAATCACGGTCCGGCAGGCTCATGCCACCAATGCCCATGTTAAACTGATAGCGATCAGGGTTCTGGCGGTCGATACCAAGGCCAAATGTAATGGGTGATGTGAGGTTGTCGGTTGCAGCGCGGCCGAACAATACGGTGATATCTGCCACATTTTCGGCGGCGGCAATATCAGCTAAAAGCGGACGGATCGGATCAATGCCAAGCGCATTGATCGCTTCTACATCCATGTAGCTGTTGTAGTAATCGCTGATTTTCTGTTCGACCGTGCCGTCGTCGAATGTACCTGCAGTCAAGTCATCGATAATCGCTTTGGTGCGATCACGGCTGCGGTCGCCGAGCACGGTAAAGGCACCGTAACTGGTTTTATCCGCTGGGATTTCAAATGTGTCATGCCAAGTACCAGCCGCATACTGAAAGAAGTCATCGCCCGGCTTCACACCTTCATTGCGCGCGGCAAGGTCCACGCCCCAGGTTCCCAGTTCCGGTTTTACCATTGCTTCAGCGACATCGGTTACGGCGCCGTCGCCTGTGTTTGCTTGCTGATCTTCCGAGCAGGCCGCGATCATAAGCGCAGCCACCGCAACAGACGTGTTCAGGAAATGTTTCATGGATCCCCTCCTATGTTTTGATTGTTGCCAATTTTTTATTTGTTTTTATAGCTCGGCAAAAAGCCGCGCCACAGAGCAATATGGGAGCAATCTTGCCAGCCTGACGAGACACTCCGCACGGCACGGTATAAGAAGTTGGCCCCGTGTCAATATTCCTGAATACAAATTGGTGTGATTTGATACTAAAGTTTAGCCGACACAAGTGACCGGCTAAACGGATGCTAAAATATCGCTAAACTAACTATACAGACGCGTTGTGATTATAGACAGTGCGCGTCGGATACGGGATGTTCACACCCTTGGCGTCGAAGTCTTCTTTCACCGCTTTCAACAGCGCCCAGTTGAGCGCCCAATAATCACCTGATGCACACCATACGCGGATCATGATATTCACCGAACTATCGCCCAGCTCGGTTACCGCAACCAGCGGCTCGGGGTCACTCAAGCAGCGGTCATCGGCTGCGATAATGTCAGAAATAGCTTTCATGGCATTGTCGATATTGTCGTCGTAGCCAATACCGAACACGATCTGAAGACGGCGGGTGTCATGAAAATTAAAGTTGGTTATTGCACTGCCCCAAATAGAACTATTCGGGATCATGATGCGCACGTTATCGCCGGTATCGAGCATTGTCGTGAACAGCGAAATGGTTTTGACAACGCCGGATTCACCACCGACTTTAACAAATTGCCCAATCTTGAACGGACG
>JAJFIT010000203.1 GCA_021774775.1 Alphaproteobacteria bacterium | reverse complement strand
CGCCTTTAGCAGTGAGCCATAGGCCGCCCTCACCTCAGGGGAGCCGCGCGCCACGTCTGACGGCAGCGCAATCATCGGGCACTGGCCGTCCACGTCCTTAAGATGCTCCGGCGAGAGATAGCTATCAATCATCGCCCGAACCGTATCTGGCCCACCGCCGTCTGGACCAACCCCGGCTTCGTCCCGCCAGGCTTTGCCGCGCCCGTTCAGGAAGCTGGCCACAGCTTCTGCATATAATTCTTCTTTATTGCGAAAATGGTTATAGAAACCGCCTCTCGTTAGCCCCACGCCCGCCATCAGCTCATCGATGGATACAGCGGCAAAACCGTCGCGGTTGAACATGATGCGGGCCTGTTCAACGATGCGTTTCCGCACATCTGTCTTATGTTCGGCGCTGTAAGGCATGGTCCAAGTCCTTCTTCTTTTTGCATCTTACCTTAGCATCTAAATATGTTCTTGAACATATTTAGATGGCAACCAAACTGCCCACACCTACACACACATATCTATAAAAGGAATGACAAATGAAATTATACAATGGCATGTCTCCCAACGGGGCCCGCGTCATGATCTTCATGGCAGAAAAAGGGATTGAAATCCCGACCCAGTCGATTGACTTGATGGCCAATGAGGGTCAGGCCCCCGATTTCTTAAAAATCAATGCACTGGGTCAGGTACCGGTTTTGCAACTGGACGACGAGCGACACCTGACAGAAAGCGTGGCAATTTGCCGATATCTGGAAAGCCTGCACCCAAGCCCTACCCTGTTCGGTGAAACACCAGAAGAACAAGCCTTTATCGAGATGTGGATACGCCGCATGGAACTTTGGCTGTTCAATGTTGTCGGCGATGTTGGCTTGCACGAGATTGAATTTTTCAAATATCGGGTCGAGCAAAACGCAGACTACGCTGCCTATTGCAGACGCACACTTGTTGACCGGCTGGCATGGCTGGATGCAGAGATGGCTGATGGGCGCGGCTTCATCGCCGGGGATACATTCACGATGGCAGACATCATCGGAATGACCATGTTGATGGTTATGGGCTTCACTCAAATCGAAATTCCACCTACACTTACAAACGTCGCGCGCTGGCAACAGGCCATGGTATCGCGCCCAACATTCCCGAAGATGCCAGGCTAGTTTGACCGTTTTAAAAGGACCACTGGCGTCGGACTGGCGGGCCGGTAGCCCAGGAATTTAATACGCTGCAAATGCATCCAAAGCCTGGTAGCAGCGCTGGAGGCCGATGGCTTCAAGGTGGGTTACGCCAAAACAGCCTAGGCAAAAAACGGCTATTTTTTCAACAAAGGGGACCTTTTGGTCCCCTATTTTATTTGGTTGATGTCCCCCATAAATACGGTGCCCGTGAATTAGTAACAAGAACACTACCTATGATTTAAATCAAACACCGCCTTGTTTAAATCCTTAATAGAATCAATATTCTATTAAATATAGATTAAGTGTAATTTTGATTCATATATTTACCATAAAAGCTATTTTTACGTGATTAATACAAATAATATGTAAATTAATAGAATTATTTTTCTTTATATTGTACTATTTTCATGATACGTACACGTCATTCTTATCGTCGTATTTCTATCTAAACGATTATTTTAGCATTTATTACAATTCATTGTTATCTGCCATCTTCTGTTCAGAGTTGTTCATCAACCCACTCAACCAGTGACGGAAAGGGAACCAAATGCCAGACATGATCAACGAGTCGAAAGTTAAAAGTGAAATGGGTGCCATGGTAGAGATGTTGTCGCATCCTGCTTTTGTTGCCGCGATGAAAAATATGAAGGCGACGCCGATTAAAAAAAGACGTGCAGTGGGTAAAAAAACCCTCACTGTCAAAGCGTTGAAAGCCAAGGGCGTTCCAATCCCTGCAGGCATGCGTCTCACGACTCGCTATTTCGAGCCAGGCAGGCCCGGCGTTGTTGAAATAGACCCGACCGGCCACCCCAGGATTACAAAAAACCCAAGATTTCCCCAGTCCGGCATTGATGGTCCCGGGACTGTGTCGTGGGGCGGATGTGCCTGCGGCGGTGGCCTTAGCTTCTGTGGCGGTGCCGGTGGCAGCACCTGACCAAAGTTTATATCTTCCACAAAATAGCTGCCATACCTAAGGAGAGGTCCATTGACCGCACAAAGCCAACCATACGACGGGCTTGATTTTAGCCCGGACGAACTTCAAGGCGTCATGAAGGCGTATTATGACGACCTTTGTAAATTCATGATCACGCCTGAATTTCAAACAGTTTATAACGAACTGATGAGCCTGCCACCAAAACAACGCCCCGCTTATGTGATGGATGTATTGCTTGATCCGGAAGAACTGGCCCGGCGCGGCGTTTCCGTGCCGCCGGGCATTCTGATACAAACGTCCGCCTTTGGCGACAGAAGGCCTACCCTGTTTGTCCTCAAGAAATTCTTGCCAGAGAAATTTCATAAGGCGTGGGAAAATGTAAACTGGACCTTCAATAATGAATTTGAGGAAGCAGACGTGCCGGTAGACCCGGAAAATTCCTGGCGACGACCGCTTAGGGTTGACGTGCAAAATGCGATGTTGACCAGCGGTGATGACCTTCAATCGGTCCCCAACAACAAAATGGAACTTTTACATAGCAATGGTTGACCGTCCCTAAAGGCACGGGAAGCAATATGCAAAACACGCCGCAATGATACTCGAACGAAAGACGCGCTAACAGAGATCTATACACGCGGCTTCGAACCAACCCTCATTGAAAGGCTTTTCTGGCGAAGGCAAGTGAAGCCATCTTCCTACTACTGGTTCATATAGCACGAAAATACTGAATATCGGTTCATGGATCAGATCAAAGAAAAGTGCATTACAGGGCATCAGTATGACGATTTTTGTTCACTGTTGATTCCGCAGGTTATGTGCATGTGCGATGGTGGGCCGTCGACTGAACCTGACTTAATCGACCCCCTGCCCCAAATTCGCGCGGCTGCCCGAACCACCAAATGGCTTTGGCCACCCTGTTGCAATCAGGCACCACCAGTGTCTTCGCCGCACTTTAGCCTGTCAAAAGCTTGATTCTTTCGCTTGCACCGAGCGATGTTGGCGCTATAAGGGGGCACGCGCAATTCCCGAGTCGCTGGGACTCGACCTTTTTTTTAACACGCGCACAAGGATTAGATACAATGGCTAACGGCACAGTAAAATGGTTTAACTCGGCAAAAGGTTATGGCTTCATCCAGCCGGAAGACGGCGGCAATGATGTGTTTGTACACATCTCTGCAGTAGAAGCAGCAGGCCTTCGTGGTCTTAACGACGACCAGAAAGTTTCTTACGAACTTGAAACTGGCCGTAATGGCAAGACATCAGCATGCGATCTCGCACTGGCTGACTAAAGTTTCGTTTTAGGACGACTTTAAACAAGGTTCGGGTTTCCCGAGCCTTTTTTTAACACGCGCACAAGGATTTGATACAATGGCTAACGGTACAGTAAAATGGTTTAACTCGGCAAAAGGCTTCGGTTTCATCCAGCC
>JAJFIT010000202.1 GCA_021774775.1 Alphaproteobacteria bacterium | reverse complement strand
CGCTTCACTCCGTTGTGTCGTTCGGGATACCAGACAATGTTTTCCTGCCATTAAACATCGCAGAAACGATGCTGCCCTCGTGCCGGTTTTCGGTCCATACCACGGCAGCAATATGCAAAATCAAAAGGCTGAGAATCACGTAAAAATTATTCACATGAGTGTTTAGGAATGTGCTTCTGAATGCCCGCATATCCTTGTAATTTTCAGGGTCTACCAAGCTGCGATCGTAAGGAAGAATAGCCGACGGATCTACGCCAGGCGCCGCAACCCATTCAGCGATCATACCGCCGAAAGGTGGATAATATATATCCGTACCCGCCAACACCAAGCCGGTAACGGCTTGGACTGTTAAAACAAATAGCAATGCTGTTATGGCAAGCCTTCCCAGCGGGTTGTGACCGACATAGGTGGTTTTCTCGCCGGACATGTAGGCTTTGAGCGCTGCCGCATAGCCCTTTCCAAATGGTAAAAAATTACCCCACCGCGCATATGGACCGCCAATAAACGCCCAAATCAATCGCCAGGTCAAATTAACAGCAAACACATACCCGGCATAAACATGAACGGTCTTCAACAATATTTTGCCGTCATTGGTGGCACCCAACGCACCAGCATTCAACAGCGCCACGCCGCAGGCAATCAAAACAAGCATTGCCAACAGGTTCACCCAATGAAAAATCCTGGTTGTCCGATCCCAAACCCTGTGTTCCGATAATGTCGCCATGGCCCTATTCCCCTATACCAATCATTCTTCGTTCACCGTCAAACTAACAAATAATCCACAATTTAACAAAAAAAGTCGCACGCCACATACCTAACGTCTCTATTCTCACGCAATCGAATCAAAAGGCTGTTTAAAGGTAAAAGCCAGCGGTGATGGCCCTTCAGAGCGTAAAATTTCGAGCCTGTCGATTGCCTCACCGATTGTCGGAATATGCCCGGTTGGCACCCACCACAGAACGAAGTGGTTCCGCACAGGCATTTTAAACCATTCCTTGCGCCGCGCCATAATTTTTGTGTGAGCAGATTTATACGTAAATTCAAACAGGCTTTCCCGGTCCCGCCATACTGACATATTAACGATTGTATCATCGCCGTATGGGTTAAAACTCATCGCGTCACCTACTTCATCCTGCAGCCGCCAGACAAAACCATCGGCCGCATCGGCAAGCGCGTTAATTTCGTCAAGAGCGTGAATGAACAGTGTTACCTCGGGCGCGTCGCGGGAGGTTAAAAACTCAGCAATATTAAGCTGCGCCAATTGAAAAGCTGCACCGTTGTTTTTGTCTGAACCCACCTGAAACTCCTTTGTCATTTGGTCTTTTTTACAGCGGACCTGCGTTTCTTAGCGGGCTTTTTCTTCTTGGGTGGTTCCGTGTCGATGAAATCAAGCGCCAGCGCAAGCCAATGCACGAGCTGGTCCTCAGTTTCAAATCCGGCTGGCTCAACCAGCAGGATCGATTTCATGATCCGACCGGTAAAATCGCATAACCGGACCTCGGGGTTACCCAGCGCCGCCGCGGCGCGTACCTCGCCGCAACGCACCATCAATTCGCCGATACCGCCTCTGGCCTGGCCTTCACCCGAAACACCGACGGTCATGTGGCCCTTGACCATAAAGCACAGGCCACCAAACATTTTGCGCTCTTCCCATTCGCGCTCCGCCGCCAACAATCCCATACGGATGCGCGCAACCATGTCCTCGTCAAATGCCATTCTCGTTGCCCTCAATGTTACGTTGTTTGCTATACCCACAGTGACTATAGGACCTCCCGCAGATGGCAGCAACGCCAGCGACGTCCCGGTGAAATTTAATGCCACTTAATGTCTATTAAGAGCCTCATTAGCCTACGACTATTGTCTGTTTACCTTTGACCGTTACAAGATCAGGGAGCCTATCCATGATGAGAGTTGTTGCCGCGACTGTATTCGCAGTATTTTTGCTGACACCACCCGTTTTCGCACAGGTTAGCCGCGGAATCATCAAGCCAGTCGTCGCCGAAGTTTTCGTTGATGAGCCTTTCCGCGGCACCGAAGGCATCACGTTCAACAATGAAGGCAGGCTTTTTGTCGCCGGGGACCGCGCGGTGTGGGAAGTGATGCCCGACGGCAGCACGCGAAAACTGGCCGATTTGGACAGCAATCTGGGTCTGGCCGCCTTCGGCGACCGCGACATCCTTGCCGCAGACTTTGGACCCACCAATGCGTTCCGCCAACAGCGCAACAATGACGGTGTTGTTTGGCGCATCACGCCGGAAGGCGAGAAAACGCCCTATATAACCGGCCTGGGTGACCCCAATGCATTGGTGGTGCGCGATGATGGCTCGGTGCTGATATCTGATGATGCCACCAACGAAATTTTTATCTTCGACCAGGAAAACGGCCTGCGTTTATTCACAACAGCGGTCAATCACCCCAACGGTATCGTGCTGTCGCACGACCGGAAAACCCTGTATGTGGCGCAGATTTTCAAAAGCATCCGCCCTGTCATCCGCGATGACAGCCTGTGGGCGATTGAGCTTGGAGCGGACGGTAACCCTGCACCAAAGGCACCGCAACTGGCTGCGCGCACTGGTCCCATGGCAGCGAATGACGGGCTGGCTATCGATAAGGAAGGCAGAATTTACATCGCCGCCAACGGCCCAGCGGGAGAAGTGTGGCGCTATGACCCCGTCACCGAAAATACTACCCTCATTTCGGAAAATATCCCGGGGGCCGCAAGCCTCGTGTTCGGACGCGGCAAATTTGACCGGAATTCGCTGTATGTCACCACCACATTCTCAGGTGGCAGAGGCGGGAAAGTCTACCGTATAGAGACGGAAACTACAGGTAGATAAAACCGTATGTCAGGCAGTTTTCGTTGAGATTGCAGAGGCGTGGAAAACAACGCCTCTGCATCACTTCATTTATGCGGCTGAAACAAACTCTTTGTTTTCTGCAGCGAAACCAGCCTGAAATTCAGGTAGGGATGATACACGTTGCACCAATGCCCTTACATTATCGCCCACATCAATTTTAACCGTGGGAAAATATGCGTTCCAGCCTGTGTAAACCGCCAACAGATAATCAATGATGGTTGCCTGATCGCCGACCATCACATTCTGCTTTGCCAATCGGTCGTTCACAATCGCCCACGTCTCTGTGAGCTTGTCAGCAAGATTTTGCATCAAAACATTCTTTTCAGCGCTGTCGTCCATAACGCCGTTGACCGAAAAGAGCTTCGAATAAGCTGGATGCAAAGTTGCATAATTAAACATCAACCAACGCAAGAATGTCGGATCCTCAATAATCGCATTGCCGTGCTTGCGAAGAATGTAAAGGGCAATCGCAGCGCCCTCCGTCACAACAAGGTCACCGTCAACAAGTGCAGGCACCTGACCCGTGGGTGAGACAGATTTATAATTCTCTATGTCGCTTGGGTTGAGAACATCAAAGTTGAGCCCCAGCTTTGTCATCAGCAC
>JAJFIT010000201.1 GCA_021774775.1 Alphaproteobacteria bacterium | reverse complement strand
GCGCGTTGACATAACCTCGCCAGACGCCACCCGGGTCTTCGTTTCGCTCTAAACTATTCACAGGCGCGTCCAGTGCTCCAACGGCCTGTGGTCGCGCGCCGACACACCAGCCCTCGAACAAAATTATATCCACCGGGCCGGTAACCGCCTGCCAATCGGCTTGTGGCACCCGCTCATCGCTTGCTTTATCAAAACGGGGCATTCGAACGCCTCCGCCGTCATCGTTCGCCAACCGGTCCAGCAGCCGCATTCCCAGCGCGACATCGTGGGTGCCCGGCACACCGCGCGTTGCCAGCAGTGAATGACGGGCGTCGGCCAGCGCAATGCGCTCTGCGCGGGTCAGATACAGGTCATCAAGTGAGATAACCACCGTACTCAGGCCGTACCCTTCTTCCAGAAGCAACTTCAGAAACAACGACAGCGTTGATTTGCCGCTGCCCTGCCCGCCGTTAATGCCAACCACCATGGGCTGGTCGTGCGCGTTGCCCGGCGCACTATGAACCTTTGCCAGATGATCAGCGAGCGGCATATAAAAGCTCTCAATGGTCTGATCAAAATCAGGCGGCAAGCGCTCGGCCAGGATGGTGCGTTCAATCAGGTCAGATAAATTATTACCGCTAGCAATCATTATTTATTCCGGCCCCATTTAGTCTGGTATGGGCGAGCAGGCCCACTCCACCCTATCCGCACCAATCAGCCGACCGAACCGCGCCAGCTCTGCCGCCAATTTCTGCTGTCTGGCATCAGTCCATTTCACACGCTCCTCCCGCCACAGGCCGGTGACCGTAACAGTGCCTTTTTTCCGGTCGGCTTTGGCCTCCATGCGGCCCACGAAACGGTCGCCCTCGAGCAGCGGATATACATAATATCCCCAGCGTCGATCTTTTGCAGGCACGAACATCTCGTTCCTGTACTCAAAGCCAAACAGCCGCATTAGGCGCGCCCTGTCCCGCACGGCGGGGTCAAACGGGTTGATGATACGCAGCCTGCTTGAGGAGGCGGAAAGGGCCGCCATTCGCGCAGCAATATCCGGGGCAGCGAACGCGGGCGACCAGCTGCCGTCAGCGCCCTGAAGTTCCACAGGCATCAGGTGATCAGTTGTATTTTTGGCAGCTGTTGCCGCCCACGCCTTCACCTCAGGCGCGCTTACCGCATCCCAAAAACGCTGAATGTCCCCCAGCGTACCGAAAGAAAGCCGCTCCAGCGCCCCCCGGCACAGCCAGTCAATCTGATCCGTGTCGGAATGGTCCGTTCCGTAATGCTCAGGCGCGATAACCCGCTCGGCAAGGTCATAAAATTTGGTGAAATTCTCGCGGTGGGAGGTGGCCAGTTCGCCGCTGTACCACATGGCATCCAGTGCCTTTTTGTGCGGTGGCCGCGCCCACATCTCCTTTTTGCCTTTAACCTTGGTATCAAACGCGCGGGTACAAAGCGGCCCTTCAGCCCTGATGCGGTCTATTATCGCGGTCAGGTCGGCTTTTCTCAACCCAGAGCGATACCATTTTTGCCGCCGCACCTGCGCGTCCATACGCGCAAGCTGGCGTTTCCAGTAGGGGTAATATTCCACCGGCAGCACCGATGCATCATGGGTGAAATGTTCAAAAACCTGCCTGTGGGTACCCAAGAGCTGATCCAGCATGGGTTCGCGGTAATTCTGGTTACGGCTCCACAGAATATGGTGGTGCGCCCGGGTGACATTCTGGATGGTGTCCAGCTGCACGAAACCAAGCGCGCGAATGATCGCCATCACACCTTCCGGCCCCGACAGTTTGCCTGTCGGCGCACCGCCCAAGCCCTGCCCCGCCAGCCACAGCTGCCGCACCTGTTTGTTATCTATTTTCATTAAGCCGCTATACCTTGCCAGAAATAAAATCTCACGAACAATAATGGACTCGCTATACTGGCCCACAAAATAAATAAACTCAAAGCAATGTCGATAGTTCGTGGCACCGTTCGTCCATGAAGCACAAGGCTATTTGCCTTGCATATTATGACAGGAGATCACCATGCAATATATGTGTTTAATCTATGCCGCGGAAATGTCTGGCCCACAACCTGGCAGCCCGGAATTCGGCGCTTACATTCAAGCTTACAATGACTTTACAACCCGAATCAAAGCAGACGCTGTGTTTGTAGCTGGCGATGCCTTACAGCGGGTTGTGACAGCCAGTACAGTTACTACTGCAAACGGCACCCCTGAAATTATGGACGGCCCCTTTGCAGAAACCAAAGAGCAACTTGGCGGTTACTACCTATTGGACTGCGAAAACCTGGACGATGCCCTCAAATATGCGGCGATGATTCCGACGGCAAAACACGGCCGCATTGAAGTGCGCCCGGTCATGGTTTTTGACTAGGAAGTAAAACGGTGCTGCCCCCCTATTCTCTCGAACAGACCATTGAGAAAACCGTTCGCGAGGAATGGGGGCGCATTCTCGCCAACCTGGTTAAAACACTGCGCGATATCCAGCTTGCAGAAGACAGCCTGCAAGATGCGGTTGAGGCAGCAATCATACACTGGCAAAAACAAGGGCTACCAAAATCCCCTGCAGGATGGCTGGTTACAGCTGCCCGCCGAAAGGCAATTGATCGCATTCGCAGAGCTAAAACTTTCGCGCAAAAACAATCTGAAATTTCTTATTTGGCCGACCTTGAGAATACTGCGTGTGAGACACCGGAACTAGAAATCATTCCCGACAAGCGGCTGGAGATGATTTTCACTTGCTGCCACCCGGCTTTGGCCGAGAAAACCCAGACCGCACTGACACTACGTACTATTGGCGGTCTGACAACCGAGGAGATCGCCCGTGCTTTCCTTGATAGCCCGATCGCGATGGCACAGCGACTGGTACGCGCGAAGAAAAAGATCAAGCTGGCAGGTATCCCGTACGAAATTCCGGGTGCAGACGCCCTATCGGAACGAATCAGGGGTGTTTTGGCGGTCATTTATTTGATTTTCAACGAGGGCTATGCAGCGTCAAGCGGACCAAGCCTTGTTCGTGCTGACCTTATTGAGGAAGCCATTAGACTAGGGCGGATTGTTGGCCACCTGATGCCCAAAGAAACCGAAGTTTCGGGCCTTTTAGCACTTATGCTGTTGCATGATAGCAGGCGACACGCTCGGCAAAACACAGACGCCCAAATGATACCACTAGATCAGCAAAACCGAGCCCAATGGGACAAAAACAAAGCCCATGAAGGCATTGCCCTGCTTAAAAAAACGTTGAGTAGACAGCGAATTGGCCCCTACCAAATTCAGGCCTCCATCAGTGCGCTGCATGTGGAAGCCAGATCTTGGGCACAAACTGATTGGCCTCAAATTGCCGCGTTATATAATTTGCTGTACTCTATTCAGCCTTCACCAGTGGTTAGGATCAATCAAGCAATGGCAGTATCCCATGCTATATCAGTGGGCGCAGCACTAACCATGATGGACGAAGTTAGCGAAACTGCAGATATAACCAGCTACCAGGCGTACTATATTGCTAAGTCAGATCTGATGAAGCGGGCGGGGAAATCCGAAGATGCCAAAGCACTTCTGGCCCACGCAATCACTCTTGCCAGTAATGATATTGACCGCGCTTTCTTGCAGCAAAAACTAACGCATTTATCAAACGGATAGGCAAACCCATTTAGCCTTTTCGCGAAAAGTTCTCAGGCAGTTCCCAGGTCTAAGGCACATGTTTGTTGGCCCCGTGACTGATCGAGCATCGATTCGCGGTAATTCTGGTTGCGGCTCCATAGTATATGATGATGCGCCCTTGTCACGTTCTGGATGGTGTCCAGCTGCACGAAACCAAGCGCGCGAATGATCGCCATCACACCTTCCGGCCCCGACAGTTTGCCTGTCGGCGCACCGCCAAGCCCCTGCCCCGCCAGCCACAGCCTGCGC
>JAJFIT010000021.1 GCA_021774775.1 Alphaproteobacteria bacterium | reverse complement strand
ATGTGCGGTGCGCGCGACAGCGGGCTGTGCTTCATCCATAGCTCGGGGTTTTCCCACCAGGGTGTCCGAAAACGTTTGTTGGCCCACGCCACAATGTCGGCAGTACCGGCAAAACTGATCCAGTTGATCACCGGACACAGGGCTGCCGCACCGGCAAAACGGTCGGTGTTGCCGACAACCCATGTCGTCAGCACGCCGCCGCCCGAACACCCGGCAACATACATTTGGTCCTCGTCGATATAACCTCGGTTCACCACAGTATCCACGCCCGCCATCAGGTCGTCAAAATCGCGTCGCCCCGGATAGCGGTTGTCGATCGCGTTGGCGAAGTCAGAGCCGTAACCGACAGACCCGCGCGGGTTGGTGTAGACTATCACATAGCCCTTGGCGGCGAGCGCCTGCCACAGGAAGTTGAAATTCACGCCGTACATGCCGTGCGGCCCGCCGTGGATATATAACAGCATCGGGTATTTTTTGCTGGCGTCAAAGTCAGGTGGGGTCATGACCCAGCCCTGAACTTTTGTGTCGTCGCTGCTGTCGTACCAAATTTCCTCGAGTGCACCCGGTGTAATTCCGGCCATAACGTCAGCGTTCAAAGCGGTCAGCTGCGTCAGGTCGCCGTCGCCCACGTCGCCGATGGCCAGATTGGAATCGGTTGTGGCATCGCGGTAGCGCCCGACGAATTTACCGGCCGCTGTCATGCTATCCAGCGAGATCATCTGGCTGCCTTCGGTAATGGCTTCCAGGCGGCCATTGAGCCGAAGGCGCATCACCTGGCTTTCGCCTTTGGTGCGAGCAGCGAAATAAACCCGGTCACTGCGGCGGCTGAACATGAAACCACCTGCGCCCGAGGGCAGATCATTGGTGATCATGCGCTCATCAGAACCGTCCATATTGATCGCCCGTACTTCGTCGGTGCCGTATGTGGAAATCACGTCGACTTTCCCGGCATAAACAATGGTTTTCCCGTCCGGGGTCACAGCTGGCGACGACCAATAGCCTTCTGCCTTGGTTAGCTGGGTGATGTCCCCGCTGGCGATATCCAGCTTGAAAATCTGCGAATTATATTTGGTCTCTTCCACATCGCCCGCTGGGCCGTTGCCGTCAAAAATGATCGAGCCGCCGTCGGGAGTGAAGGCATAGGCCGCGTTACCGATCATGCCGGAAAAACGCGAAACCGTGTGCCAGCGCCCCTTGGTAAGCTGGCGGGCGGTGCCGCCCTCGGCAGGCACCATGAACAGATGGTCAAACCCGCTGATCGCACCGACCCGGTCCTGCCGGTAATGCAGGCTGTCGATCACGGTGACATTCTTGGTCCATTTTGCGCCCTCCGGCGGCGCGGCGATAGAGACCGACCATTCGCTAGAGGCCGGCACACGGGACCGGAAAGCGATGGAGCTTCCGTCCGGTGACCAGCGGATCATTTTGGGTGGGTTTTGGCCGTGGGTTAGCTGGCTAACCGCGCCTTCATCGTCCATCCAGCGCACAAAAACCTGGCTGGTGTCATCGTCAGCTTTTGTTACATAGGCCACGCGGTCGCCGTTTGGTGACCAGCGCATGCCAGACCCCTTGACCAAAAAGCGGTTTTTGCTGCCGTCTGCGTTCATCAGCCATATTTCAGACGACCATTTGTCTTTCATCTGATCAACGCGCGAGCGAACATAAAGAACCTGGTTGCCGTCCGGCGACAGCTGCGCCCCGGCTACCCGTTCCCAATTCATGTAAATTTCCGGTTTGATTGTGTCGGCGGATGCGCCCACAAGCCCAACAGTTGCCAACAGGAACGCGGTGCCCACCGCGCGCAGTATCTGTAACATATTACCCTCCCTTAATATTCAACTCCCTTACTCATGTGCCGGACTATAGTTTATTTAAGCGCCTTTGTCTTGATGTTGGTCAAAACAAGTCATGTCTTGTGCTGAGGGCGCTGGCCTTGTGCTGAAGACGCTGGCCTTGTGCTAAAGACGCAGGGCGAGTATATTTTTTTCCTACATCGGGTTGGCATAAAACAGGGAAACTTTAATGAAACGTATTTTAGTGGCAGGCATCGCGGTTTTGGTTTTTGCTGGCCTGGTTTTATTGTCCCAGCGCACCCCTGATAAGCCGGTTACCTATGATCTTATCGTTGTGGGCGGCATGGTCTACGATGGCAGTGGCGGCGCGGTGCTGGATGCTGATATCGGCGTGATCGGCGACAAAATTACCATGATCGGTGACCTGAGCGCGGCGAGTGCCAAAACTGTTATCGATGCCCGGGGCAAGGCGGTTACACCCGGTTTCATTAACGTACTTAGCTGGGCGACGGAAAGTCTGCTTGTTGACGGCCACGGTCAAAGCGACATCCGCCAGGGTGTGACAACCGAAGTGTTCGGTGAAGGCTGGTCGATGGGGCCACTGAATGACGCCATGAAAAAAACCACGCTGGAGCGGCAGGGTGACCTCAAGTTTGATGTGCCGTGGACCACGTTGGGCGGCTATCTGGAGCATCTGGAGGCCAAAGGGGTTTCGCCCAATGTGGCCTCTTTCATGGGCGCGACTACGGCACGCATTCATGTGCTGGGCTACGAGGACCGCAAGGCAACCACAGCCGAAATCGCCAGCATGCAAGACCTGGTGGCCGAAGCGATGAAAGAGGGTGCGCTTGGGGTTGGCTCGTCGCTGATCTATGCACCGTCATCCTACGCCGACACCGCAGAATTGATTGCGCTGATGGGCACGGCGTCCGAGCACGGCGGCATGTATATCTCCCATATGCGCAGCGAAGGCGACCGTTTCGAGGAAGCGGTTGAAGAGCTGATCACCATCGCTCGCGAAACCAATGCCCCGGCGGAAATATACCACCTGAAGGCAGCTGGTACCGCCAACTGGCACAAGATGGATAAAGTGATCGCCATGGTCAAGGCCGCGCGCGCCGAAGGGCTGCAAATTACTGCGGATATGTACACCTATACAGCAGGGGCCACTGGTCTGGACGCGATGATGCCGCCCTGGGTGCAGGAGGGCGGATACCACGATTGGGCCGAGCGGCTGCAAGACCCGCTTATTCGGGAAAAGCTGATTGTTGAGATTGCGACGCCGCAAAACTGGGAAAATCTGTATCTGATTGCGGGCGGGGCCGACAAGTTGTTGTTGATGGGTTTCAAGAACCCTGAGTTGAAGCCACTGACCGGAAAAACGCTGGCCGAGGTGGCGGCAATGCGCGGCAAGGGGCCGATTGAAACGGCGATGGATTTGGTGGTTGAGGACGGCAGCCGCGTGGGCACCGCCTATTTCATTATGTCTGAAGAAAATATCGCCAAAAAAATTAAACAGCCGTGGATGAGCTTTGGCTCTGACGCGGGTGCACCTGCAACCAATGAGCCCTTTACCCTTAGCGGTAATCACCCTCGGGCTTATGGTAATTTTGCGCGTGTGTATGCCAAATATGTGCGCGAAGAAGAGGCGCTAACGCTGGCGGAGGCAGTGCGTAAAATGACCTCGCTGCCAGCAGAAAACCTGAAACTGCGGGGTCGCGGACGCCTGAAAGAAGGTTACTTCGCCGATATTGTCGTCTTTGACCCCGAAACCATTCAGGATCATTCGGTTTTTGCTAACCCGCATCAATATGCCACCGGCGTAAATGATGTCATAATCAACGGCACACAGGTTCTCAAGGACGGCGACCATACTGGCGCAACACCAGGTGTTGCCCTGCGCGGCCCCGGCTGGATCGGATGGGCGGACCCGGGCGAGAAATAAAAGAAAAACCCGCTCCGCGGAGCGGGTTAGGTCAACAGTGTATTAAGCTCTCTTATGTTGAGATGAGGCCTTATCGCAGAGTATCAGAACAGAAACCATTTGAGCATAACCACTCAACCATCGCTTCATAATATCCTCTAGCGTAAGGGGTCTTCCAATAATCTTTATTTTGTACCTCAAGGTAACCGCCAGTCTTAGTCATTCTTATATTGTGGTCTGCATTTTCGAATATTTTTGCCGACAAATTTGAATTTTCGTTCGAGCCTATTGTGCTCTCATAGAGCTTTCTGGTTTTTCTCCAGTCGACGTTCCGGTCGTTATCGCCGAAAATAGCGAGTACCGGGATGGATACAGATTTAAGGACCTGATTAAAATTGGAAACAACAATTGGTAACCCGCTCTCGCTATCAAAGGCATGTCCCTCTGACATATATTTTTTCTGATTTTTCAAATACAATTTTCGTGCGGCCTCATACTCGCCGCTACCGGGTTTATGCTCAACATATTGCTGCCCGCTGAGCTTCTGTACCATTTCGTTCTTCCGGTATGTACGGCTAGCGCTCAGGTATTTTTCATAAGACCCACCCGAGTTAAATATTAGATTTCCATTAATCCACTCATCGTAAACTGTGTCTATTTCCGAGGAGGAATAGTCCTCTAACTCCAGATTCGACCGGAGCAGATAACCCCAGTTCTCAAAGGCATCTGTCCCGCTGACAGAAATCCAGAATTTAATGCCCGGCTCCTGACTTATTGCAAGCGGAGCAATCCAGCCAGCACGACTAAAGCCCAACAATCCAATACGATCTGATCCGGGTTCCTTCTTCTGTTTTAGTGCGCTGACTGCAGACAAAACCTCTTCGGCGCTACTCTCAATTGGTTGATTTATGTCGAACTCACCCTCGCTTTTTCCGCGGCCAGGCTTGTCCCATACAAGAACGGAAATTCCTTTGGCGGTGAACTTGGAGCGAATTTGTCGAAACCAATCTCCTTCCACCACATTGGTTGGACCATACCCGTGGACAATTATAGCGACGGCAGTAGCTTCGCCATTTTCAGGACGACTAATAATGCCATTTAAACTAGCGCCCGCGGACTTAAACGAAAATTCCTCCGTAGTATACTCTACAGAAGCCTTGGCACCGATTGAGATGAAGGAACTCAAAATTAATATAGTGCCACAGATAAAGGCCTTAAAACTCATAATTTCGTATCCTCTTCGCCGCTTGTTTTTTTCTTATTTCACTCAATATATACGATCAGTCTTGCATTGCCTATGCAGTAAAATTCAAAATGAATGTTTGTTGAACTTGGCCACTAAAACCATCCGCGTGCCTACGGTAACTTCGCCCGGGTTTACGCCAAATATGTGCGCGAAGAGGGGGTGCTGACGCTGGCGGAGGCAGTGCGTAAAATGACCTCGCTGCCAGCAGAAAACCTGAAACTGCGGGGTCGCGGACGCCTGAAAGAAGGTTACTTCGCCGATATTGTCGTCTTTGATCCCGAAGCCATTCAGGATCATTCGGTTTTTGCTAACCCGCATCAATATGCCACCGGCGTAAATGATGTCATAATCAACGGCACACAGGTTCTTGAGGACGGCGACCATACTGGCGCAACACCAGGTGTCGCCCTGCGCGGCCCCGGCTGGTCCGGTTGGCCCCGGATAGTCGAGAAAGATGCTGGCGAGAAGTAAAAATCGGCGACGTTGATGGGATTTGGCTGCGGTTATTCCGGTAGCGGAATAAACTCATCGTCGCCGGGTACCGGGTCGAAACCACCGTTTTTCCAGCGTTGTTTCGCCTCGTCGATTTTGGCCGTATCAGTGGACGAGAAATTCCAGAATAGGCGGCGTGGTTTGGTGAGCCTGTCGCCGCCGATAAGGGCGATGTGGGTGCCGCCGGATGAGTTAATCGGCACCTCTTCGTCTTCGCGCAGCACAATCATTGTCGCTTCGCCGAAGCACTCGTCGCCTAACACAATAGTGCCACTTATGATGTAAATTGCTCGTTCTTCATGCTGGGCAGGGATAGCCAGCGAAGCACCCGCATCCATTTGAATGTCGGCGTAAAGGGTTCGCGAATATACCGCCACAGGTGACTGCGCGCCCCAGGCGTCACCGGCAACGACCGTGATTTTGCAGCCATCGCGTAACACGGTGGACAGGCTATCAGCCCCGTAATGCTGGAATGATGGATCAATTTCTTCGCTGTCCTCCGGCAGGGCCATCCAAACCTGCAAACCAAGCAAAGAATGTCCACGCGCCCGCACCTCGTCCGGTGTGCGCTCGGAATGGACAATACCATTACCGGCGGTCATCCAGTTCACTTCACCGGGGCGGATGGGTTGCGCATAACCAAGGCTGTCCCGGTGCATAATCTCGCCTTCCACCAGCCATGTCAGGGTAGACAGGCCAATGTGCGGATGCGGTCGAACGTCGATGCCTTCACCCTCGCCGAATAC
>JAJFIT010000003.1 GCA_021774775.1 Alphaproteobacteria bacterium | reverse complement strand
TCGCCGCCCACCAGCCCCTTGAAAAAGGCGGCGATGTCTTTGCCCACATGTTTGCCCCGAACCGTGGAGCCGAGCACCAGGCCAAGGTCTTCGCTTATTGCCTGTCCCGGAACGGATTCGATGTTGGTGATGATCATGGCCGTATTCCCCCAGCTGTTTTTTCAGCCAGCGCCGGTAACGCAGCGGGGTGTTGTTGCCCCCGGTGATGCCCCGACGCCTATTAAGGCTTTATTCGCTTATATCCGGTATATTGGGTAAAATGAAAGCATCAAAGATGTTTGGTAATGGGGTAAAAATGGGGATTTGGCAGCAGCGCTGGGGCGCGGCGATTTTGTTCGTTTGCCTGAGCGCGACAGTTTCGGCTGCGCCTTTGGTTGTTTACACCGAAAATTATCCACCGTTTAACTTTGCGGATGATGACGGAACCGTAGACGGCATTGCCACCGCCAAAGTTCGCCAGTTGCTGGACGAAGCGGGTGTTGACTATTCCTTCCGGCTGTTACCGTGGGCCCGCGCCATGCACCATGCGCAGTCCGATGACAATGCGCTGATATTCAGCCTGGCCTGGACACCGAAGCGGGAGAAACGGTTTGACTGGCTGGCACCGCTTGCAGAAGCGAGTTTCTATCTTCATGCCCGCGCCGACGACATGCGGCCCTTCACCCCGGAGGCAATTAAAAGTGGTGCTTACACCGGCTCCTGTGTTGCCAACGATCTGGGCTGCGAGTTTTTCCTGTGGGTTGGCATGCCGCCAGCGAATATCATCCCGATTCACAAAGACCTGACCGGCGACTTTCAAATGGTCATCGCAAGGCGTGCTGATCTGTATATCAGCGATGTAACCGTTAACAATCTGCTTAGAAGGTCTCATGGCTATGACCCGGCGTTGACCAGGCCGGTGATGAAACTGGAGGGCAAAACCGGTTTTTATCTGGCAGCGGGCCTGCAGGTTCCACAGGCCACCCGCGGCAAAATTAAAGCCGCCTATGCGCGCCTGTAATCGCGGGGCAGCTACAGTGTTATTCCGGCGGAAAACGTGCCTGACTAGGATGGCTTGTGCCGCCATGCCACCAGTGTTTCAAACAGGATGGCAGGCGTGAAGGGTTTAATGATCTGGTCGTTCATGCCCGCCTTAAGGCACGCTTTTTTTGTTTCAATATTCTCACTTCCGGTCAGAGCAAGAATGGGGGTCTGCTGGTTGCCTGCACCCTCTTGGGCACGAATAGCTTTTGTCGCCTCCAGGCCACCCATGCCTGGCATATGAATATCCATCAGTATGATGTCATAGTCTTTTGTGGCGGCTGCTTTTACCGCGGCCTCACCGCTGGATACAATCTCAAACTCCGCCAGTGTTGGTTCCAGTAATTTGGTGATCAGCAGTTGATTGACTTGATTATCTTCAACGACCAGAATTTGCATGCCCTCCAGGCGCGGATTTTCAGCGTTGTTGAGCCCTTTGACAGAACCGGTTTGTGCGGCTGGGTTGGGTATAGTGAAAGGTAATTCAAAGTAAAAGCTGCTGCCTTCGCCCGGCGTGCTTTCAACAGTAATTTTCCCGCCCATCAGATCAACAAGTTGTTTGCAGATGGCAAGGCCAAGGCCGGTGCCACCATATTTGCGCGCAACGGAAACATCAGCCTGGCTGAAAGACTGAAACAGGCGCGAGATTTCGCCCTCGGTCATGCCAACACCGGTATCAGTTACCCTGCAGGAAAAGAGGATAGACTTTTCACTGTTCGGTACCGAAGACACTGTGATTGTAACCCCGCCGTTATCGGTAAATTTAACCGCATTGCTGGCCAAATTAATCAAGATTTGGCTTAACCGCGTTGGATCCCCCGTTAGCTGAGGTGGCAGGCCGGCCTGCCCTTCGATGGTAAAGTCTATGGCTTTTTCCTGTGCATTGGGGCCAATGATTGCCTGAACTTTGTCGAATACATCATTGGGTGCAAAGGTCAGAGATTCCAGGGATACCTTGCCGGCCTCAATTTTCGATATGTCCAGTGTGTTATTCAACAGGCTCATCAGCGCATCACCGGATAGCTGAATATTGCGAATATATTCCCTTTGTTGGGCGTTCAGTTTGGTTTCTGCCGTTAATTTACTCAGGCCAATGATTGTGCTCATCGGATTGCGGATTTCATGGCTCATATGGGCGAGAAAATCTGTTTTTGCCTGATTTGCGGCCATGGCTTTTGCGCTTTCCAGCTTGGCCAGGTCACGTTCGTTCATGATTTTGCTGATGCGGTAGGCAATGCCGATGGCGAAGATGACGCTTTCCAGCGAAATACCAATTGAGACCATATAACCGATCAGATCAGAGTGCGGCAGAATTTCAAATTCGCGCAAGTTTCGCACAAGCACGCCAGCAACCGGCAACATCCAGCCGATAGCATAAAAAATGGCAGCTTTACTCTTCATACGGATTGCACGACCCAGCACGGCAAGCACAAATATCACCCCAATGAAGGATGTGATGTGAAGCCAAAGTTCCAGGGTTTCGGTGTAGGGCCCGCGCATGTTGACATACACGATTGAAAGTCCAAAGAAGCTGTAGCCTACAATGCGTGCCGCAAGCACCCACCCGGGTGTGAGAATACCGTCTTCCAGAAAACTGCAGAGGAAGAGTATGCCTGCCAGACCGTTCAGGCCAAGTGCCAGAATGGTAATATTCATCTGGTCGCCGTGACTGACCAGCCCCGGCAGCAGGTACGACAGAAAACCGTATGC
>JAJFIT010000200.1 GCA_021774775.1 Alphaproteobacteria bacterium | reverse complement strand
GGCGAGAAAGAAGATTTTGACGAGCTGATGGGTAATCTGATGGATAATGCGGCGAAATGGGCAGCATCGAAAGTTAGCGTGACAGTGGTTCGCAAGGAAAAAGGCCTGCGCCGACCGATGATGGATATCACGATCAGCGATGACGGTGTCGGCGTGCCAGCCGATAAGCGCGACAGCCTTTTTGATCGGGGTAAACGGCTGGACGAACAGGTGCCGGGCACCGGACTTGGCCTGGCTATCGTCCGCGATATTGCAGATATGTACGGCGGCAACGTGAAGCTGGGTGCGGCGGCGCTTGGTGGCCTTTGCGCCACTTTGACGCTGCCGGCAAAATAAGTGGAATTCGTTTCTCTCAGGAGAGCAATCAGTGACTGAATTGAGTTCGGGGCCAATGCCGCCATCTGCGCTACGGGGTGATAACCGAGGCGACAGAGTAACCGGCGCATCCTGGGCGTCGCGCAGCCCGGTGCTCGGGCGGCGGGGCATGGCGGCGACTTCGCACCCACTGGCCAGTCAAATAGCGATCGACACCCTGAAAAAAGGTGGATCCGCCGTTGATGCAGCAATTGCTGCCAACGCCGCCCTTGGGCTGATGGAACCCACCGGCAGCGGTATCGGCGGTGATTTGTTTGCCATTGTTTGGGACCCTGCGAGCGAAAAATTGCACGGTCTTAACGCATCGGGGCGCGCACCGCGGGGTCAGACGCTGGGGCAACTGAAGGACAGGCTTGGCGGCAAGACGGCTATTCCAGACTATGGAAGCCTGGCTGTTTCCACCCCCGGCGCGGTTGACGGCTGGTTTATGCTGCATGAAAAATTCGGCAAGCTGTCGATGGCGGACAATTTGGCGCCGACAATTGACTATGCCCGTGAGGGCTTCCCGGTCAGTCAGGTGATTGCCGACCATATGCAGCAGCACGCTGCTGGCTACCCGGTAGCCTTTGGCCGCGGGGCTATCGAAGAGATAGATAATTATCGCTCTACTTATTTGGTGGGTGGTGCAGCCCCGGTGGAAGGCCAGGTGTTTCGTAACCCGAATCTTGCGGCTACACTGTCGCTGATTGGTCGAGACGGCCGGGATGCATTCTACTGCGGTGAAATTGCCGATACCATTGACGCCTATTTCCGCCGAATTGGTGGCCCGCTCAGGAAGGCGGATTTTGAACAGCATACAGGTAATTGGACCGCACCGGTTTCGGTGAATTACAGGGGGTATGACGTTTGGGAACTGCCGCCAAACGGGCAGGGCATTGCCGTGCTTCAGATGCTGAATATCCTGGAAGGGTTTGACCTTCATTCAATGGGCCACAATTCCGCCGACCATTTGCATGTGATGACCGAAGCGAAAAAGCTGGCGTTCGAGGACAGGGCGCGTTTTTACGCGGACCCGGACTTTTACGGGGTGCCGCTGGAGGGCTTGCTTTCGAAAGACTATGCCGTCGAGCGCCGCAGGGTGATCCAAATGGATGCAGCGATGCAGGGCGTTGACCACGGCGACCCCAAGCTTATTGGTGGCGACACGGTTTACCTGACTACGGCGGACGAAACCGGCATGATGGTTTCGCTGATCCAGTCCAATTATATGGGCATGGGGTCTGGTCTGGTGCCGGACGGACTGGGCTTCATGTTCCAAAACCGGGGCACACAGTTTTCTCTGTCTGACGGGCACCCTAATGTTTATGCACCGGGCAAGCGGCCATTTCACACCATCATTCCGGCGTTCCTGACCAAAGACGGCCATCCGGTTATGAGCTTTGGCCTGATGGGCGGTGCGATGCAGCCGCAGGGTCATGCCCAGATTATTGTCAATATGCTCGATTTCGGCATGACAGTGCAGGAGGCCGGAGACGCAGCGCGGTTCCACCATTTAGGCTCAACAGAACCCACCTGGCAGGGTCGAATGACAGACGGCGGCACCCTGCAGCTGGAAAGCGGTATTACGCGGCCTGTATATGACGAGCTGGCACGGCGCGGCCATAGGCTGGAGGTTACGACCGGGCCGTTTGGAGGCTATCAGGCGGTTAAGCGGGACCTTGACACCGGAGTTTATTGGGGGGGCACTGAAATGCGAAAGGACGGATTGGCGATAGGCTATTGAGGTAAATTTCGCTTTTATTTCATCTATTAGTGTACTTTTGACTCTACTTAGTGTGCCCTTGACTCCATCTATTAGTGTACTAAGATGATAAACAATCTATCTATTGGTGTATCAAGGTGGTGAACAAATTAAATAATGTCATGCCCAGTTTATTTTCGGGTGTGATTTGTTGGTTGTCAGGACATAAGGCCAGGCACCGCCATCAGCGTCTATTGGGGCGTGACGGAAATACGCAAAGATTGCATGGCGGCAGGATATCGACGTTTTTGATTTAAACTCTACTTATTAGTGTATTTATAAGCGTGAATACAAATTATTACAATTTTTGACTAACATAATAGCAAGTTTTACGTGCATTGTGCACTGGAAGTAACATAGTGTTGAAGGTCTCGAGTGAACAGTTGGATCAACAAACTAACGAGTAAATTATTACACGGTAATCGGACGAGTAACGGGTCTATGACCGAAAATACAACTTTAGACAAAATACCTTTCCCTATTGGTCTGCTTGATTCAGACGGGACCATCATTGCGAACAACCGAGATTTCGCACGCCAGATTGGCCTGCAGGACGGCACAGGAAAAAACACTGTGCTGGCTGACTATTATGTCAGTGAGCAGGGTGATACAAGTCTGGACGACCATATACGCGCCTGCATCGAACGACTAGAGACCTTTCAGGTTGGTGTGCTTGAAAAAAATGGTAAAAAAACCAGACAAACTCTTCTTCTGACACCTGATCCAGAGAGCGCGCAGTGCTCAGTTCAGATTATTTCGGGTATGATTGTTGATCACAGGGATGGTGCGGTGTCAGCGCAATCAAAAGCTGCTGGCGCTGTGGCTCCGTCAAAGCAGACCATCGATTTTCTGTCCGGGTTGAACCACCATCTTAGAACGCCGGTTAACGGTGTTTTAGGGATTGCGGATTTGCTCGCAGAAACCGAATTGTCAGAGCAACAAGCTTCCTATGTGGATATTTTATCGCGGTCCTGCAACGCGCTTATTCATTTGGTAGATGAAATTCAGTCGATCACGTTACTGGAGCAGGGCGTTCTGGGGCTGGAACGTGACAATGTGAATATCCAGGCTCTGGTCCAGGATGCGCTGAATATATTTAGCGTGATAGGCGAGCAAAAGGAAATAACCAGTAAAATCGATGTTGACGGCTCGCTGCCGGAAGCGTTGATAACCGACAGTAAAAAACTGCGGCAGACTTTGTTTATTCTGCTGGACAATGCCTTCCGTTATACCGACCAAGGCACTGTCGGCGTAACCATTTCCTTTGATGCCCGGCCGACATATCCAATTTTGCAACTGTCCGTGAAAGATACAGGTATTGGCATTGCCAATGATCGGTTGCCGTCACTTTTTGACGAAATTTCCGGCACCGGTAATGTCAGTGACAAAAATTATGGCAACACGGGCCTTGGCCTAATTTTGTGCCACAAGCTGGTTGAGTTGATGGGCGGAACAATCGAGGTCGACAGCAGTTTCGGACACGGTGCCTGCTTTACCGTGAATTTGCCGGTTTCCGAGGCCAGGACGGCTGACGACGAAGCACAGCATGCCGGAGCCGAGGACAGCAACGGTTCGCCGCGTGATCCCCTGATTGCTGATGTCAGCTGGAATATTCTTGTCGCGGAGGACAATCCGGTTAATCAGATGCTGTTTCGAACCGTGCTCGAGCGTTTCGGCCACCGGGTTACCGTTGTTGGTAACGGCCAGGAGGCGGTTGCGCGCGTACAGATGGGTCAACCGTTTGATATAATTTTGATGGATATTTCCATGCCGGTTATGGACGGTATCGACGCCACCGCCATGATAAGGTCCCTGTTCGGAGCAGTTGGTTCCACGCCCATATTAGCCCTGACCGCCCACGCAATGGACGGTGACAGGGAAAAATTTATCAATGCGGGCATGGACGGTTATCAAAGCAAACCTGTCGACCCCATGACATTGCAAAAGGCAATTGCCGAGGTCATCAGCAATCACACGAAGGGGTCAACGGACAGCCACGGCCCTGACCCACTGGATGCTATGGCACCAGAACAATCGGAACACCCAGCGAATGGGCTAAAGAATTAGCGACGCTGCCCAATATGAGATCGCTCAGTCGCGACCGGCCACGCCGTCCGACAAAAACCATGTTGGCATGGTCTTTCTTGGCGATGCCGCGGATAATTTCCACCGGGTCACCCCAATCGAAATGCGTACTGATATCGACGCCCTTATCGCCATTTTGCTCGACTAAAGGTGCCAGAATGTCTTCCTTGGCGTGATTTTCCTCTTCCTCGCGGGCAATCGGCCGGTTGGCAAGTTCCTCAATTGATATGGGCTGATAGCCAGACCAGGGAATAACCGTCACCAATTTGACAGTTGCGCCGGTTTCTGCTGCTAAACTCACCGCACGCGCTGTCGCCCGCTCGCTCCATTCGCTGCCATCTACTGCCACCAGATACATTTTGTGCTTCGTCATGCCGAACCCCTCTTGTTGCTGATACTCTATCTTTGCAGCAAGGCAATCTTGATTCCTTGACCAAGGTCAACCTGTTGCTTAATTCAGTACGTTAGCAATTCTCGCCCAGGTTAGCACGCTAAAGCAAGGCATAGTGGCTTTTGATCATGTCGGCGCATTTTTCCGCAATCATAATCGTCGGGGCGTTAGTGTTTCCGCCAATAAGGCGCGGCATAACCGAGGCATCTGCCACCCGCAGGCCTGACAGGCCAATCACCTTCAGTTCGGGATCAACAACGCTGTTCTTGTTGTCTGTTGGCCCCATCGAACAAGTACCAACCGGGTGATAAATGGTTTCGCCGTGTGCAGCTATAATGGCATCCACTGCCTCGTCGTCGTCCAGGGCGATGCCGCCGAATGGTTCACGTTCGCGGTCAACAAAATCGTCGAACGCTGGCTGGCGCATCATACGCCGCGCGGTCTTGATGCCTTCGCGCAGCACTCGGGCATCTTCAGGATCAGCCAGATAATTGGGGTCAATTTTGGCAGGCTCCAATGGGTCGCTGCTTGCCAGCGAGATCGTGCCGGTGCTGCGGGGCCGCAGCTGGCACACATGAATACCGAAACCGTGTTCGTAAGGTTTTGAAAAACCATGCGGTTCGTCTGACATGCCCAAAAGAATATGAAATTGGATATCAGGTCGCTCAAGCGCGGTGTCTGTCTTGATGAAAGCACCTACCGGCAAAAGAATATCTGACAGCACGCCCGGGCGTTTCAGGAACCATTTGGCCATCTCAACCAGGCCTCTGTGGGGTGCCTGATAGCGCATCAGCGAAATCGGCT
Organism: Alphaproteobacteria bacterium; assembly: GCA_021774775.1. Classification (GTDB taxonomy): domain Bacteria; phylum Pseudomonadota; class Alphaproteobacteria; order Sphingomonadales; family Kordiimonadaceae; genus Kordiimonas. The sequence goes on along the minus strand of JAJFIT010000200.1, from coordinate 6,164 downwards.
GTTTCAGATAGGCCGACACCAGAATATCCAGATGGTCTTGCATGTTTCGGCCAACGCCGGGCAATTGGTGTTGTACGTCAAGGCCCACAGCCTGAATATCATCAGGGCGGCCAATGCCAGACAGTTGAAGCAACTGCGGGCTATTGACCGCGCCGCCACACAGGATCACTTCCTTCGCCGCAGACAGGGTGCGTACCTTGCCTTTGCTGAACACTTCCACACCGGTAACCTGTTTGCCGTCCAGCAAAACACGCTGCACCTGTGTGTCGGCGATAATTGTCAGGTTGTCCCGGCCCGTGGCTTCTGCCAGATAGGTTTTGGCAGTGGACTGCCGCCTGCCGCCGCGAATGGTTTGGTCATACCAGCCAACACCTTCCTGGCTTTTCCCGTTAAAATCTTCAGTGAACGGCAGGCCCACTTCATCGCCCGCTTTCAGGAAAGCTTCATTGAGCGGGTTGACCGACGTGCGCTGACTTACTTTTAGCGGTCCGTCGCCGTTGTGGTATGCATCGTCCACCCGGTCAGTGCCCTCGGATTTTTTGAAGTAGGGCAATATGTCGTCATATGACCAGCCGGTGCAGCCGATCTGTGCCCATTCGTCATAGTCACGGGCGTGTCCGCGAATATAGATCATGCCGTTTATTGCGCTTGAGCCGCCCATAACTTTACCGCGCGGCCAATATAGCTTTCTGTCGTTCAGCCGCGATTGCGGCTCGGTCCAGTAATTCCAATTCATTGGATTGGGCGGTACGATCTTGCTGATCAGGCCGGGCATATCAACTGTCAGGCCGCCGTTCCTGCGCCCGGCTTCAATCAGGGCCACTTTAAAACTGCTGTTTTCGCTCAGGCGAGCCGCCAGCGCACAGCCGGCAGAGCCACCACCAACAACGATAAAATCAAAGGTCTGCTCCGGCATTTACGCGCGCGCCTTCAGCGTGACGGGCAGGCCGTCAACCGGTTTGATCAAAGGCATAATTTTGAATGTTGTCTCATAATCTTCGGGTAATTCGATATCATAGTGCGGCAAGAGGTGCGCCATAATGACTTTCATCTGCATATAGGCAAAATGTAGCCCCACGCACATATGCGCGCCGCCGCCAAAGGGGACCCAGGCATAACGGTGCCGCGTTTTGGCACCGCCTTCCGGCGAAAACCGCATCGGGTCGAATGTCTCGGGTTCCGGCCAAACGTCCGGGTCCCGGTGTGTGGCAACAGCGCTGAAGCCGATGATTGTGTCTTTTGGGATAACATGGCCCTTAAACTCAACGTCTCGCACTGTCATGCGAGGTGTTGCGGGCACTGGCGGGTTTTTACGCAGCGATTCCTTGAAGGCATATTCGGTCAGCACCAGGTCATTTATTTTTTCGTAGGGCACCGCATCACTATTGAGGCCGAGCTCCCTGATTTCATCGCGAATTTTCTGTTGCCATTGTTTGTTTTTGCCCAGTTCATACACCAATGTGGTGACCGAACTGGTCACTGTGTCGTGGGCTGCCATCCAAAGGAAAATCATGTGATCGACGATCTCCTGATCGCTGAACTTGTTGCCGTCATCATCTTCTGCGTTGCAAAGCTGGCTGAAAATGTCGGATTGCTCAACGCCGCGCCGTTTGGGGATTTCCTGCATCAGGAAATTGATCATGAACTTGCGCCCCTTAACCCCGCGCGCCATGATGGTGCCGGGAATGGGAACACGGACAATGCCCATACTGGCCGACACCATATCTGTCAGTGCTTTGTTGATTTTGGAATTGTCGCCGTCAGGGTCCAGGCCAAGGAATACAGTGGTTGCCATATCCAGTGACAGTTTTTTGATCGCAGCGTAAAACTGGAACGAACCCGTCGCGCCCCATTCAGCAATTCGCTTAGGCATTTCGGCGTTCAGGCGTTCCAGATAGCCCTTCATCGGGCCGGTTTTGAAAGCGGTTGCCATAATATGGCGGTGGCTCTTGTGTTCGTCAAAATCCAACAACATCAAACCGCGCGGGAAAAGGCGACCAAGGTAGGGTTTCCAGCCAAACTCGCTGGAGAAATTTTTCTCACGGTCCATCAATATGAACTCATTAGCGTCTGGCCCGTGCAGGGAAACATTATGACGGAAAAAAGTGTAAGACCGGTACACGTCACCGTATTTATCGCGCATATTGGTGCCAAAACTCATGGGGTCTTTCAGCATGGTAAATGTATGCCCAAATAGGGGCATACCGGTCTCGCCGGGAATATCAAACACGCTTGGCGCCCGGCTCGGTTTCTTGTCTTCTGTTGCGGCGTTCATTGACATTTTTACCCTCATTACTGTGTTTATTATCGATTTTTATTTACCATACTGCTCAGTCCAGTATATAAATATAGCTGGTTATCACCACCCGTCAAGCGGCACACCGCCGTGCCGTGCCAAAGCGCTTTAGCCAGCCTTACCGTAGCCGCCGCCGCCGGGTGTCTCAATGATGACTTTGTCGCCAGGACCGACCTTTGTACTGTCGGCATATTTAAATGCCAACTGCTTGCCGTCAGTCCGGACAACGACAGCTTTTCCCGCTTTGCCGCCCGCGCCGCCTGCTAACCCAGGTGGCCCGCTGGCATAGTGATTGGCGAGTAGCGATACTTCCATCGGCTCAAGAAACTGGAATTCCCTGACAATGCCATTGCCGCCTGCATTTTGACCGCCCCCTCCGCTGTCGGCACGAACGCCGAAGTGGTTGACCAGAACAGGATAGCGCCATTCCAGAACCTCAACATCAGTCATACGGCTGTTGGTCATGTGCGACTGGATCGCATCTGCGCCATCGAAACCTGCACCTGCACCGGTGCCACCGGCAATGGTTTCATAATATTGGTATGTCTCGTTGCCGAAGGTCAGATTATTCATGGTTCCCTGCGCAGCGGCCATAGTTCCCGTTGCCAAAAACAATGCATTGGTTATGGCCTGGCTGGTCTCCACGTTGCCTGCCACAACGGCTGCATCCGCCCCGGGTTTCAACATCGAGCCTTCTGCCACGATTATGTCGATGGGCTCCAGGCAGCCGTGATTGAGTGGAATATCGCCGCCCGCGAGGACACGGAAAACGTAAAGCACAGCCGCTTTCACAACCGCATAGGGCGCATTGTAATTGTTGGGCATCTGCGCGCTGGTGCCGGTAAAATCAATGGTTAGCCGACCTTCTTGTGTGGATGGGTGAACGCCAACAACGACTTCCGCGCCGCAGTCCATCCTGTAGCGACAATGCCCGGGTTTAATCTTTGATACCACTGCCCGCACGGCGTCTGCGGCATTGCGGCGAACAAAGGTCATATAGGCGTTGACCGTCTCAACACCGTAGTAAGCGATCAGGTTCTGCACCAGCGCTGACCCGCGGGCATTGGCCGCAACCTGGGCTTTCAGATCGGCAATATTTTGCGCGGGATTGCGGGCGGGGTATCGGTGCCCGTTCAGCCGTTTCTGAACCGCTGTGATTTGGAATTTACCGTCTTTCACAAGATGGAAATTGGTAAAGCAAATACCTTCGTCTTCCAGGGTGAGCGAATCCGGCGGCATGGACCCCGGTGTTGTACCGCCGATGTCTGCGTGGTGGCCGCGTGACGCCACAAAAAAAGCAGGTTGGTTTTGGGCGTTCAGGAAAACTGGGGTTACAATTGTTATGTCCGGCAGGTGGGTGCCTCCCGCCGAGGGATCATTAATCATGAAGACGTCACCGTCTTTCATAAAATCGCTGCGGCCAGCGATGATCGCGGTGACGCTTTCGCCCATACTGCCCAGATGAACCGGCATATGCGGGGCGTTGGCGATCAGTCGACCCTGTTCGTCAAAAACTGCACAGGAAAAATCCAGTCGTTCTTTTACGTTGACCGAATGGGCCGTTTTGGCCAGCACCGCGCCCATTTCCTCGGCCACAGACATAAACAGATTATTGAATATTTCCAACAGGATAGGGTCAGCTTTCTGAGTGTCGGCTTCTGCGGTAGAGCGGGCTTGAATGCGCGACAGCACAAGGCTGCCATTTTCAGTGGATGACGCTTGCCAGCCGGGCTCAACTATTGTGGTACTACCATTTTCAAGAATTATGGCGGGGCCTGCGACGCCCGCACCGTCAACCGTGATGGCGCTGCGCTCCAGAGTTTGCGCGCTATTATGCTTGCCGTCCATGAAGACGGTAGAGGCGGAATAAGATTTTGCAGTTCTCGCCGATGTTTCGGCACTGATTACGTCATCACCGATGGCGGCAATGGCCTCAGCCTCAACCGCTTCGACAATCAGGTCTGTATCGCTTTCGGTGAAACCAAATTGTTGCTGGTGCACGGCTTCAAAGTCGTCGCGCAGGTGATGAAAACCGTTGAAGGGAACCGCGAGCGCAGTGTCGGTGCCCGCGTATTTTATCCGCAGCGAAATCTCGGTTTGGTGCTCGCCCGCGCCGACGCCCTGTTTTTCCAGTGAATGCCGCGCCTGCGCTGTCACGCCGTTGATTGCTCGCTTGATCGAAGTATGATTACTGACAGGCACTTCAACCGAGCTTTCAGCCAGGCTGCGTTGGTCGGCCAGTCCCATGCCCAGCGCTGACAATACCCCGGCAAACGGTGGCACCAGAACCCGCTCGATACCCAGGGCGTCCGCAACTAGGCAGGCATGCTGGCCGCCTGCGCCGCCGAACGTGAGCAATGCGTAATCTTTGATATTATGGCCGCGTTCGACCGACACCCGTTTGATCGCGCGGGCCATATGCTCTACCGCCACCGAGATGAAACCCTCGGCGACTTTTTCCACTGACATTGCAGTTCCGGTCGCGCGGTGAATCTCGTCAGCGATGGCCTGAACGCCCTGATGGCTGGCGGATGCGTCAAGTGGTTCGCGGCCTGCATCGCCGAAAACAGCGGGAAATAAATGCGGCTGAATTTTGCCCAGTATCAGATTGCAATCGGTAACAGTGACAGGGCCGCCGCGGCCGTAACACGCCGGGCCGGGCCGGGCACCGGCGGATTGTGGCCCCACCTGAAAGCGCCCGGCCTCAAAGCGACAAACCGAGCCACCACCCGCCGCAACAGTGTGGATATCCATCATCGGAACGGTCATGCGCACGCCTGCAACCGCGGTGTCCAGCACACGTTCATAGTGCCCGGCATAGTGGCTAACGTCCGTGGAGGTGCCGCCCATGTCGAAGCCGATAACCTGTTTGAAACCTTCTATGGTGGCTGATTTTGCTGCGCCGACAATACCGCCCGCCGGGCCTGACAGGACGGCGTCTTTACCGTGGAAACTGTCGGCTGCCGCCAGGCCCCCGTTGGACTGCATAAAATAAAGCGGGGTGGTGCCGGTGGCAGCGCGAACATCGCCCACATAACCCCGCAGGATCGGCGACAGGTAAGCGTCTGCGACGGTGGTGTCGCCGCGCGGAACCAGCTTCATCAGGGGGCTGACTTTGTGGCTGACCGATATCTGGTTGAACCCGACCTGATGGGCGATGTCAGCGGCAATTTCCTCATGGGCTTTGTGGCGGTAACCGTGAACAAAGGCGATGGCAACACTTTGATACCCTTCAGCTTTTGCAGCCTGAAGGTCACGCGCCAACGCCTGTGTGTCAATGGGCTTGAGGACGGTGCCGTTGCGGTCAATACGTTCCTCGACTTCAACCGCGCGGCCGTAAAGGGGTAGGGGCCGGGTCGGCTTTAGCGCAAACAGGTCCTGGCGGTGTTGTTGCCCGATCAGCAGGGCGTCGGCAAAGCCTCTGGTAATCAGCAACAAAGTCTTCGCACCGGCGCGCTCCAGCAGGGCATTGGTTGCGACGGTAGTACCCATTTTCACTGAACTGACAGCAGCGTCAGGGAAGGGCGCACCGGCGGGAACATCCATGATGTCGCGCATGGCAAAAACCGCTGCATCGCTATAGATATCAGGGTTTACAGACAGGTACTTATGGCTGGAAAGCTTGCCGGCAGGGTGGCGCGCAACAACGTCGGTGAAAGTGCCGCCGCGGTCGATCCAGAACTGCCATTGAGAGCCCATTATTCTTTCCAGACCTGCGATATACTGTGAATGCCACTTTTTTGCATGATGTCTATGCGGTTACTTATAGTTCAATAATATCAATGGGTTAAAGTTTCTGACAAGTAATTGACACGGGGTAGCAGATTTATGACCCAGTGCATAGGTGCAAATGCGCGCATCAGGATTG
>JAJFIT010000199.1 GCA_021774775.1 Alphaproteobacteria bacterium | reverse complement strand
TACAGATGTTCTGAACAGATTATTTTCAAATGACGTAACGCCGGTGCGAGCTGCGCGCGACATTGGCCTTGCTGTGGTCAATGAAATACCGCCGCTAAAGAACTTTTTCATGTCGCATGCCCGCGGCACCGTCGGCGAACTGCCGAGGTTGCTGCGCGGTGAAACCCTGTAGACGGCTAAACATCTGGATATTCCAATTTTTTGTGAGCATTAACCCGGATTAAACTGGTTGACACCACAGCCAACCAGCTCGCCTTTATAGGTAATGGTAAAAGGTGCCCAAACCGTCGCAACCGAACAGGGCCGCCTGGCATACGCTAAACCAAAGATATAAAACCCTTGTCAGCCAACTTCACAGTATACTTGCGCAATACGCATTTCACGACGAAACCGCGTGGCCTCCTGGTCAAAATTTTTCCTGGTAAGGCGCATGTTTCGACCTTTTTCTACTGTCGAAGGTGTGACCAAGCCAGCTTCAGAAAAAACCGTTGGGTTGGTTGTGTAAACCCGGCCACGACGCGGCGCGCCCGCAACCACCGTGCCAACAATGCGACCCTCATCGTCGAGAACCGGCCCACCAGAAATGCCGCCAAGTGAGCCGCCAAACCTTGGCCGGCGTTCCCTTTCAACCCAGGCGACCACACGCTCACGTGTGTTATAGCGACCTTTTGAACGCATAACAGTTGAGCCAATCACTGTTGCGCGTACATCTGCGGGTACACCTTGCGGATAGCCCATCATGTATCCGTCATTACCGCGGCGCGGTACCTGAAGCGACAAGGCGAAGGGTTCAGCGGTCAAATTATCAACCTTCAGAACCGCGAAGTCGCGGTTGGTGGCTTTGGAGATTAGGGTCACGGCTATGCGGCGCTGGTTCCTGATCAGCGAAACACTGCTGCAGCCTTCAACCACGTGCCGCGCGCTGACATAGGTACCGCTATCGTCCACGGAAAAAGCTGTTCCGACGCTATTTTGATCCGTTCGCCCCACCTCGACAATCACGGTAGAGCTGACATCGCGGGGCAACCGGGCGCGGTCAGGAAGCAACACGGCCGGGCCAGTCGGCACCCCCTTGGGCAGGGGTCGGCGCGGGGCAGCGGTATCCACACTGGTATAACGCACCAGAAAAAACACGATAATCACGGCATATAGAATAAATTCGAAGCCCCGCTTCATAGGAAACCCCCGCTGCTATCCGGATATCGCCGCTGCATTGATGAAGGCTGTTGCCAGCTTGATGCTCACCAGAAAGGTTGCGGCGCCAATTTCACCGGCTTCTATGCGCGCGGAAATATCTTTCAGAAACACGTCCGCGATACGGAAAGCAACCAACTGCAAAACCAGCGCAACCAGGCCCCATACAACAACTTCCCACAGCGAAAGCGCTGCGGCGAGCGAAAATGCGAGCGGCAGGCTCAGACCAATAATCGCGCCACCGAGCGACAGCGCAGCCGCACTGTTACCGCTCCGAATCAGTGCCATTTCATCATGCTTGGTGGTGTGCATATAAATGACAACACCAACAACAAGAATGGCCAGGCTAACCATAGAGTGAACCAAAAAAACCGGTAACCCGGCCCAAAGCGCAAGGATGGCTTCATCCATTATCGTATCTCCCCAAAAACAGTTAAACGCTACAGGCCGAGAACATCCTGCATGGAATAGCGACCATTGTTCTGTTTTGTCAGCCAATGCGCCGCACGCACGGCACCATCTGCAAACAACATGCGGTTCTCAGCGCGGTGCGACAAGGTTATGGTTTCGCTTCCGCCAGCAAAAATAACAGAATGTTCGCCGACAACATTGCCGCCGCGCACCGTGGCAAAGCCAATGGACTCTGGTTCGCGCGCACCGGTAACACCTTCGCGCATGGGCGCGCGCAGCAACGACAGGGGCCGACCGCGTCCATCAGCAACCGCTTCACCCAACATTAGAGCAGTACCCGACGGTGCATCGATTTTATTCCGGTGATGCATCTCCAGAATTTCAGCGTCCCAGTCTGCGTCAAGCCGCGCTGCCGTTTCGTGAACCAAAGACAACAGCACATTGACACCAACCGAATAGTTACCCGCCTGCATGACGGCGACTTGCCTGGCGGCGCGGTCCAGTGCGGCCTCATCATCGGGGGACAAGCCGGTGGTGCCGACCAGCAATTTGGTTTTCTTCTCTGCGGCCATACCGGCATGGGTTACAGTATTGCCCGGCGGTGTGAAATCAATCACCAAATCAGCGGCATCAAACACCACGGTTGTCTGATCGGTGATGGGGGTGTCAAATTCGGTCGAGGTTTTACCGATCAGCGCATGGCCCGCACGCTCGGAACCGATCACCAGCACCAAATCAGGTGTTTGGGATACAGCCGCCGTTAAGGCCTGTCCCATGCGGCCCATACAGCCAAGAATTCCGATTTTAACCATCAACCACACCCTTTGTCGGCAAATTAGCGCCCGTGATCTCTACCACGGCAGTGCCGCCATTGAAAAGGCCGGTTATTTCAATTGCTTGATCCAGTCTCGGATCAAGGCAAGCCCTTCTTTATCCACCATGGTTCGCCCGACCTCGGGCATCATGATGCCGGGGTCGGTTGACGCCATCCTGAAATGCAGGATCGATGCGTCGGCGTCGCCCGGCGCAATATCATAGGCCAGGCCGCCAGAACCGCGCCCCGCTGCCACTGGTCGCTTCAAATACCCCCATGCGGTTTTATTGTTCTCGCCGTAGGTCAGGAACAAACCCGAGGTAGAGCCCGGCCCCTCAAGACGGTGACAATGGGCACAATTAATATCCAGATAAGCGCGAGCACGCCGGTCAATGGTCGCACCAACATCGCCCATTGCCGGTGTTGTTGGCAATTTGTCACCTGCGGGCACACCGGCCAACACTGCGTGGTCGCGCCAATGGTCGATTTGATTAGCTACACCGCCTGCATAAGAAAAGTCTTTGTTTAGATAACGCGCCTTGGGCCCAATAGGTGTCATTTCACGGTTAAAGCTGTGGCAACCTTTGCATTGATTTTTGTTGGGCACGATATAATTGATCGACTGCGCCGCGCCCTGCCTGTCCGTGAACTCTACAGGAAGAACTTTGCCCGCCATTTTCAGTGTGGCTTCAGTTTGCTCATCATTCCAAACGTAAGCCCAAGCGTTCCAGCCACTTTCCTGGTGGATCAAGAGCCTGGTCTCAATAAGCCGAACCGCGGTATCCGGTGCGCGAAAATCAGCCGGATAAGCAAAGGTTTTCACCAGTACCGAGCCCACAGGAAAAGCAAATACCTCGGTATCATCATATGTTGCCGTGGTGCCCGGCGGCACATAAACAAAACGGAGTTTTTTGGCATAGTCGGTAAACAGCGGCACCTGCAGGTCGTAGGGCACAACGCCGTCGCTGGGTTGTTGGTGGCTGGCATCGACAAACAGGCCGTAGGCCGACAACTGGCGCGCCGGGCGCTTTGCCATCAACGCCGCGTCGTTAACGCCGTCCGCCAGCAGCGGCGGCGAACACAGGCAAGCTATGATTGCAACAGCCAAACTGCGCCCCCATAGAAGGATAGACAACTGCATCTAGTCTGTGCTTTCTGCTATAGCGCTTTCCTGCGCGACACGAACCTGCGCAAGCGGCGGTCGCTTGCCTGCATGGTCTGTAATGTCGGTGGCCGGGTCTGCGCCCCACGGCAAAATAAGGTCTTTGACAAATTGCAAGTTGGCAAATGTTGTGCCTTCTGCTTCCTTGATCACGATCCTGTCGCCTTCGTCGGGGCCAAAAAAGGCTGACCAAAAACCATCAACCGCACCGTCCCAAACAATGTCCGGGACCGGCAGGCCGGTCAGCGGCGCGATCAGCTCCTTAACGTCTTTGTCAGGGTCCCACCCGGCACGGCCGTATGTATTGTCATAAACATAAATACCGCGCGGCAACGGATTGTAGTTGTCATCATTATATTCTCGCGGATAGGCCGCCAACAGCACATTGGCCGACGCATTTTCAGCGAATTCATTACCAAACACTTCAACGTTATTGTTTGCCATGATCAAAAGGCCTGTGCCCCTCGGAACGGTGGCAACGATGTTACCTTCCGGCGCAAAGTTCGCTGTGTCGTTGTTAACAGATTTATTGTTGAAGACCCGAACGCTGTGCCCGCCCATTTGCGGAAGGTTCGGCAGGTCAAAAACCAAAATACCGCCAGTATTATGCATGGCAACATTATTGAAAACATCAGCGAAATAACTATTTTCGATCTCGATACCGGCGACGTTATATTCCGCGCGGCTGTTGCGAACGATAATATGTTGGCTTTGACCCACATAGATACCCGCATCCGATGCACCCTTCACCAGCGCGCCGTCGATCAGCACATTGGTGCTTTCCACCGGATAAAGACCGTAAGCGCCGTTGGTTGCGGCTGGCCCATTAGTCCACTCAACTCGGATGTCTTTGAACGATATACGGTCAACGCCTTTGGCCTTAATGCCGTCGCCCGGCGTGTCCTCAACCGCGAAACCTTCAAGCCAAACCCCATCAGAGGTCACGAGAAGCCCTTCAGAGCCTGCCACCTGACCAGCGAAGGAAAGCACAGTGGCATCCATGCCGGCGCCGCGCAGCGTAATATCCGCTACATCAAGTGACAGGGCGGTCAACATATTAAACTTGCCCTTCGGCAGCTGGATGATGGTGCCAGATTCCGCCAATATCAGGGCTTCCTGAAGGTTTTCCTGGAAATCGCCGTCGGCGGAAACATCAACAACCAACTGTGCAACTGCCGCAAACGACAGGCCCCATACAACGCTGATCGACACAATCATTTTTGTGAAAACACGCATAAGCTTCCCCTCTTTAATAGCTGCGCTTCAATATTGTTGCCGACAGTGCCGCAGGTGTGCCTTCCGAGTCAATTAAAATGAAACTGTTTCACTTTTTGAAAAACTTGCTAAACTTGTACAATGTCGACAGCAATTAAAAAACCAGATGCTAAACCCGAACCCACTCAGGCCAGAGCCCGAGCCCGCAGGGATGCTATCCTGAAGGCCGCCAATACATATGTTCTGGCGGGCCAGATCGACAGGGTAACCACAACCTCGGTGGCAAAACGGGCAGGCATTCCAATTGGTTCGGTGTATCGGTATTTTGACGGCCGGGTTGATATTCTTGACCAACTGTACCGCACTGCATACGCCGAAATTGAAGACCAAATGAAAGCGGTCCAGCAGTCGGTACGCCCGGATATGCCGATCACGGAGACAATCTCATTTCTACTGAACTCCTTCACGGTTGCCGCACGGTCACACGCCAATTTCCGCGCCCTCACGCGCTGGGCCAACCAGCATTATTCCCTGTGGGACGTAACGCCAGGCACCGGCAGCAATCTGGCGGCTTTTCTTGAAAAAACCCTCACGGACGGCGGGGTGTCGTTTGCGCCCGACAGGCAGGAAGCCGCGGCAAAAACGATCGTTACTGTTGTCTCGGTTCTTGTGGACCAGTCGCTTGAGGAAGAAGACGAGGTAAAGGCCAAAGTCCTGATCGACGAACTGGGTTATTTACTGAACCAATATCTGCAATAACCTCAATTTACTGCCGCCTTCAGCGCCTGAATAACCGCGGCGGTTTCAGCTGCACCCACACCCGGCACACCGCCAGAAGCGTCTGGCCACGAGGAAAACACCGCCACAACCGTACCGGTGGACGGTGACACATCGATAATTTGGCCGTGCACACCGCGCGCCTGCACCGTGCCTTTGCCGTCGCCGACACCCCACACGAAGGACCGGTAATAGGGCGCTGTTCCCTCTGATCTCGACGATGACCAGCTGGGGTCACCCGGCTGGTTGAAAATATCGTCCAGCCAGCTTGCTGGCACAATCTGACGATCACCCGCCTTGCCACGGTCCAGCATCAACTGGCCAACCCGGGCGAGGTCCCGAAGGGTTGCAACCATACCGCCGCTGGCAAGCGTAAAGCCCGAGACATCAACGGTGATCGCCGCGCTGCGCTCTGCGCCCATAGGTTTCCAGATACGCTCGGAAACCAGGTCAGCGAAGCGCTTGCCGGTGGCGGCCTCAAGAACCCAGGCAATCACATCGGTGGTACCTGATTTATAAACAAAGGTATCGAAACGACTTTCGTCCCGGCCTACCGCCGGGAGAAATTTATAGTTTCCGATCACTTTTGTGTCCAGGCACATTGGACCGGTCAGGAGACCGTCCGCGCAGTCCTGCCGCCGCACCGTGCTGTCCGGCGCGCTGTAATCCTCGTTCCAGTTGGAGGTGTCGCGCATGTCCAGCAAAGCGCGCAATCTGTCTTTGCCCCAGCCACTTTCGGCAAGCGCAGGCACATAGTCGCCGACAGTTTTTTCAAGGTCGATCAAACCATCTGCCACCACACTGGCGGCGGTCAGTCCGGTTATGGTTTTGCTAACAGACCACAAAAGATGCGTGCGCTCAGGCGTCAGGGTGCCAGCGTAGCGCTCGACAACAACCTCACCGTTTTTCAGGACCAAGATACCGTCGATATAATTCTGATCCATCACCGCTGATAATTGCACCCGCTTGCCGCCCAGCACGATATCGGGGTTATCCGCTGCGCCGGACAAGCCCTTCAGGGGTCGAACCATGCGGTAATCATTGGGAATATCTTTTGTCGGTAAAATTTCCCGGATATGGGTATAGGCCCAACGGTTAAGCGGACCAAACTGCCACGTGGCACCCGTGACACCGTCTGGCCGCTTATCTGGC
>JAJFIT010000198.1 GCA_021774775.1 Alphaproteobacteria bacterium | reverse complement strand
GGGCTCAGTCACTACGCAAGCAACAGGTACAGCGAGTGCGGTCCTCTCTCTGGATAATAACGGAACTTCCGGAAGGCAGTATGATATAGGCTCGTCAAGTACGGGTTATGGGTCGGCAGGTAAATTTTATATTTATGACGTTACTGCCGGAGCTGAAAGATTTTCGATTGATTTGAACGGCGATGCTATCTTCGCTGGGAATATCACTATGTCAGGCACAGACCTTTCACGTAATGTGGATAATTCTTCATGGTCTGTTTCCGGCGGCACCATTGGTTCAGGCATGATCTTAACATTAACTGGAGGCACGCACGCCACACAGCCAAGTGAGTTAATCATCAAAGATGGGACTACCCGCAAATTGTCATACGCATCAGACGTGTGGGACTTCCAAGGGACGACAGTACAGGGTTTAGGAGATTTGATATTAAGCGGCGGTAGCGGAAACCAAATAAGCCGAGATATTGATACAGATACTTTGCTACTAAGTGGCGGCACGGCTTCAAATGTAGGGTCGAATATCGCCCTATTCGGGGGGGCACACGCAACAGAAGCGAGTGACATAAGAGTTAGGTCTGGCGGTACAGAAATACTACGCTGGGACGATAGTGCAAATCTCTGGGATTTCCAAGGTAACGCATTGATGGGCGTGAACGGGATTATTATATCCAGTGATATTGGAGTTGTGAGAGATATTGCTACTGCATCTTTATCTTTGTCTGGTGGAACTACCAATGGGGATGGGGGCTTTATAGCCTTGAGGGGACCATCACACTCTACTCAGGCTAACGACATTCTTTTGGGAGTTGGCGCTGTTCCTAAACTACAATGGGACAACAGCGCTTCTGTTTGGGACTTCCAAGGTAACGACATCACCACAAGCGGGTTCATCAACCACGGTTCGCCAACAGAATTGACCATCTCCGCAGGGGTAATAACTGCAACAGGCTCGTTCCACACCGTTGACACGGAAGCAGACGCGGCTACCGACGATCTTGATACCATAAACGGTGGCTCAGAAGGTGACCGTCTTATTTTGATGGCGGCAAACAGTGCTCGAACGATTGTTCTTAAAGATGGTACAGGCAATCTCGCATTAAACGCTGATTTTCCACTAGATAACGGACAAGACACTTTGGAGCTTGTTTATGCGGGTACTTTATGGCGTGAATTATCACGCTCGAACAATGGATAAGGCTAACGGCACAGTTGCCGCGTTGGTGACCAACTAAAGATATTGATTTTGTGCGACAAAAAACCGTTGCGCTACTCTACAGCAAAATAACCAGTCCCGCCAACATAACAAATCAACATACTGCCGCCAGTTTAGTGGCACCAATTGGTGCCTTTAAACAAAAACCACCCGGTGCCGTGCTCGAGATGAGGCGGCATCCCAACTGCCTATTGAAGGAGTGACTATAATGGAAAATCACAAAAATCAAAAAAACAGCCTGACCGCCGACCATGCGAAAGCAATATTGCAGTTTCTGCAGCGCACTCAAATGCAAGGCGCGGAAATGCCGGTTTACGTGGACCTGTTCAACGTGTTGTCCGCAATCGCAGGCTCAGTCAGCGAGGCGCACGGCGTGCCCGCCGATGACAGCCTAAGCGGAACCGGCTGAACCAGGCACTCGGAACAAAAAACCACTTATGTGTAGCGGCGTCGCCAAGCATCAAAAACTTTGGATGAAATATGACCCTTGCAGGATCAAGCACAGCATCGTCGCCGATCATGACTAACCGCATGCGCAGTGAAACGCTGTCGCTCGGCTTGGGCATAATAAATATTCTGTCCGCTGCTCCATTTGTTGCTGCCGCGGGCGGAGCAAGTTCACTGCCGGGTAGGCACAAGGCCGTACCCCAGTCCGGGCGCGTGCATCATGTCGCTGCTCGAAGCACCTCGCTGAAACTTAACTGCGACTAAACAACAAGCGGAGCGATATCATGCTGGTCGGCCCTATGATAATCTTCGAACAGACGTTGAAAGATATGCTGGAAGGCCTTGCCCCCGGTTATATCAGCCAGGGACTGTCAGCGCATTTAATGAATCAGGCTTTTACGCCGTCGGCTGCCACCCAAAATTCGTTCGCAGATATAGCCTCTGATGAGGTCGCCGGGCAGGACTATGCGGCGAAGCCACTGACCGGCCTATCCTTGTCGCTCAATGCTGCAACGATAGCCCTGGTGTCCGATCCAATAATATTCGGCGAGCCAATTACATTGCCGTTATTTAGATATCTGGTGCTCGCAACCGGCCTGCCAGGTGCAGCCGCCGACACGAAACATTTGGTTGCTTATGCCGACTTGATGGTGGGCGGCGGCGCGCGCGAAGTGGTGCGTGGGTCGCTCATATTTAACCACGATGCAGGCGGGTGGCTCTCGTTCACGTGGGCCTAGTGGTAATGCCGTCTGGTTATTGGAATCGGCTCGGCTAAAGACGGGCAAACCCCAACATAATTTAAGGAGATGGCATGGCCATTTATCTCAAAGACCCGTCCAGCAGCGTCGACTACAGTATCGATTGGAGCGCGTGGCTTTCGGACACAGAGGCCATTGCGTCAACGACATGGTCAATTGATCCGTCTGGCGCTTCGGCACCGTCACTGGGCGCAGAAAACGCTGTGGATACTGTGCGCAGCATTTTCGTCTCTGGCGGCACTTTGGGCCAGCGGTACCGCCTGACTTGCCGCATTCAAACAGACGGGGGTCGCACGGTTGAGCGGAGCCTGACCATTCGCATAGCGGAGCGCTGATTATGAGAATTTTACAAACAACCACGCCGTCCCGCGAACCGGTTTTGCTGGAAGAAGTAAAAGAGCATTTGCGGGTCGATAGTGACCATGAAGATGCAACCATCTCCCGCTTTATTACGGCGTCGCGTGCCACCGTCGAAGCAACAACAGGTTTGTACCTTATAGAGCGAAACCTTGATGTTTACATTGATAGCTGGGCAGAGCTGGTGCCGGAGCTGGTGCCAGGGCGGTCAAACTCTTGCGGGTCACGACCCGGGCAAGATTACTTGGTTCCGGGTTCGGGGCATTGTTCAATTGTCCGATTGCCGGTTCGCCCTGTTGCTGCAGTAACCTCGGTCAATTTGATTGATGAGGATGGCACCGAAACTGAGTGGTCGGTGGGTAATTATAAAGTGACGCCGGGCTTGGAGCCGTTTTTGCGCCTCGCCCTAAATGCTGCCTGGCCGAGCCCGGGCCGCAAATTTGAGGGTATTAAAATTTCAGTTACAGCTGGCTTTGGGACAGACTGGAACAGCGTACCGGAAACGATTCAACAGGCGGTTGTCATGATGGCAACCAAGCTTTATGTCTGCCGCGGCGATGAAGCACTGTCATCGACGAATTTGTTGAACGCGAGCGGTGCAGGCGGGCTTTTGCAGGTGTTTCGCCGGATGCAGCTATGACCAGCGGCATGAACGGAGGGTTGGCGGGGTCTATGCGCCACCGAATAACCCTGTTGGACCAGAGTTTTACTCAGGGCGCAGGCGGTCGCATGATACCAACATCGCCGATTATCGCTGACGTATGGGCCAGTATCGGTGAGCGCGGTGCGGCAACAGTACAACGTGCAGATCATCAGTTTCTTGGCAGTTCGGTTACTTTTGAAACCTGGTTCCAGGACGAATATACCACAACCAGAATTATCGAGTTTGGGTCTATGCGCTACAGGGTTCAGTCGTTCAGGAAAAGGGGGCTTGTTACTCCCACCATCGAGTTTCAAACGGTCATAAGTTAAGAAAAATTCGCGGAAAGAAACCCTATGACAGCTTTAATCAGCCATAAGTTACAAGAGGCGGTTTTTGCACTGCTCAGTGCTGACACCACTCTTGGCCTCAAGGTAACGGGTATTTACGATCAGCCACCTCAAAATGCCCAATATCCCTATGTCTCAATGGGCGATACGGCGATTCAAACCGCTGATTTGAAAGATAGAGCGGGCACACGTGTGAGTTTTGATATTGCTGTCTGGTCCAACGAACCCAGTCAAATGGAGACCAAAGAGTTGATGGCGGACGTGGATGCGGTTTTGCATCAAAGTTCGCCGCAGGTTTCTGGGTTTGATCTATTGAATATTCGGTTGTTAAGCGCAAATGTTGTTCGTCAGTATAGCGATATAGGCGGCCTTTACCGTGGCAGGCTGAATTATTCGGCTTTGGTGTATGGTTTGGGTTAGCTGTGCGGTTTGGACCCCGGCTAGGCAGTGAACTTTGATACGGATGAGGCATCCGAGGGTTGCGACACGTGGCAATCTTCGCATTTTTTGACTTTTTGACGCTGGATATAGCGATCAAAAATGGTGCGTTTGAAATAGTGGCCGCACCGTTTGCAGCGTTCTCTTGGTGCGGGCACGACAAAAAGAATGAAAATCGCGGCAGCTAATGACAACAGCGTTATGACCGACCAGTGCGCGCCGGGAAATGTTGCTATCGGTGCGATAACGACCAGCAATAAGGCCCCTAAAGAAAAATCAATTTTATTCATCGTGCGGTCCAGTTTTATTCATCGTGCGCATCAGTGTTTCTTTGGGTTTTACTTAGCCAGTTTTGAAGACCAAATCTAGCAAATAAAGTGTAATCCCTATGTAATATAATACTCTTTATAGGAGTATTGTAGCGCAAAAAATACAATTTGAACATGTAATCATGATGTTCACCATAAGAGCAGCATTCAGTTAACTATTGGTTAACAAATAGTCACAATTGCGTGTATTTTCACTGTTGTATTATTTAATCAAATAATTGAAATAAAAGAATTTTATCTCAATTTCTTTCGTTTTTTCTGCAAGTAAAAAAAACCTATTTTCGACATTTTATTAACCAAAGGAGATGTGCATGCCCGCGCAAAAAGGAAAAGAACTGCTTCTGCAAGTCGATGACGGCGTAGGAGGCTATGCCACTGTTGGTGGTTTTAAGACCAATAATTTCAGTATTGATGGTCAGGCCATCGACGTTACAACTAAGGATTCCAACGGATTCAAGGAGTATCTGGACGGCGGTATTAATGTGTCCATTCAGACCTCCGCATCTGGTGTATTTATGGACGATGCACAGTTTGAAAAGGTGCACGCTGCTTCCCTCGCCGGAACACACCTTGATGCCCGCATCACGATTCCTGATTTCATGACCTACACTGGCCCATTTGTCGTAAATAGTCTTTCAATGGCGGGCGATGATGAAGCGGCGGTAACTTACGATATTACGCTGGAATCAGCTGGCCCGTTCGTGACAGCTGTTATTTAGAGGAAGCACAATAATGGCAAAATCAATTAGCGGCGAAGCCAGCCTGCTGGTCGGTCGCCGAAAGCGCCGCCTGCGGTTGACGATTGGTACCATGATGGACCTTGAGGACCATTTTGGTATGGGATTGGTGCCGTTTTTGACCGACAGATTTCCCGAATTTCGTTTGCGCGACATGGCGGTGTTATTTGCGGCGATGACAGGCGGCGATTTCGGTGATGAAACGGTGGTTAAGCGCGCCGGTGAAACTATTGTCAAGGCAGGTATCGCGGAGACCGCAACTGCATTGTCGCGCTGTCTTGAGCTAACGCTGTCGCCGTCGTCGGAGCATTCTGCGCCGGGAAAGCCTTAGTCGCCCCAGCGTTAACGCCCGGCGATGGCAGCCGTTCGTTCTCTGAAGACGGCGACACAATAAATTGGCGAGACCTAATGACCGCGGGCACGAGGCTGGGCTGGTCACCGCGCGACATTTTTCGGGCAACCCTGCCTGAGTTGTTGCTGACAATTGACGGTTGGCGGCGGACGAACGGCATTAAACCGGCACCGCAGCCCATGAGCCGTGACCGATTGAACGAACTCCACGAAAGGTATGGCCGATGATAGTCGGAAATGACACCACCGCTACAGATGCTTCTTCGATGGCGGAAACGCTGGCGCGTCTGGTGGATGTGTTCAGCGAGGTTAGCACATCGCTATCTGAAATTGGCCAAAAGCTTGGCGCTACCGCCGGAACCGGTATGGTTGCCAGTGGCTTAACTACTGCGACAACCGGCACTTCAAGTGACTCTCTACCGCTGCCTGAATTGCCTGAGACTTTCTCTAGTTTCTTGACAGATGCCTTTACCGGCGAAGGGTTATTTCAAAGTTCCAAAAAGAAAAAGGAAGGTGACGACGGCGCTGAAGACGCCAAGAAAGCCAAAGCGCTATCCGAAGATGCTTCAGAATCTCAAGTTGAAAATGATGAAAAAGAGACCAGTAGCGACAAGAAAAAATGGGCTGCCAAGCTTGCCAATGCCATAGCCGGCTCGAAAAAATTGGCGAAAGTCAGGAAGGCTTATGATATAGCGCGGGCTGTCTCATCAACTGCCAACGGCATTATTGATGCGTTTTCTGGCCCGCCGGGTTTCCCCTTGAATATTGCCGTCGCAGCCAGTGTTGCAGCAACGGGTGCTAAACAACTTGCAGCCATCAAAGGCCAAACCCATGACGGGCTGGACAAAATACCGTCTTCGGGTACCTATCTGCTCGAAAAAGGTGAGCGCGTTGTTGGCAAACGGCTTAATCAGGATTTGTCTAACTTTCTCAGTGCGGCGGGAGGCGGCGCAAACGGCGGCGTTGGTGCAAGCGGTTCAGTCTCCAATTTTGACCGATCCACCAGCAACAGCAGCAACTTTAACCCAACTATCAATCTAACCGTCGGTAGCGGTGCCAGTGACGATGCCGTGACTTCCAACCGCCGTGAGGTCGAGACCATGATCCGCGAAATTTACGCCGACTATGCCCAGGCCTCGCCCTTCAGCGCCTAACCCGCCAACAAATTTTGAAACGGCCCCAACAGGAAAGTTTTCTTGATGCCCAGCCCTTTGTTTTCATCGCTTGATACATTGCCGACGGTGCCTGCACCCGCCGAAATGACCGTACGCTCGCGCCAGCGCACCAAAGTCAGTCAAGCCGAGAGTGGCAGGATTTTGAGCCGCTCATATGGCGGTCAATACTATGAGGTGGCACTGCGTTATAATCCAATGAAACGCAGCGATGCTGCGCCCTTGATCGCGTTTTTACAGTCGCGCGAAGGCCGCAACAGTATTTTCAAAGTAGAGATCACAGGTTTTGCCGCAACGACAGGCAGCAATGTAGCAAACTTCGCCAATGTGGACGACGACACCAAGCTGCATCTGATTGCGGAGACAGACCCGACAACCGTCCTGACACCATCGCCGCGCTTTACCGGGGCGATCCTGTTCACCGACCAGGTGTTTATGCGCGCATCGCTTGAGCGGGACGTGCAGGAAATTTCGCTTGCCCGAACTGGTTTGATTGGGCTTCGCATTGATCTGGTTGAAAGGCTCTAGCATGTTGACAGTTACCGGTGGAATAAATGCAGCCCTCAGCGCCGATACTTTGCGCTACGCCTGGTTGCTGCAGCTCGGCGATGACTTGTTCTACACCAATCATACGGTTGATATCGACTTCGGCGGCAACAGTTACAAAAGTCAGGGTGACATCCTCTCCCTACCGTCGGTGGTGCGCGAGCGCCGCATCAAATTGCAAAGCTATACGGTTACATTCTCCAACGTTGACGTTGTTATGGCCTATAACCTGCGCTATAAATATGAGCCGGACCTGCCGGGGTTTGTGCCTTATGATCGGGTCGGCGATGCTTGTGAAGTGCGGCTTGTGTTCCTTGATGCAGCCGGTGCTGTGATCGATGGCCAGGCTATCAGCCTGTACAAGGGCGCATTTGATAGCTGGACCGAGCAGGACAGCGGCTCCCGCTCGACCATATCGCTTAAAATTACCAGCCCGTGGGCGAAGCCAAACCTGACCGCAGGGCGCGCCACCAGCGATCACAACCAAAAAGACAATTACCCCGGTGACCAGTTTTTCCAATTCGCACACGAGGAAAAAAACACCATCGGGTGGGGAGCGGATGCCTGATGGGATTACTTGACTTTGTAGGCAGTTTGCTGGGGCTCGGCGGCGCGCCGAACCAGAAGATAGAGCTGTCAAAGTCGGCAACGGCAACCGGCCTGCCGATCATATATGGCAGGCGGCGGGTCGATGCCATTACGGTTTTGAAACGGGTTTCAGATCGTAGGGCACCAACCACCACCCCTGCAGACGATGTGGTAACCCGTGGCTTTGATGACAGAAAAGACCCGCTTGACCATAACAATTGGCTGCACCGCATCGATGTTTGGGGGCAGGGGCCGATTGAGGATATCGTTCGCTTCTGGATTGACGGTGACGCCGACGGCCATGTTCGTTTTCAGACCAAACGCCCTTATTTTCGGGCTGCGTCGATGCTGGGCACCGATACACAGGCTGCATTGACAGGTCTTTCTGTTGCAGCACCTGGGTGGGGTGCGGCGCATAAGGGCTTGGGTGTTGCCTATTCCTGGACCCGGTTTTTCAATTCAACCGCACACCCGCAGTTTCGCGGTGAACCCGGTGTACGGGCTGAAATAAAAGGCCTGAAGCTATACGATCCGCGCCAAGACCCATCATACGGCGGTGTCGGTACGCACAGCTTTACAGACCAGTCCACATGGTCCTACGGCAACAACCGCGCGCTTGTGGTGCTGAACTATATGATGGGCTCTTTCGGTTTTGGTGCGCCCGCCGACGAATTGGATATGGAAAGCTTCAAGGTTGCAGCCGATATCTGCGACGAAATGGTTGATATTCCCGCGCGTCTGACCAATCAAACCGGCGTTGTTGAACTTCAGCGATATAATCCTCTCACCGGTATGCGAGCGGATATTGAAGAAGGCGAAGTATATTTTGACTATCTAGTCAATCAAGTGGGTACCACCCAACCGCGCTATGAATGTGATATTGTGCTCGATCCCAAGAGCGGTGTTGTCGGCAACATCAGGTCATTGCTGAAAGAATTTGGCTGGTCGCTGTCTTGGTCCAACGGGCGACACCGGTTGGTGATCGAAGACGCTGTTATTGCTCCTGTATTGACCTTTGACGAAGACACTATTCTCGGTGGTTGGTCCATCGAACATGGCAAACGTTCAGACCGGTTGAACCGGTTTACAGTTACCTTTCCCAACGGCAATAAAAACTTTGAAGACGACACCGTATCGTGGCCGGAGCGAGGCACACCGGAGCACACAGCTTTCCTGGGGGAAGACGGTGGCCGCGAGCTGCACCAGGGCGAAACCATTGCTTCGATCACAAACTTTTACCGGGCTAAAGCCCATGCCGAATACAGGGTGCGAAAAAGCCGGGTCGGTGAGCGGATCAGAGGGCTGCGGTTGGCACCGCAAGCCATGCTATTGGAGCCGGGCGATGTGATCGCCCTTGAGTTTCCAGACAAAGGTTACACTGCGGTAACCAGCTGGTTTATTGTCGAGACAGTCACGGTTGGCAGCACGCTTGATGTATCGGTGGACCTTCAGCGTTATGATGCAAGTGTTTATGGTGCCGAGATGCCCGGCAACGAACCGCTTTTGCCCAACGATGACAACCCGGATATCTGGGTTGACCCAGCCGCAATTACCAATCTGGTCGCGGCGGAATATCATACCGCCAAGGCCGATGGTTCTGTTGTCAGTGGTATCTACCTGACCTGGGATGCGCCAACCTCCAACATTCCGGCAGAGCGGATCGAGGTGAAATGGCGCGACAATGCTGATACGGCCTTGGCCGCAAACGATGATTATCAAGGCACCTTAATTCTGGGCCGTGAAGCCACAGCGTGCCGCATTCCTGATTTGGTGGATGACCGCCAGTACCGGGTAGTGGTTTGTTATTTTACGCGGCTGTTGCAACAGTCTATCGAAGCAGTTGTTGATCCGGTTGACCTGACCGCCACAACAATAAGCAAGCTGGATACTATTGAAGACGGTGCAACCCGCACTGAATTCAAAGGGGCTTACAGTGTCAGTATCGAGTATCAGCGCGGCGACGTGGTGACGTCGGCAGGCTCGTCCTATGTGTTTATTTCTGCCATTCCCGCAACCGGCATTGTGCTGACGGACCCGCTTTACTGGGAATTGCTGGCAAGTGTTGGTGCTGACGGTGCCGCTGGTACTGACGGCGGTTATTTCGACATTATGTTCCAGCGTTCCGCCAGCCAGCCAACAACACCAACCGGGGATACGCCTGTAGGTTGGTTCGACGGACCCCCTGCGGCAGACGGCAACCCCTTGTGGATGATTAAGGGTCTGAAAAGTTCGGCAAATACTCTCATCGGCGCTTGGTCTGCGCCTCAGGAAGTCGGTGGTTCGGGCCTGGAGATTGAATATTCTATCGATGGATCAACCCTGTGGCACACCACATTCACCTCCGGCGACCTTTACATGCGCCAGCGGCTAGCCGGTGGCAGCTGGTCAATCGCCCAGCGTATCATCGGCGAGCAGGGCACTCCTGGATCAGATGGCGCACCGGGAGCGACCGGTTCCACAGGACCACAAGGCCCAACAGGTAGCACCGGCCCAACAGGTAGCACCGGGCCAATTGGTGCTACCGGTGACGATGGCTTTAGCATCAGCGCCACCCCCAATGTAGTCACCGTCCTGACCACATCCAACGGTGTAGCCAAATCTGGTCAGTTGCCCGCGACGGCGCAGATCAACCTGCTTCAAGGCACTATAGACCGTACAAGTGCAGCCAGTTACGTCCGAACGGCAGTCAATTGTAATGCCAGCGTCAGCAGTGTGGGACTGGTTACAATCAACAGCGTAACTGCCGATAGTGGTTATGTGGAAGTGACCGCTACCTACGGCGGTGCCAGCATCAAAGTTCGCATTACCTTTGTGAAAGCCCGGCAGGGCGACGCGGCCACATCTATTGAAGTGAGCGCCAATGTTATTGACAGCACGACCTACGGCGTTTCCGCTGGTCCGGTATCGTTATCAATGGGTAGCGGTGGCACAGCCGAGATTGATGCGCTCCTGACCTATACGTCATCGCCGGATGGGCGAACACAAACGATCAAGGCGCAATATAGTAACAACGGTGGCAGTACATGGAATGACATCGGCACCGCATCGACAGGTACGGCGGAGGAATTCGGTTTTCCCGGTGTAGCAGATTTAAGCGTATCTCGGGCGGGGCCGGTATCCGCAGATACATGGCAATTTAGATTGATGGCCAAACACAGTGCCGGCACAGTCACTGAATTTGGGTCTGCTTCAAATATGCGAGTGCAGTGGGTATCATGATAGCAATATTCGATAGAAATTCAGGCGTATTGGAACAAATTGTTCATTCGCTCGACGGGGTTGACCTGACCGGCCGGGGAACCATCATCGCACCTGACCAATGGGAAGACCGGTTCGAGTGGAATAGTGAATCCCGTGCGTTTGTCGAAGGCACTTTCAAAAAAGAACGTGTTGTTGCCAAGCGCGAGATTAACAGCCAGGCAGAAATCATATATGCGGACAGCGCGCGCGGCGGCATCATCAGCGAGCAACTTGAACCAGCCAAGTACGATGAAGCGATAGCCTTCATTGCAGCTAAAAATCCGTATGCTTCGGCTTTTCCCTTACTTCAAGCAGAAGTGGGTATCACGGCTAGTTCCCTGAGCGCTGTTGCGCAATTGATTAAATCCAAGCCTGCGAAGAAAAAAGCCGCGTTGATGAAAGCCGCAAAAAAAGTCGAGCCAGTTCGCCTCGCTGCTTGCAAAGCGGTGGACGGAGCGACGACCCGAACTGAAATTACTGCGATTGTGATCAACCTAACATTCCCTGAAATCTGAGTGCCTGATCTGGCGACGGAGACACAATTTCCATGAAAAATGTAATCGCGAGAGCGAAAGCGGCCCTGAGCGCAAGCCTGGGCCGCTTTTTTTATACCTTTTTTAATACGCGCCCGGCATTGAAACGAGCTGCACTGATTACCGGTTTGTACGCCGTGCCTACCTTGGCGGCTGCGTTGGTGTCGTCCGCCGTGTTGGGTGGCGGCATTTGGGCCTTGATGCTGCTTGCCCTGTTTTGGGGCATGGGGGCCGAACGCGCCGCAACCGAATGGGACAGCATATTTTCGCTGCCGCCGTTGTCGGCTTTTGCCTTTTGGCGCTGGCACGGGCTTGAGAAAAAACGTTTTACCGCGGTACTTGCAACCCTTGCGACCGGGTGGCTTATCACGGCCAGTTTGGCGGTGCTGTCATGAGTGTCATTGGCACAAAGCAAGAGTATGATGCCGGTTTCGGCGATGCGGCGCTCAATTTGGGTTTGGAGGGCAGCACAACGGCCAACACCGCCCTGTTGAAGGCAACGCTGGCGTTTGACCGTATCGAGCGCCACGAGATGGAATGCAGCAAACGCTGGTCCATTGTTATTAAGCTGATGCTGTTGGTGTTGGCGCAAGTGGGCACGCTGCTCGTGTTTCTGCTGTCGGAAAAACTGGGGTGGTTGCTATGATGGGCAAGGCCACACGGGCGCACAGCTATACCCTGCCAGGGCGCACACCTGCACTTATTGACGTGCGCATGAAACTGAGCCCGCATTTCAGCCTAGGCGAATTTACCAAAAGCCAGACGGCGGAGAAGTTTCAGCTATATAATATTCCGCGCGAGGAGGCCGAGGTTGCCAACCTGCGTGCACTGGCAACCAGTGTGCTGGAGCCGGTTCGCGCCCTGTTCGGTAAATATGTCATTGTCACCTCAGGCTTTCGTTGCGTAACGCTGAACCGGTTGGTCGGCGGTGTGGCCACCAGCCAGCACCTGCTGGGCGAAGCAGCAGACATTATTGTGCGCGGGGTTTCCTGTTATGAGGCGGCCTGCGCCATCGCAGCCACAGACATCGCATTTGACCAGTTGATTTACGAGGTGCGCGTGCGGGAAGACAGCCGGGCGGAGTGGTTGCATGTGTCGCACAAGCGGCTGGGCGGTAACCGGCGCGAGGTGCTGACCATCATTCGCAAAGGCAATGACCGCACAGTGCAAACTGGCTTGCATAGCGTAGATGGTGAAACACAAACAGGGGACGAACATGCTGCGTGATTTTATCTGGGACTTTGCCGTCAGCGCCATAGGGGGCTTTGCCTTGGTTTTGTTATTGGCCGCATTTCTGGATTGGAGAGTGCTGTGAGCATTCCGATAATTGGTACCATACTGGACGCAATCAAAGGCCCGCTCGATAAGCTGATACCCGACAAAAATGCGCGCCAAAAGTTCAACCATGAGCTGGAAATGGAAATGCTGCGCGCCGGGCTTGCGCAGCTTGAAATCAATAAGGCCGAGGCCCAGCACCCGTCGGTTTTTGTCGCCGGTTGGCGGCCATTCGTTGGCTGGGTGTGCGGCCTGTCACTGGCTTGGCACTTCATCGGCTATGACTTGCTGAACTGGCTGCGGCTGGCCTTCTTCGCCGACATGCCCGAGCCGCCTGCACTTAA
>JAJFIT010000197.1 GCA_021774775.1 Alphaproteobacteria bacterium | reverse complement strand
CCCTGCGGAAAGTTGTAGGTGCGAATACGCTCAGACCGGTCACCGGAACCCACCTGCTCCTTTCGGTCAGACGACCGTTCAGACTGTAATTTTTCTCGCTCCAGATCATAAAGCCGTGCCCGCAGGATTTTCATCGCTTTGTCGCGGTTCTTATGCTGCGATTTTTCACTTTGAACCACGATAATACCGGTGGGCAGATGAGTGATGCGAACCGCTGAGTCTGTTGTGTTAACATGCTGCCCGCCCGAGCCGGATGCCCGCATGGTATCAATACGGATATCTTCCTGCCTGATATCAATATCCACGTCTTCCGCCTCGGGCAAAACCGCAACCGTCGCCGCGCTTGTATGAATGCGCCCACCCGACTCGGTTGTTGGCACCCTTTGCACGCGGTGCACACCAGATTCGAATTTCAATTTGGCAAACACGCCTTTACCGGTAACGTTTGCCACGACCTCTTTAAATCCGCCCACGTCAGCCGACGAGCCGGAGATCAACTCCACTTTCCAGCCCTGACTTTCGGCAAACTTCTCATACATGCGAAACAGGTCACCAGCAAAAAGCGCGGCTTCATCCCCGCCGGTGCCTGCTCTGATCTCAAGAATTGCCGAGCGCTCATCAGCGACATCTTTGGGTAACAGCCTGATCGAGAGGTCTCGTTCCATTTTGGGCAGGCGTTCTTTCAACTCAAGAAACTCTTCCTGCGCTAATTCTTTCATTTCCGGGTCGTCGCTGGCCGCTACCATTTCTGCCAGATCGCCAATTTCACTGCGACCCGCCTTCAGGGCGTTCGCTGCATCCACCACCGGGCCAAGATCGGAATATTCTTTGCTTAAACTAACAAATTCCTCATTGGAGTATTGGTCAGGGGTGCCCAAGGCGTGCGCTAAATAGTCATAGCGCGCCACAAGCTGCTCAATGCGCTCTTCGGTGATCACGCAGCATCCCCCGACAATCCAGATATAACCGCGCCCAACTCGGCAAAGGCGATTGCCTGCTGCTCGCCGCTGTCCAAATCCTTCAGCGCGGCAGACCCGTCTTCAAGTTCATTATCGCCGATCACAACGGCAAAGCGGGCGTTTGCCTTACTCGCCCTCGTCAGGCGTTTTTTCAGGTTGCCGCTACGGTCCGCCGTTACCCGGTGACCGGCTGCGCGGATGTCCTCGGCCAGGGAAAAGGCTTTCATCGTCGCGGCCTCACCCATAGGCATCATCACAACTGGTCGCGTAGGTGGGGCACCCATTTCGGACAACATGGCCAGCCGCTCAATCCCACCGGCCCAGCCAACACCCGGTGTCGGCGGTCCGCCGAGTTGTTCAATCAACCCATCATAGCGCCCGCCGGCAAGCACTGTGCCCTGAGCACCCAGTTCTGTGGTCACAAACTCAAACGCTGTGTGGCAGTAATAATCCATACCGCGCACCAATCGTTCGTCCAGTTCGTACGGCACGCCGATTGCATCCAGTCCCTTCTTGACCAACTCAAAAAACTCGCGTGATACCTGGTTCATGCTGGCTGACATCAAGGGTGCCCCAACAACAATTTTGGCATCACCCCCGTCCTTGCTGTCCAGAATGCGCAGCGGATTGCTGTCCAACCGCCTTAAACTGTCTTCAGATAGAGAATTTTTATACCGTTCGAAATAAGCAACCAAGTCGGTTCGGTAGGCGGCCCGGCTTTCCCGGTCACCGAGCGAATTCAGGTGCAGTACCACTTTGTCGCCCAGTCCCAGTTCGTTCAATATCCGCCACGCCATAGCAATCAAATCAACGTCAGCTTCGGCGCCGGGTTGGCCTAACAGCTCTGCATTTATCTGGTGAAATTGACGATAGCGACCCTTCTGCGGCCGCTCTCTTCGAAACGCCGGACCAGAACTCATAAAGCGGCAAGGCAGGTTTTGTTGCATGCCGTTCGAAATAAAAGCCCGACAAATGCCCGCGGTAAATTCAGGCCGCAACGTGAGCTCTTCTGAGTCTTTAGCATCACCGGCATGGCTGTCAAAAGTGTACATTTCTTTAGATACAATGTCCGAAGATTCGCCGAGCGGGCGCTTATAAACCTCGGTAAATTCGAAAATGGGCGTAGACAGATCCTCAAAACCATAGCTGGTGGCGACACGTTTGAAGGTGTCCACCACAGCGGCCATATTGCGGGACTCTTCGCCGTATATATCGCGCGTGCCCCGCGCTGGTTGCAGTTTGGACACGGATTTTTCCCTTACTGTAAACTAATGGCTAGCGACGACAGCAGGCTGTTCACCTGCGGTTTCAGCGGCTTCCATGTCGGCGGCTTTTTCTTCCACAAGCGAAACAATATGATCGACCAGGCTATCGTCGTTTATCTTATGGTCCGTCATTCCTGACAAATAAACCATATGGTTTCCATTGCCACCGCCAGTCAGTCCAATGTCTGTTTCGCGAGCCTCACCGGGTCCGTTAACCACGCAGCCGATGATCGACAGGCTCAACGGTGTACGGATATGGGCCAATCGTTCTTCCAGAATTTCGACAGTCTTGATCACTTGGAATGCTTGTCGCGCGCATGATGGGCACGACACGATGCGAACACCATGATGGCGAAGACCAAGCGATTTGAGTATCTCAAAGCCCGCTTTCACTTCTTCAACCGGATCGGCCGACAACGACACGCGCACCGTATCACCAATACCCGCCCACAAAAGGGACCCGATACCTATGGAGGATTTCACGGTGCCACCCCGCAGCGCGCCCGCCTCAGTAATACCCAGATGCAGCGGATAATCACAAGCGTCAGCCAGACCCTGATAGGCCGCGACAGCGAGGAAAACATCAGATGCTTTCACGCTTATTTTGAAATCAAAAAAGTCATTATCTTCAAGAATTTTGGCATGCTCAAGCGCACTTTCTACCAGCGCATCCGGGCATGGTTCAGCATATTTGTCGAGCAAGTGCTTTTCAAGCGAGCCCGCATTAACGCCGATGCGCATGGAACAGCCATTTGCTTTCGCTGCGCGCACAACTTCACGCACCCGCTCTGCAGAGCCAATATTGCCAGGGTTGATGCGCAGGCAAGCTGCCCCCGCATCCGCTGCCTCCAGCGCCCGTTTATAATGAAAATGAATATCCGCAACGATGGGAACGCCCGCCTCGCGGCATATTTCTGGCATGGCCGCAGTCGATGCCTCATCTGGACAGGAAACGCGCACAATATCCGCGCCCGCCTCCGCTGCAGCATGAATTTGGGCGATGGTGGCGGCAGCATCAGAGGTCAATGTATTGGTCATGGTTTGCACAGTAATCGGCGCGTCACCGCCAACCGGAACGTTACCCACCATGATTTGCCTTGATTTGCGCCTTATGACGTCGCGCCAGGGACGAATGCTCATGTCTTCTCCAAACTTGCAGTCGCCGGAATTCCCGCAATGCAACAGCATTATTTCGGAGTATACATGACAGTATTTTCGGGTGGAAGCAAAGAAAACGCACATAAAATGCGGCAAAAAATCGTCATTAACAGTGACAATTGATCAGATCAGTCACTACCACCGTATTGTGCGGCTGAACGGGCCGCATCAGAGAAGGATTCAGACTCAAAAATTGAGGCATCAAGCGCCATCGCCTTTATGACTCGGCCGCGTTCGCCCAGTGGCCCTAACGTGGCGTCGCTTTGCTTGAGAATAATGCCGCCAGCATTGCTGGTAATCAGGAATACTTCACCGACCAACTGAGGCCGATAGCTTTGGCCTGCACGCAAAATGCCCGACCAAAGTTCGGTCCCGTCACGGTAAGCCAACTGTACCCAACTATCTTCAACAGCCTGAAAGGTGATCGCGTTGGATACCTCACCGCTAGGTACATGGTTCGCCGCGTGAGCAGCTGGCAGGAATATTGATGTCGCGGCAAATGTAGCAGACGACGGTTTTAGGTCAGCCGCT
Organism: Alphaproteobacteria bacterium; assembly: GCA_021774775.1. Classification (GTDB taxonomy): domain Bacteria; phylum Pseudomonadota; class Alphaproteobacteria; order Sphingomonadales; family Kordiimonadaceae; genus Kordiimonas. The sequence continues at coordinate 3,529 of JAJFIT010000197.1, read as the reverse complement.
GCCAACGCATCTGCACCGTCGGCGTCAACCAGGACAGGATCGCTCGTCTGCTGGTCAATCGCTGTGGCTGCCTGCTGAACCATAACCGGGTCCGCAAACTCAGCCAGCGTTCTTTCTTCAACAACAGAATCAATTGCCGCAATGCTGGTAATTGAAGAATTCGCCCCAACCAAAAACCACGACATGCCCGCCCCGACAAGGCCAATGACCGGCGAAAACCAAGCGGGCCAACGTCGTTTTTTTGGTGCCAACATTTGAATATTTTCATGGCTGATCGACTGCCCCGCTGCACGCGACGTATGGCCGGAATAATCCGCACCTGCAGATTCGCTTCCAGTTGTTCGCTGTTCGTTGAAATATTCCGCAAATTCAGACTTGAATTGCTTTGATAATTTGTCCTGATCAAGTTTCACCACTTTTGCGTAGGATTTTACAAACCCATTGGCGAAAGTTTTCCCGGGCAAATCATCGAAGCGACTGTCTTCGATTGCATTGAGATAGCAGGTGCGCACGCAAATTTCTTTGGCAACAGCGTCAACAGACAGCTTTTGCCTTTTGCGAGCATCACGCAATTGGTCAGCGACATTAAAAATATTTTCGGCTTCTTGAGCCATAGTCCCGTCCCTCGAGAGTATTTTGGCAACCCGTTCATTAACTGAACTTTCGGCCATCATCTCGTCCATCAAATTGTTTCTTGCTCATCTTCCTGCCGTGAAGTTTTTTATCAATTCACGGCGCGACAAAGACAACCGCCCAACCCTATTGGGCACCCGTCAAGAAACATTTAACGGATAGTGTCAATTTGAACTAATTTTACAAGGAAAAAATAGCCGAACTGCAGAAAATCATTCAATAATTCAGAACTTAGACCTTTATATTGTGGTCGCGGGCAAACAGAAGCAAACTATCGCGCACTGAGTGTTCAGACGACTGTATGTGCTCGACCAAAAAAGCCCTAAGTTGATTCATATCCACAGACCGAAGCAATCTCTTAACAGACCCAATCGACGATGGTGATACCGATATTTTTTTCAGGCCCAATGCAACCAGAGCCATCGCTTCTATTGCACGGCCCCCCATTTCGCCGCAAACAGTTACCGGAACATCGGCAGTATGGCACGCCGAAATAATCATTCGCAGGAAAGACAAAACCGATGGCGCGAGCATGTCATAACGATCAGCAAGCTTTGGGTTTGACCGGTCGCATGCGAAAAAGAACTGCAGTAAATCGTTGGTGCCAATGGACAGAAAGTCCACTTCTTCCAGCAGACTGTCAAGCTGCCAACTCAAAGATGGCACCTCGAACATACAGCCCACCTTGATTTCTTTTGGCGGTGATTTGCCAAATTTTTCCAGCCGCAATATTTCTTTGTGCAAAATCGCTTTGCATTTTTTCAGCTCGGCAACTTCGGCGATCATCGGAAACATAACTGATAAATTACGACCGGCAGCAGCATATAGTAATGCACGCAATTGATAGCGCAGCAATGCAGGTCGCTCAAGCGCCACTCGAATCGCCCGCCAACCCATTGCCGGGTTTTCTTCCGGCTCGCGCGGCAAAAAAGGAACAGGTTTGTCGCCGCCAATATCCAGGGTGCGAAACACCACTGGTTTGTCGCCCGCTGCGTCCAAAACCGCCGAATAGACTTTTGTTTGTTCGTCCACCCGCGGCAAGGCAGGCGACACCATAAACTGGAATTCAGTTCTGAAAAGGCCAATGCCCTCAGCGCCTGTAGTCTCCAGGCTGGGTAAATCCGCCAGCAAGCCTGCGTTCATCAAAAGTTCGACTTGCTCACCGTCCAATGTCTCTGCAGGCAGGCCTCGCTCCGCGGCATATTCGGCGAACAGCAGTTCCTGAACTTTAAACGCCTCACGGTAGCCCGCGATAACTTCGTCATTAGGCCGGACATAAACATGGTTATGAGCGGTATCGACAACAATCTCGTCGCCGGTGTCCACGTGGGACAACAGATTCGAAATTTGACCCATCACCGGAATGCCCATCGCGCGGGCAATGATTGTCACATGAGCCGTAGAGGACCCCTCCTCCAACACCACCGCTTTCAAATATTTGCGATCAAAATCCATCAGTTCGGCCGGGCCAACAGACCGGGCAACCAGCACACTGTCCTGGGTAAGCTTGGTCGGTGTGTCAACGGTCTCGCCCTGGATAATTCTGATCAACCGACCGGCGAGGTCTTCAAAATCCTGGATGCGTTCCCGCAAATACGGATCACGTATTTTGGCCATACGCGCGCGATTTTCCTGCTGTACCCGCTCAACCGCAGCTTCAGCGGTCAGGCCAGAATCGATGGCCTCGCGCATTTTATCCTGCCAGCCCCGGTCGTAGGCAAACAGTCGGTATGTCTCCAACACTTCCCGGTGTTCACCGCCTTGAGCAAAATCAGGGTGCTCGAGCATCTCCTCCAATTGCAACCGCATCTGCGCCAGAGAAGTTTCAAGCCGTTTACGTTCTTCTTCAACGTCATCTGCAATGGTTTTGGTGATATGAATTTTCGGCTTGGTAAATACAGCAACGCCCGACGCAATGCCCGAAGCAAGCGACAAACCATTGAGGGTAATCGAATGGCCCAGTTCTACAGAGTCTTCGCTCAGTTCATCGATATTAATCAGATCACCAGAGCTGACCAACTCCGCCAGCACCATGGAAATTGTTTGCAGAGCTTCAACTTCTTCCGGGCTGTAAAAGCGCGGTGTGACATTCTGAACAACGAGAACACCGCTTACTTTCCCGTTGCGAAGAATGGGGACCCCGAGGAAGCTGTGGTAGATATCCTCGCCGGTTTCTGGCCGGTACGCAAACCTGGGGTGCTTGGGAGCTTCGCTTAAATTCAAAGGAAGACCGCGCTCGGCCACCAGGCCAACCAATCCTTCACCCACCTGCAACCGCGTGCGGTGCACGGCTTCTGCTTTCAGGCCTTCCGTGGAAAATAGTTCCAGCACACTGCCGGCGCGCGCCAGATAAACCGAGCAAACCTCGGCCACCATATTTTGGGCAATCACACGCACCACACGGTCAAGGCGCTCTTGCGCGCTGCCGTCACCGCCCATAACACTGTGCAAGCGTCTCAGCAGAAGTCGTGGCTGACTAACGTGGTCGGGCAATGGTTATCCTCTATTGGTTAACTGGCTCAGTAAGTGGCCCTACTCTATCGGCAACTCATGTAATATCGACTATTATGATTTGTTATGTGATGTCTTCGGCGAGATACGCAACTGCCTGGCTGACAAGTTCATCAATAATATCTTTGGTGGGTTCAATTTTTTTGACCATCCCAACGCTTTGACCCGCCATGACCGAACCGGTTTCCACATCGCCGTCTATTACCGCCCGGCGAAGAGCACCGCCCCAAAATCGTTCGATCTGCATTTGGCCGTCTTCCTGGTCCAGTTCACCAGCATGAAAGCTGGCAACAATATCTTGCTGTGCCGCCATAAATTTCTCAGTGCCTTCGTTTTTAAGCGCCCGTACCGGGATAACCGGGAACTGAGGGTCAATTTGAACGCT
>JAJFIT010000196.1 GCA_021774775.1 Alphaproteobacteria bacterium | reverse complement strand
TGAACACCGGCTCAAAACCGCTTGTATCCACTGCTGTGATTGTCTCCTGAACGAAGATGTTGGGCGTAATTTCATCGCCGTCGTTGTTCTTGGCTACAATTTGAAGTTTGTAATTGCCGTCTTCAACCAGATTGCCGCTGTTATCAAGACCGTCCCAGTTGAAGTCATGGAAACCAAGACCTGTCTCGCCGGTTTCCGAGTAAACCAGATTGCCGCTGCTATTACGGACCTCCAGTGTCAGCACATCGGTGACCGCAGTATTTTGATATTGCCATTTGACGCCAGTGCCGTTGTGGTCGCCGAGATCGCGGATTGTCAGGGCGTCGGTGCCCAGATAACTGGCGGAACTGGCCAGATTTTGCAGGCGCGACAGGTTGGCCAGCAGTTCAAGGTTCTGGTTCGCCTGAATTTGTTGCTCAACACCAGTGAAAGACACTAGCTGCTGGGTAAATTCGCCGCTGTCCATTGGGTCAAGCGGGTCCTGGTTTTGAAGCTGGGTGGTCAGAAGAACCAGAAAGTCATCAAAGTCTTCAGCCAGTTTCTTGCCGTCCTGTGCGGCGGCGCCGTTTGCTGTGGCTGCTGTTATTGCATCAATCATAACTGTTTCCTTTATACCCGTACATCAAGGCCGGTTTCCGGCGTGACGTGGGCCAATATCTCATCAAGGTCAATTTCGATTTCGGTATCATCGTCGGTAAAAGCACCGTCGCCGTGGTCGGCGGACCGGCCTTCAACCTCTTCTTTCAGGCGGTCCTCTTGCAATGCTTCCGCAAAAGCCTTGCCAGCACTTTCATGGCTGCCGCTGTCCAGCGAAAAGCTGATGCCGCCTTGCTCTGACTTATGGCCACCAGCTTCGATGGCTCGCTCCAGGCCGCGCATTTCGCGTTGCAACAGTTCAAGCGTTTCAGGCCGTTCCGCCATAATTTGCGACCTGACCAACCCGTTTTGGCCAAATCGTAATTTCACTGACACCCGGCCCAATTCTGGCGGGTCCATGCGCATGGAAAATTCCTGTTCGCCAGCTTTGACAGCGCGGGTCATATTCAAATTCAATTGCTTGGTGACTTGCGCACCGAGCGTGGCATTTGGGTGTCCGCCGAGCATGCTCATACCGGACAATCCACCATGGTTGCCCGTCAAGCCACCGAGGCCGGTTGCGACAAGGCTGGTGACGAATCCATCGGGCCACCCTGTGGCTCGTTCCGGTGTGATCCACGGAGAGGTCCAATTTAAATTGCCACTGTTTACTTGTGTTGGCGCAGATAGCGTTGGCGTCATTGGTGCGGTAGCAGTTTTTGTTCTCGTTGCTTCACCCGTTAAACTATCAGTTGATTTCGCGTCTCGTTTTGCTGTGTTGCTGGATTCAGGCGAGCTCAACTGCGATGCTGGTGCCATTGCTTGAGTGGCAACTTGTGTTTGTGCCTGATTTTGGGCCTGGGCAATTTGCGTTGCTTTTGCGGGTGCTGCGGCTACGCCCGCTGCACCTGCTTGGTTTTGGCCTTTTTGGGCGACCGCCAAAATCTGACCGTCTGCATCCAGCTTTGCGTCAACACTTTGTTGGGCCCCATGAGCAGGCAGACCCGCCGCGGCGGCATTGGCTCTGGAGGGTTCGCTTCCGCCTTCAAAAGCAACGGACTTGTCGCCCATAAGGCTTAATTGCTCGGTGGATGCCGAAATATTGCTCGCCAGTGGCGCAATTGCAGTTTCTACGGATGCCGGTATGGGTACCACTGGCGTGGCCGCAAGTGATCCAGTTATGGGTCCTGTGGCTTGCTGCGCGTTGGGCGCATTGGTAACCAGTGCTGGGTTTGGCGGAACGTTCGCGCCAAAATTAGCGCCGGTCGTCAGCAGTTGGTTACCGGCTGATGCCGCCGTCGGCAGCGTGGGGGTTTCACTAAAGAGAAACTTCAAGTCGGATGCGGGCAAAAATTGACCGGGCACTGGGGGATTTTGCGCCCCTGCGATCGGGCCAAGCGACAGGGCGCCAGTTGTGTTCGTGGAATTATCGGTCGCCTGCGCGGCGGAAAGCGACGCAAAGCTTGCCGGGGCTGCAGATTGCAGCGCCTCCAGGTCACTTGCTGACAAGGCAGCCGGTTTAGAAGAATGATAGTTAACCGCCAGCGAAAAGGCTTCCGCAGTTTCAGGTGTTATTTGTCCGCTGGTCGCAGTGCCATCAGCGAAAAGCGATTGCAGCGTCAGCGAATTGGCAGGCAGGGTCTGAACCACAAATTCGGCTTGTGCAACTGATGCAGATGGGTCTACTGCAAAAGCGGCGTCTGCTGGAACGCCGTGGGCCAATTGCGTGCGCGTTTTGGCTGTGTCAGCGAAGGCCGTGCTGGCCACTGCGCCGGAAGCCGGTTCGCTGCTTTCAACATAGCCACTAAACTGCGCTGCGAGAGCGGTGTCAGCCTCGCCTGATGTGCCTTGAAGGCCAGCAAGCGCGGCGGCAGAGTCGGCAGGTGCGGCTCCAAAAGCCTGCATCATTTGTATCAGTGGGTTCTCGACAGGGTTCATCTATAGTTACTTACAGGTTCGATGTTCCGCCATTTCTGTGGCTCGCCATTCGTGTGGTTCAGTAATAAGCAAACCGCGGGCCAGTTTTCCAAATTGGTTGGAAGTGCGGTATACTAAGGCGTTCAATTGATGGCATAGATCGCTGTATACCCCGCACGGAGATTCTTGCCGGACAAAAATACCCTATAAGCCTCAGGTCGGAATCCCTTGCCTCATCGCTCTATCGGTCTTATATGGCAGTCATTCACCGGATGCAGGCATGCTGGTACGTAAAGAGACAAATACAATGACAACTTCTTTGAACAGTTTAGGCTTTGACCGCGCTCCCGCAGATACGCGGGTTGTTGTTGCCATGTCTGGCGGGGTTGACAGCTCTGTTACTGCTGCCCTGTTGAAAGAGCAGGGCTATGATGTGGTTGGCATTACGCTCCAGTTGTATGACCACGGTGTCGCGGTTCAGAAAAAAGGCTCCTGCTGCGCGGGGCAGGATATCCATGATGCTCGCCGTGTGGCTGAAGAACTCGATATGCCGCATTATGTTCTGGACTATGAAAGCCGCTTCAAAGAGCAGGTGATGGAAGATTTCGCCGATAGCTATATCAAAGGCGAAACCCCGATCCCTTGCGTGCGCTGTAACCAGACCGTGAAGTTCAAGGACCTTCTCGCGACAGCACAGGACCTGGGTGCTGATTGTATGGCTACCGGCCATTATGTGCAGCGGGTTGTCGGCGACAACGGCAAGGCACATTTGCTGCGCGGCGTTGATGACGGCAAGGACCAAAGCTATTTTCTGTTTGCCAGCACTCAGGAACAGATAGATTTTCTGCGGTTCCCGCTTGGCGGCATGGACAAGGATGAGACCCGCGCCCATGCGGAGCGTTTTGGTTTGGCCATCGCCGACAAACCCGATAGCCAGGATATATGCTTCGTGCCCGAAGGTGGTTATGTCAGCGTGATAGAGCGCCTGCGCCCCGGCGCGATGGAGCCGGGGGAAATTGTCGATATCGACGGTAATATTCTCGGCGAGCATAAAGGTATTGTGCGCTACACCATCGGTCAGCGCCGCGGCATTGGTATTGGCGGCACCGAAGAACCCTTGTATGTGCTCAAGCTGGTCCCAGCGCGAAGGCGGGTGATTGTAGGCCCGAAGGAAGCCCTGCAAACCAGCGAGATTATGGTCAAGGAAGTTAGCTGGATCGGTGAAGATATTCCCGAAGATGGCCTGCTGGTAACTGCAAAAATTCGCTCAACCCGGCCGGGCGTTCCCGCGAAGCTATATGCGGGCGAGGGCGGCACTGCGCGGATTGTGCTTATCGAACCGGAATCCGGCGTTTCGGCCGGCCAAGCGGCAGTATTTTACCACAATGACCGCGTGCTTGGTGGTGGCTGGATCAGCGGTGCGGTGAGCGCCGACCCCCGGCTTGCTGCGGCCTAACGGATCAACTCGCCGCCTTTAATCACATGTTTTACCCGCCGCATGTCGGCAAGATTGGCCAGCGGGTCACCGTCAACAATGATGATGTCGGCGAATTTTCCGGCCTCCAGTGTGCCGATTTTTTCCTGTTGTTGCATAACAATGGAATTGGTGCGGGTTGCTGCGACAATCACCTCCATGTTGCTCATGCCTGCCTCCACCTGCAATAGCACCATTTCTTTCCACATAGCATCGTGGTGCGGGTTGGCGCGGGTACCAGAATCGGTTGAAACCGTGAAAATGGCACCGGCATCTTTCAGTTGGCGCAGTTTGGACATGCGCCCCGCGCGGTCCTCGTTGGCTTTGTCATATAGTGGGTGTTTGCTCAGGTCCGTGTCGCGGTAGGATTTGCGAACATCCAGGTATATGTCGGCAGGCAAATCGCGTACCCAGCGCGGATCGTCGGTCAGCTCCGGATTTTCAATAATTTGCCGCAGGCCGTCACGCGCAATGATGGTCGCTGCCATTGCAACCTTCTGGTCGACGATCATACGCACAATATCATCGTCGTATGCCATGGCCTCATACTCACCGATATGCTCGATGGTATCATATTCGCCGATGCCTGCCTTTAGCGCGGTGCGGATCGCTTCGGCTGCATATATGTGTGAAGCAACGCGCAGCCCAAGCTTATGGCTTTCATCGTAAATGGCGGCCAACTCCGCCTCAGACAGGTTTTCGTCCTGGGTTTTGATCACATCAGCACCCATTCTGGCCAGTTGGCGCACTTTTTCGCGCGCATCATCCGGGTTTTTTACTACCCAGCTGTCTTTATAGTTGTCTGAGACAAAAGCCGTGGCAGTTTTGCGCAGGAACGGTCCGGCGATGAAAGTGCGCGGGCCCGGCAGCAGGCCACTATTGATTTGCTCCTTGAGCCAGAAGATATTGCTGACATCAGCACCCAGATCACGCACGCTGGTCGCGCCTGCCATCAACATGGCTTTGGCCGCAGACGGCATAATGTCTGCCCGCATACGGTCCTCATAGGTGCCGAACCAATGACCGTAATCACTGTGGCCCAGAATATCGAAATGCACATGAATGTCGATCAGGCCGGGCATAACCGTCATGCCGTTGGTGTCTATTACGCGCGCACCTTCCGGTATCGGAGTATCATTTTCGGTGCCCACCGCGACGATCTTGTCCCCTTGCATGATCACAACACCGTCGATGATTGGTTCGCCGCCTTGCCCGTCGATAATGCGACCACCTTTAAGGACGATAATATCCTGCGCGAATACTGGAACAGTGAAAAGACAAAGAATAAAAAACCGAGCGAAAAACCTGATCACAAAAGCCCCCTTTTGATTGTGTTAAACGTCAGATCGCGTTGATATCATGCTTTGTCAGACTGCAGAAGGTCGCTGTTTAATTTAGCTTAATATCCAATCGATGCAGGTATTTCTTCCGTTGCAACCCGCTCAAATTCAGCGGTGCGGCCAAACAAGGATACACCTATATAACCACGCATTTTCAATATCTTGCCACCTTTTGCCAGTGACAGTTTGGCGTCATAGGTTTTGCCGTTTTTGGGGTCATAAACCTTGCCGTCTTTCCAGCGATTCTTTTTTGCCTCGTAGGTAAACCCCCACAGGAAGGTGATGCCTTTCAGGCTGCGGTCGCGCAAGGCAGGGTCCGGATTGTTGCGGTCAGTATCCGGCTTGTCGCCCCAGCGGGTGACACCTTTGATGCCACCATCATCTGCTTTAAGTTCAACAATGCCGGTGCGATCCTCGTTCCACCACAGGCCATGGTAATCCGCCTGTGACTGCGCTAACGCGGGCATTGAACCCACGACCATGGCCGCAAAAAGGAACAGTAACCGCCTCAGGGGGTTAATAAACCGGTTCATACATCAACTCTGCCGTATGGCTTTCAAGATCGTCTGGTCTTTCCTCAGTCGCGAGCCCGCTTGCGAAGGCTTCCCCGGCGACTTTGACCGCGATTGCCAAAGATACTGCGCGGATGTCAGTTAGCGGCGGATAGAGCGCACCGGCGGCCAGGTCATCGTCGCTGACCATGTCAGCCAGGGTGCGGGCGGCCACCATAAACATGGCGTCTGTTATGCGTGTTGCGCCGCTGGCGATTACGCCCAGCCCGATGCCGGGGAATATATAGGCATTGTTGCCCTGGCCGGGCCGGTGGGTCTTGCCGCCATAGTCAACCGGCGCAAACGGGCTGCCGCTGGAAAAGAAGGCGCACCCTTCCGACCATTCGTAAGCTTGTTCCGCCGTGCATTCCGCCCGTGATGTAGGGTTCGACAGGGCAAAAATCGCTGGGCGCTCGTTCACCTCGGCCATGGTGCGCACGACTTCTTCGGTGAAGGTACCCGGTGCGCCGGTGGCCCCGATAAGGATGTGCGGCTTGATCTCGCGGATAGCATCAACAAACCCCAGTTGTGGACCTTCATGGGCGTAAGGCAGATTATGCGGCATCAGGTCGTCGCGGCCCTTCACAACCAGGCCGTTAACATCAACATAATTCAGCCTTTTGCGTGCCTCGTCGTTGCTGAGGCCCTCTGCCTCAAATGCGGTGACCATCAGATCACCGATGCCGGTCGCCGCTGAACCCGCGCCAAGGAACATGACCCGCAGATCCTTGAACGCGACCCCGGTTCCGCGCGTAGCTGCATATACACCGGCCAGGCTAACTGACGCTGTGCCCTGAATGTCATCGTTGAAGCATAAAATCCGGTCTTTATACTCCGACAGCAGGCTGTAGGCGTTGGGTGTAAGAAAATCCTCAAACTGAATAAGCGCCTGCGGATATTTGTCCTGCACAGCTTGGACAAACTCCTCGACCAGGTCAAAATAGGCCTGCCCCTCAAGGCGTGGATGCGGATAACCCAAATACAAGGGGTCGTTCAGTAATTCTTCGTTGTTTGTGCCAACGTCCAACATTACAGGCATGCATTGGCGCGGAATAATGCCGGCGCAGGCAACATACAACTGCAACTTGCCGATTGGGATACCCATGCCGTTCGCGCCCAAATCGCCCAGCCCCAGAATGCGCTGTCCGTCGGTGATAACAATCACCCGTACGTCCGGACGGGGCCAGTTGTCCAGCATTTCTCGAATATTGCCTTTGTCCTCAGGCGTTATGTAAAATCCTTTGGGGCGGCGAAAAATATGCGCAAACTCCCTACAGGCCTGACCAACGGTCGGCGTATAGATAAGCGGCATAATTTCTTCGATATTTTCAACAACGGTACGGTAAAACAGGCGCTCATTGCGCTCATGAAGCGAGGCAAGAAAGATGAATTTTTCAATGTCGTTGCCTTTGCGGCGCAAGTTTTCCAGCACTCTGTTCAACTGGGTTTCCTGGGAGCCAATGCCGTATGGAAGCAAGCCTTGCAAGCCGTATTCTTCGCGCTCTTCACGGGTGAAGGCTGTCGATTTGTTGAAAGCAGGATGATAGAGCGCGCGGTAGCCCTTGAGCGGGCGATATGGAGCCATGAATGCCCTCCGTTGATGATGAACGACCCTACGACCATAGCGTTGGGCTGTCCAGTAACTGTCCCTATTAGTTAGATGCATCTCGGGCGAATAGGTTACATGACACTGAGGTGCGCACAAAAAAGGCCCCGGGAGGAGGGGCCTTTTTATCGGGTTTGCCGCGTGACTTATTCAGCGGCAACCGTGCTCATGTCGGGTGTGGCCTTATGCCACTTGCGCATAATCGCCTCGCGCCTGGATGGCTTGATATAGGCCTTGGTCATGTCGCCGCCCATCTGTTCGGCCACCAACGGGTCCATCACTTTGAACCAGACCGGCGGTATCCATGCCGCCAGATACATGGTGAAATAACCGGCTGGCAATTGCGGTGAGGTATCAAAGTGGCGCAAACACTGATAAGGCCGTTCGGCGTGGGCATGGTGGTCAGAATGGCGCTGCAGGTGAAACAGCATCACGTTCGAAACAACATGATTGGCATTCCAGCTGTGGTGTGGCTGTACCCGCTCATAGCGGCCATCGTCGCGCTTGCCGCGCATCAGACCGTAATGCTCGATATAGTTGGCGCTGGAGAGCATCAGATTCGATAGCAAAGCCGCAATCAGCAGGTAGGGCAGAATAATCAGGCCAAATACTGCAATCATCGCGCCGTACATGGTGATGGTAATCAGCGTGTTGAGCAACACTTCGTTCCTGAGCGAGAAGGCGGACTTGCCCGCGCGCGCCAAACGTGCCTTTTCAATGCCCCATGCCCGCACGTAACCGCCGGGCAGTTCGTGCAATACAAACTGGTAGAAGTTTTCGCCCATCATCGAAGTGGCGCTGTCTTCCGGCGT
>JAJFIT010000195.1 GCA_021774775.1 Alphaproteobacteria bacterium | reverse complement strand
AGTGGAAAAAGGTGATTGACAGTAATCGCCATAGCGCCTAAACAGCGTCCCGCAAGCGATGCGCGGGTGTAGCTCAGTTGGTTAGAGTGCCGGCCTGTCACGCCGGAGGTCGCGGGTTCGAGTCCCGTCACTCGCGCCATTACTTGCAACAGCGATAGCACCGCTATCGAATAAAGCGCGTCACTTCCGGGTGGCGCGTTTTTTCGTTACCGAACCTGCCCAAATTACCCCTCTCGGTGTTCTTTCATTTTCTCCTCGGCGCCAAAGTTAATTCGCTCGAATACTCAGCGTTAATTCTTTTGAAACCAATGTCGTTAAAGATGTGTTCAATAATAAGGCAAATACTGCAAAATCAATAATTTGCTGGCTTTTCATTAAGCAAATCCATCGTTATAGTTATGGGCGAGCAAACTGCGACGAAATTCCGCTTTACCTTTTGGGTGCCGGTGGATAAAAGGGCGCAGTATCTAGGGCCAACTAAAACAAAAGGGGCTCCCATGGAGTCGTTACTGATCGAGTATCTGCCGATCCTGATTTTTCTGGGGATTGCGGCGATTTTATCCTTGGTTTTTGTCGTGCTTGCCATGTTGGTGGCAAATCAAAAACCTGACGAGGAAAAGCTGTCGGCATACGAGTGCGGTTTTGAAGCATTTGAAGAATCGAGAAATCAGTTTGACGTTCGTTTTTACCTGGTCGCCATTCTCTTTATTATTTTCGACCTTGAAGTCGCCTTCTTATTCCCCTGGGCAGTTAGTCTGGGTGACATCGGCGTCTACGGTTTCTGGTCAATGATGGTATTCCTCGGTGTTCTTACTGTTGGTTTCATTTACGAGTGGAATAAAGGAGCTCTGGAATGGGAGTAGTAGGTGCCAATAACCCGGCAGTTCAGGAAAATAACCAGAACCCCGCTGAAATCCAGTTTTTCGAAGGACTAAACGACGAACTGACCGATAAGGGCTTCGTCGTTACATCCATGGAAGACCTGGTGACCTGGGCTCGAACCGGCTCCCTGTGGTGGATGACCTTTGGTTTGGCTTGCTGTGCGGTTGAAATGATGCACACCAGTATGCCGCGCTATGATGTTGAGCGGTTTGGTTTTGCGCCTCGTGGCTCACCCCGACAAAGTGATGTGATGATTGTTGCGGGCACGCTGACCAACAAAATGGCACCAGCCATGCGCAAGGTTTACGACCAAATGTCTGAACCACGTTACGTCATTTCAATGGGCAGCTGTGCCAACGGTGGCGGTTATTATCATTATTCATATTCAGTAGTTCGTGGCTGTGACCGGATTGTTCCCGTGGATATATATGTCCCAGGATGCCCGCCAACGGCAGAGGCGCTGTTGTACGGCATTCTCCAGCTTCAGCGGAAGATTCGTCGCACAGGTACTTTTGATAGATAATTATTGAGTCTATGCCCGGATATCCGGGCACGGTAATCATCGCTGCTGATGCAGTGAAAGAACATAGGGACAGCGTTTCGGCGCGAAAGTGTAGCTCCATGCAGGATATTGCAGACCACATTAGTCAATCGCTTGAACATGACGTTGTGTCAGCCACAATCAACAACGGCGAATTAACGCTGGTTGTGCGCGCCGATCACATTCATAAAGTTTTGACTTTCCTGAGAGACGACCGCATTTGCCTGTTCCGGCAGCTGGTTGATGTTTGCGGCGTGGATTACCCGGAGCGAGCGCGCAGATTTGATGTTGTATATCACCTGTTGTCCATCGAGCTGAACCAGCGCGTGCGGGTAAAAGTGGAAACCGATGAAGATACGCCTGTGCCAAGTGCCGTTGACGTCTTCCCGTCTGCGGGCTGGTTCGAACGCGAAACATGGGACATGTATGGTATTTTCTTTGCTGGACACCCGGACCTAAGACGTATTCTGACAGATTATGGATTTAAAGGCTTTCCGCTTCGGAAAGATTTCCCTTTGACCGGCTTTGTTGAGTGTCGCTACAGCGAGGAAGCCAAGCGTGTGGTGTACGAGCCCGTGCAATTAAAGCAAGAATTCCGTGACTTCGACTTCATGAGCCCGTGGGAAAGCGCAGAGTATATTCTTCCCGGCGACGAAAAATCCGAAGCTGATGCAAAGGGCGGTGAAGAGTAATGTCAGAAGTCGATATTAAAAACTATTGCCTGAACTTCGGTCCGCAACACCCAGCAGCACACGGCGTGCTGCGTATGGTGATGGAGCTGGACGGCGAAATTATCGAGCGAGTAGACCCGCATATCGGCCTGCTGCACCGTGGAACCGAGAAGCTTATCGAGCACAAGCAATATCTGCAGGCGATGCCATATTTTGACCGGTTGGACTATGTGGCACCGATGAACCAGGAGCACGCCTTCGTTATGGCGATTGAAAAGCTGTTGGACGCTGAAGTACCGGAACGCGGGCAATATATTAGGGTTCTATTTAGTGAAATTGGCCGGATTCTTAATCACCTGTTGAATTTAACCACGCATGGTTTGGATGTAGGTGCGTTAACGCCAATTCTTTGGGGTTTTGAAGAGCGTGAAATTCTAATGGAGTTTTATGAGGCCGTTTGCGGCGCGCGCTTGCATGCCGCATATTTCCGCCCGGGCGGCGTTCATCAGGACCTGCCCAAAGGTCTGGCCGAGCGTATTATGGCCTGGACAGAAACCTTCCCGAAAACACTTGAAGACATGGAAACACTTTGGATCGATAACCGTATTTTCAAGCAGCGCAATGTGGATATTGGCAAGATCACCGTAGACGATGCATTGGCCTGGGGTTTCTCGGGACCAATGTTGCGTAGTGTCGGCGTGCCGTGGGACCTGCGCAAATCGCAGCCCTACGAAGTATACGACAGGATGGACTTCCAGGTCGCTATCGGGACCTCGGGAGATTGTTATGACCGCTTTATGCTACGTATTGCTGAAGTACGTGAGTCACTGAAAATTATCCGCCAGTGCATCGAGAAAATGCCGGAAGGACCGGTTATGTCACTGGACAATAAAATCGCACCGCCAAAACGCGCGGAAATGAAAACTTCGATGGAAGCGCTGATTCATCATTTCAAGTTGTATACTGAGGGCTTCAAAGTACCCGAAGGTGAGGTTTACGCGGCTGTTGAAGCGCCGAAAGGCGAATTTGGTGTCTATCTGGTTTCAGATGGCAGTAACAGACCCTACCGCTGTAAAATCAGGGCACCCGGATTTGCGCATCTGCAGGCGATGGACTTTATGTGCCGCGGCCATATGCTCGCTGACGCGCCTGCGGTACTCGGTGCGATGGATATTGTTTTTGGTGAGGTGGACCGATGAGCAAAGCAACAACATTTGCCTGGACCGCGGATAGCAAGAAGCTGGCAAAACACCATATTTCCAAATACCCCGAAGGGCGCCAGCAGAGCGCTGTTATGCCGCTTCTTGATATAGCGCAGCGCCAGAATGGTGGTCATTTGACCATCGAGATTATGGAATATATCGCAGCTTATCTGGATATGGCACCAATCAAGGTTCAGGAGGTCGCCACTTTCTACAGCATGTACAGGCACAAGCCTGTAGGCAAACACCATGTGCAGGTGTGCGGCACGACACCATGCTGGCTTCGTGGCTCTGACGACATTATGGCAGCCTGCAAGTCCAGGCTTGGCATTGAACTGGGTGAAACAACCAAGGACGGGCAGTTTACGCTGTCGGAAGTTGAATGCGCTGGAGCCTGCGTAAATGCACCCGCTGTTGCTATCAACGATGATTATTTTGAAGACCTGACACCTGAAAGCATGACCAAACTGCTCGACGACCTTGCGGGCGGCAAGAAGGTGACGCCAGGCCCGCAAAATGGTCGACAAACCAGTGCGCCGGACGGCGGGGCAACCACGCTCAAGGAATTTATTGGGAAAGAGGAGGGTGCCTGATGTTAGCAGATAAAGACCGCATCTTTACCAATTTGTACGGCCACCAAAGCCCGTTCATTGACGCTGCGATGAAGCGCGGTGACTGGGACGGCACCAAAGAACTGATCGAAAAAGGCAAAGACTGGATCATTTCCGAGATGAAAGAGTCGGGTCTGCGAGGCCGCGGCGGGGCAGGGTTCCCGACCGGGTTGAAATGGTCGTTCATGCCGAAAGAATCTGACGGACGCCCATCTTATCTGGTGGTGAACGCCGACGAGGGCGAGCCCGGCACCTGTAAAGACCGCGATTTGATGCGCCATGACCCGCACAAGCTGATTGAAGGCTGCCTGATTGCCGGTTTTGCGATGAATGCGATTGCGGCATACATTTATATCCGCGGTGAGTTTTACCGCGAAGCCGAAGCGCTGGAGCAAGCGATTGATGAGGCCCGCGCTAAAGGTTTCCTCGGCAAAGACGCCTGCGGCACGGGTTACGCCTTTGACGTATTTGTTCACCGCGGTGCAGGTGCGTATATCTGCGGTGAGGAAACTGCATTGATTGAAAGTCTGGAGGGTAAGAAAGGCCAACCACGCTTGAAACCACCGTTCCCGGCCAACGTTGGTGTTTGGGGCTGCCCCACGACAGTTAACAATGTGGAATCGATAGCAGTTGCGCCGACAATCCTGCGACGCGGTGGGGCTTGGTTCTCTGGCCTGGGTCGTCCTAATAATACCGGCACCAAGGTTTTCTGTATTTCCGGCCATGTAAATAACCCCTGCAATGTTGAAGAAGAGATGGGCATCCCCTTGAAGGAGCTTATCGAGAAACATGCTGGCGGTGTGCGCGGCGGTTGGGACAATTTGCTGGCCGTGATCCCTGGCGGGTCGTCAGTGCCGGTACTGCCCAAGGACGTTTGTGACACCATTTTGATGGACTTTGACAGCTTGCGCGATGTGCAGTCTGGTTTGGGCACTGCAGCGGTTATCGTGATGGATAAATCGACAGACATTGTGAAAGCGATTGCGCGGCTGTCCGAGTTTTACAAGCATGAAAGCTGCGGCCAGTGTACGCCGTGCCGCGAAGGCACCGGCTGGATGTGGCGTGTGATGGAACGCCTGGTGACCGGCGAAGCTGACAAATCAGAAATCGATATGTTGCTTGAAGTCACCAAACAGGTTGAAGGCCACACCATTTGTGCGCTGGGCGACGCAGCTGCTTGGCCGATTCAGGGACTGATGCGCCATTTCCGGCATGAAGTTGAAGCGCGGATCGACGCTTACCGCGCAAAGGCGGCGGAATGATGCAGATGACGACCATAGGTCAAGGCTTTGACACAGACGTGTCGAACTCAGGAGAATATGATGCCCACGTTAACGATTGACGGCACAGAAGTTACCGTTGACCCGGGTACAACGGTTTTGCAGGCTTGCGAAGAAGCCGGTGTGGAAGTGCCTCGCTTTTGCTACCACGAGCGCCTGTCTATTGCTGGCAACTGCCGCATGTGCCTGGTTGAAATGGAAAAAGCGCCTAAGCCTATTGCAAGCTGCGCCATGCCTGCGGGCGACGGTATGGTTATTCACACCAATACCGAGCAGGTTAAGAAAGCCCGTGAAGGGGTGATGGAGTTTCTGCTAATCAACCATCCGCTGGATTGTCCAATTTGCGATCAAGGCGGCGAATGCGACCTGCAAGACCAAGCCATGGCGTTCGGCCGCGGCAATAATCGCTACGACGAAAACAAGCGCGCGGTTAAAGACAAGGAAATGGGTCCGCTTATTTCCACAACCATGACCCGCTGCATTCATTGTATGCGCTGTGTGCGCTTCTCTGAAGAAGTGGCCGGTGTGCCGGATATGGGTGCGCTGTACCGCGGCGAAAACATGCAGATCACCACATACCTTGAAAAGACACTGGACAGTGAAATGTCCGGCAATGTGGTGGACTTGTGCCCGGTTGGTGCGCTGACGTCCAAGCCCTACGCCTTCACCGCCCGCAGCTGGGAGCTGAAACACACCCAAAGTGTTGATGTAATGGACGCTGTTGGCTCCAACATCCGGGTGGATACCCGCGGTGCCGCTGTTATGCGGTTCCTGCCAAGACTTCACGAAGAAATTAACGAGGAATGGATTAGCGACAAAACACGCTATGCGTTTGATGGTTTGAAGGTGCGCAGACTTGATGCAGCCTATGTTCGCAAGGGCAAGAAACTGGTTGAAGCCAATTGGGGCGAAGCATTTGCGGCCGTCAAGACGGCCTTAAAGGGCGTTAAGGGCAACGAGATCGCTGCTATCACTGGTGATCTGGCCGATATGGAATCGATGGCTGCGCTCAAAGACCTGATGGGTACGCTGGGCAGCGACCGGATAGAATGCCGCCAGGATGGCTCGCATGCGGAAAGCGGAACCCGGGCCGGATACATTATGAACAGCGGCATCGCAGGTGTTGAAGACGCTGACTATCTTCTGATGGTTGGGGTGAACCCTCGGCTTGAAGCACCTATTTTGAACACACGTATTCGCAAGGCAGTGCGACACTTCGGTTTAAAAGTTGGAACAATTGGTGCCAGCGCCGACCTGACCTACAAAGTTGACGAATACGGCGACGATGCCAGCGTGCTTGACGCTGTCCTCAGCGGCAAACATGACGCAGCCAAAGCATTGAAAGCCGCTAAAAAGCCTATGATTATGGTCGGGCAGGCGGCGCTTGCACGGGTTGATGGTGCCGCGATATTGAAAGCGACCCGGGACATTGCCGATAAATACTGTGTTTCCAAGGATTGGAACGGTTTCAGCATGCTTCATAACGCCGCCGGGCGCGTTGGTGGACTTGATTTGGGGCTGACCACAGACGGCGGTGTGAACGGCATTCTGTCAGATGCAAGAGACGGCAAGCTGAAACTGGTGTTCCTGCTGGGCGCAGACGAAATCGACACTTCGGCTTTGAAGGACACTATGGTGGTGTATATAGGCACGCACGGCGATGAGGGCGTGAAAAATGCTGACATCATCCTGCCTGCGGCGGCCTACACCGAAAAGCTGGGCACATACGCCAACACTGAAGGCCGCTTCCAGCGTACCGAAAAGGCAACTTTCGCACCAGGTGCAGCTCGGGAAGACTGGACCATTTTCAGGGCTTTGTCAGAAGTGCTCGGTAACACGCTGCCCTACGACAACCTCGCCGCTCTTCGCACGCGGATAGCCAAGGATGTGCCCGAATTCGAGCAAATTGATGTGCAGAAGGCAGCGGAATGGGGCGATTTCGGCACCAAGGGCAAGATCGCCCAAGGCGCTATTGCGCCAGCGATTGAGAATTTTTATCACACCAATCCCATCGTGCGGGCAAGTCAGATAATGGCTGATTGTAGCGAAGCCCGCGGCGGACTGGTTGAGGAGGCGACGGGTACCAATGGTTGAGGCATTTTTTGAATGGTTCCCGACAACGTGGCTCGGGTTATTTTTCGGGATAGAACAGACTGCTGTTTTCTATTTCTTCGCCATCGTTCTAATGATTTTGGCTGTGGTGCTGCCGTTGTTGATCGCTGTTGCCTTCACAGTTTACTTTGACCGCAAAATTTGGGCGGCGGTGCAAATGCGGCGCGGCCCAAACGTGGTTGGCCCCTTTGGCTTGCTGCAATCCTTCGCTGACGGCCTTAAACTATTTCTTAAAGAAACCATCATACCGGCTGGTGCTAACAAGGTTATTTTCCTTATTGCACCAATGATAACCTTCACGTTGGCACTAGTATCCTGGGCGGTTATTCCCTTCGATGAGGGCATGGCAATCGCGGACCTTAATGTAGGTATCCTGTATGTTCTCGCGATCTCGTCGCTGGGTGTATACGGCATTATCATGTCGGGCTGGGCCTCAAACAGCCGCTATGCCTTCCTTGGCGCGCTGCGCTCTGCGGCGCAGATGGTGTCCTACGAAGTATCAATCGGCTTTGTACTTGTGTGTGTTTTGATCGCAGCGGGCTCTTTGAACCTGTCAGATATCGTAGATGCACAGGCAGGATCGGTGCTGAACTGGTATTTCATTCCGTTTTTCCCGATCTACATCATCTTCTTTATCTCAGCATTGGCGGAAACCAATCGCCCACCGTTTGACCTGCCTGAGGCGGAAGCAGAGCTGGTTGCGGGCTATCAGGTTGAATATAGCTCCATGGCCTTTGCGCTGTTTTTCCTGGGTGAATATGCCAATATTCTGCTGATGTCGGCGGTAATGGCGATCCTGTTTTTTGGTGGCTGGCATTCGCCGTTTCCGTTCCTGGACTTCATCCCGGGTTTCATTTGGTTGTTCATCAAAATCGCCTTCGGCTTCTGGCTGTTTGCCATGGTAAAGGCATTTGTGCCGCGTTACCGCTATGACCAACTGATGCGATTAGGCTGGAAAGTATTCCTGCCACTGTCGCTGTTTTTTGTCGTCTTTTACGCGGCTATTTACGTTTACGGCGGCTTTTTGCCGACAAATAGTTAGGAAGGGCCTGGAATTATGACTGCAGTTTTTCGAGCATTCAGCAGCCTATTGTTACTGGAATTTTTGGCGGCCTTTTGGCTGTCGATAAAGTATTTTTTCCGTCCCAAGGCAACCATCAACTATCCGTTTGAAAAGGGCCCGTTGAGCCCACGTTTCCGCGGTGAGCACGCCCTTAGGCGCTATCCCAACGGTGAAGAACGCTGTATCGCATGCAAGCTGTGCGAGGCTATTTGCCCGGCGCAGGCGATCACTATCGAGGCTGAACCGCGCGAGGATGGCTCACGCCGTACCACACGCTATGACATTGATATGGTCAAATGCATTTATTGCGGCTTTTGCCAGGAAGCGTGCCCGGTTGATGCAATTGTTGAAGGCCCGAACTTCGAGTTCGCAACCGAGACGCGGGAAGAACTGCTTTATAACAAAGACAAGCTGCTTGAAAACGGTGACCGCTGGGAACGCGAAATTGCGGTTAACCTGGCCGCCGATGCGCCGTATCGGTAAGGAATAGAGAGATCATGGAACTAGCTTTAACCGATATCATTTTTTACCTGTTTGCAGGCACCACGCTGGCGTCGGGCATGCTGGTTATATCTGCTCGCAACCCGGTGCACAGTGTGTTGTGGCTAATTTTGGCGTTTTTCTCCGCTGCAGGCCTGTTCGTTTTGATGGGAGCTGAATTCCTCGCCATGCTGCTGGTTGTAGTTTATGTGGGTGCTGTTGCGGTGCTGTTCCTGTTTGTGGTGATGATGCTGGATATCAGTTTCACCGAACTGCGACAGGGCATGATGCAACATATGCCGCTGGGCGTGCTTATTGGGCTTATTCTGCTGGTCGAATTGGCCACGCTGGCCTTTGCATGGAATTTCGGGGACGATGTGGCCAAAAACGCCGCATCGCCAGCACCAATAGACGCGGGCGTCACCAATACCGAAGCACTGGGCGCGCTGCTGTATACCGACTATATTTTCATCTTCCAAACTGCCGGGCTTATCCTGCTTGTTGCCATGATCGGGGCGATTGTTTTAACGCACCGTGACCGCACAGGCGTGCGCCGCCAGAACATTAGCGCGCAGGTACGCCGCAAACCGGATGATGCTTTCGATCTCGTTGATGTTGAAACCGGCCAGGGTGTTACCCTGCCGCCGAAGAAAGGCTAGGGGACAGCCATGAGTGTTGGACTTGGGCATTATTTAACCGTTGCAGCCATTCTGTTTGTGTTTGGCGTGTTTGGTATTTTCCTTAACCGGAAAAATGTCATCATCATTTTGATGTCAGTGGAACTTATGCTGCTGGCTGTTAACATCAATCTGGTGGCTTTCTCAACTTTCCAGGGTGACATGGCAGGGCAGGTGCTTGCCATGTTTGTACTGACAGTTGCC
>JAJFIT010000194.1 GCA_021774775.1 Alphaproteobacteria bacterium | reverse complement strand
TTTTCCGCTTTGCGTTTCATATTGCCGAAAGTGGCCGCTTCGGTGAAGGCATCAAGCTGGGCGTCTGTCACCGCTGTGCCGGTGGCCGCCGCCATCGACTTGATCGCGGACCGCAAGTCACGCTTCATGTCTGAATAATGATAGAGATGCACGTTGGGCAGGTTGCGGTACGGCCAATAACTGTTGAAAAAATGCACAAAAGTCGCAATGGACTGAACGTCCCAGTTGTGGTGCTGGCACTGTCTGTTCAGCCATGTCTCGTAAGCGTCATCGCCGCTTGGAAAAACCGCGTGGGCAAGGTCTTTGTCGTTCATATTGTCGCGGTGATTTAGCCCCGAACAGTATGCATCGCGCGGGTCGCGCATCACCACCAGATAAGTGCATTCAGGGTGGTAGGGGATGCCGTCAAGCGGGGTGTGGGTTTTGATGAACCGGCGATGAGGCAGCTTGTCAATTTGCACAAGCAGATCGTCAATCGGTGCAAAAACAGCATCAATCCAGGGCGAAATATCACTGGTTTGCTGGCCGTGGTCAGCCTCGCCGAACACCAGCATCGAACAAATGGCCTGGGTCCAGGTGGTGCCGCATTTGGGCGGTGTACATATGAAAATGTCATCTGGCCGGTGCTGGAAACCCGCCCAGCGGTCCGTGTCGGTAATTGGTCCCAAATAGCGAATGTCTTGTGCAGGCGTCTGCACAGATGGTGTTTGCATTTATTTTCCCCTCCCAAGGTGGGGCTATCATAGGCAAGCGGCGGGCGATTGATAGTTGTATTTATGGATTCCGCGAAAAGTCGACGCCGCTGCCCGCTTTTGCTGCTGGGGGGCGCGTAAAAATGGCATTTACCCCATTACGGCGCAGGCGGTGAACGGTTGGTCTATTTTCGGCTTTCATGCGGACCGCTGAACGATAATGTTGGCATAGGGAAATTTGGTAAAGGAGGGGCGAAATGATCAAAACTTTTGCAATGGTATTGCTGGTCGTGGCGTCGCTGTCGGCAACAGCCGACGAGGGCTCGCTCGCGGGCGTGTTGATGGACGACGCGGATGGTTGCATGACCGGGCCAGTGGCACAGTTTGGCCGCTATGTCGGCGACTGGAATATTGCCGACCAGAGGCTATCTCAGGACGGCAAGGTCTGGTCACCTGGCAACGGTGCGCGCTGGAATTTCACCTGTGTCGGCGGCGGCATCGCTGTGCAGGATTTCTGGATGCCTAACGGGCCTGACGGTGGCCCGCCGCCCAGTGTTGGCACCAATCTGCGCATCTATGATGCGACGCGCGAAAGCTGGGACATTGCCTGGACCGCAACCGGCAGCCCGGGCTTCACCCATATCAGCGCCAGGCAGAATGCAGCCGGTGATATTGTAATGCATTGGGTCGCACCCGAGCAGAACCCGCCGCGCCGCATTACCTTTTTCACGCCCACAAGCGAAGGCTGGGACTGGTTGTTGGAAATGTCGTTTGATGACGGCGAGAACTGGACCGAGGTTTATAAAATTAAAGCCACCCCGCGCAAATAGCCGTTTAACGGAAGCCTCAAACCAGTGCGTCGGCGTTGCCCCACAAAGGAAGACAGGGCTGGCATAACATAGTGGCCCTGATATGGTCCGGGCTGTTGCATGGGGAATGATGCTTTCAGGGGAGGCAAGGCAATGGACACCAGTGAGACCGTAACAAGTGAAGCCGATGGGCCAGGCCAAACCCAACAGGTTGACACCAAGGGCTTGAAGCCGTTTCTGCGGTTTTTGATACCGTCGCTCATCGGCCTGCTGCTATTTCTGGTGCCGTTTCCCTCAGAGGACGGTTTCACCATCCTGTTTGGCCTCTATTCTGACTGGGTCAATGCCCAGTTTGGTTTCATTCTGCTTGAGCTGATGGTTGCGATCAGTGTGGTCGCTGTGCTGGCAGGCTCCTATCACCTTGCTTTCAAGCCTGACTGGGCGGACCGTCATCCGGTTCTTCATGCCGTATCAGCAACATCGCCGGGCTGGCTTTTTCTCAGGGTTATCGGTGCGGCCATTGCTCTTATGGTATATTTTGAAGTTGGCCCCGAAGTGTTGCGCCTTGAGGACACTGGTCAAATACTGGTCGGCGATCTGGCGATCGCCTTCTCCATTGTTATGCTGCCTGCCTGTTTCCTGATGCCGCTATTGACCGAATACGGCGCGATGGATTTTTTCGGCACCATCGTGGCACCTGCTTTCAAGAAGCTGTTCCGCTTGCCGGGCCGCGCAGCGGTGGACGCCACGGCGTCGTTTATTTCGGCCTCCAACATCGGCATATTGGTTACAGGCCAACAGTATCGCCGCGGCTTTTATGATGGCCGCGAGGCGGTGGTTGTTGCCACCAATTTCTCGGTGGTGTCCCTGCCGTTTGCCCTGGTCATTTCGCAGGTCAGTAAAATCGGTGATATGTTTTTCATTTGGTACATGACCGCCATTCTCGCCTGTATTATCTGTGCGATTATCACACCGCGTATCCCGCCCATATCCCGCATTCCGGCCACTTTCATTGGCGGCACAGCCAACGCTGAACGCTTACGCCAAAGCGAAGATGGCCCGCTGCTTAGGCGCAGCCTCGATAACGCGGTTAGCTCTGCCGCTCATACACCGCCGGTGAAAGAGTTGGCGCGCCTCGGCAACATTATGATGTTCGAGCAGCTGTTCGGCATTATCGGGCCGTTGATTGCGCTGGGCACCATAACCGCCGCGGTTGCGTTTCATTCGCCGATTGGTGACTGGATATCCTTGCCGATTGCATGGTTGCTTTCACTGTTTCAAATTGAGGATGCAGCCCGCGTGGCGCCGGGCTTTATCTTTGGTTTTATGGACCAGTATATTCCCGCAATTATCGCCAGTGACCTGGCCAGCGCGCCGATGCGCTTTGTGCTTGCGGGCCTGTCGCTGTGTCAGCTTATTTTCATGACCGAAACCGGGCTGGTGATGATCCGGGTTGGCCTGCCGGTTACCGTGTTCCAATTGTTCCAGATCTTTGTGATCAGAACCATCATCGTCACGCCGGTGCTGACGGTCGCAGCCCTGATCCTGTTTTAGGACCGGGGCTCGTTGAATTAACGGTCGTCGATCAGCCGAGACGGCATGCCTGCAAATGCGGGGGTGCCCGCGCCGCCCGGCACCCATATGGTCAGCACCGTTGCCGCGCCGTCGCCGTGCACTGAATGGGTGACAGTGTCACCGGGTTTAACAATGCCAATTTCGCCGGGCGCAAGGATCGCCTCAACGCCGTTGACGCTGTGGCCGAACCGGCCTTTGAGTACATAGAAAATTTCAATCGCGCCGTGCAGGTGCCCGCTGCC
>JAJFIT010000193.1 GCA_021774775.1 Alphaproteobacteria bacterium | reverse complement strand
TAATCCAGTCAAACGCAGTAATAATCAGGGGATCTATTTTATCGGTGAATATGCTGTGACTCGCGAAGCGGCAGCGCCAGCGCAAGGGCTCTCTGTATTTGTGCGGTTTGGCACTGCCAACGATGACATCAATCAATTTTCTCGTTACCTGGGATATGGTTTGGTTTATACCGGGCCATTTGCCGGACGAGATGATGATCAGGTCGGTCTGGCCGTGGCTAGCGCCTATAATGGCGATAAATATAAACAACTGGCGGGTGCAGCAGATGATACAGAAACAGCTATCGAGTTAAGTTATCATGCGCCGCTGACACCCTGGCTTGCACTCCAACCTGATGTACAGTACATCATTAACCCAGGCACCGACCCAGCAGTCAAAAATGCGCTGGTGGCAGGTGTCAGGTTTGAGATTACACTATAAATTTTAGCGGTAAATCTTGACAATAAAACCGCTGATAAATTTTCCTGTAGGTAAAGAAAAGTCAGGCACTAATAAAGTGGCTTGAACGTTACGTGCCTCACTGCGCACTCGTAATGAGCGCATCATACCCCCGTTTGCGGGGGTATGATGCCCCCTGCGGGGGCTATTGTCAGGGCCCCGTCAAGCTTATCTGCTCCTGGCGTTTCTCTTCCCGTTCTTGATGCCTTATGTACTCTTGAATCATCTATTCTAGTGTAGTGTATCGAATAGATTATTGATATAAACTATTCGCCTCATTCATTTAAGCGTATGCCAATAACTGATGCCAGCCCCAACACATATTGTTTTATCTTCAGAAGAGAAAAAGCAGCTCGAAAAAAATATAAAAAGCCGCAAAACGCCAGTGCGTTTGCTTGAACGTTCGAAAATTGTACTGCTAGCCGCTACTGGATTACCAAATTACAGGATATCGGAAGCGCTAAACATTGAAGTGAATAAAGTAGGTCGCTGGCGCAATCGCTTTGCTGGGAAAGGCCTTCAAGGCATTGAGAAAGACTTGCCTAGAGGGCGGAATCATGGCGGGAAAGATTCATTAAAGCAAGCTAAGTTACGTTCGAAGATCATCAAAGTTACCACTCAGGATAAACCTAAAGATGCAACCCACTGGACGACACGCAGTCTTGCAAAAGTAGTCGGAACCAATCATACGTTTGTGAATAGAGTATGGCGAGAAGCAGGCTTAAAGCCACATCTAAGCAAACAGTTTAAGGTAAGTAACGATCCGGCGTTTGAAGAAAAGCTCCATGACGTTGTTGGTTTGTATCTTTCACCACCAGAGAATGCTGTTGTGTTTTGCGTTGACGAAAAGAGTTCCATTCAGGCACTGGATCGAACGCAGCCTGGACTGCCGATGAAACCGGGGCGATGTGGAACAATGACACACGACTATAAGCGACATGGCACAAGCACCCTATTTGCAGCGTTAAATACGCTGACGGGAGAAGTGATTGGGGAATGCAAAAAACGACATACGCATAAGGAGTTTTTGTCTTTTCTGAGGACGGTTGAGAAACAAACCGAAAAAGAGCTGGAACTTCATATTATTGTGGACAATTACGCAACGCATAAACATGAAAAGGTCAAGGCTTGGATAAAGCGAAATAAAAGAGTTCACCTGCATTTTATTCCGACCAGTTCATCTTGGCTAAACTTAGTAGAACGATTTTTTGGTTTGCTGACACAAAAACAATTACGTCGCGGTGTATACACATCGGTAAAAGAGCTGGAGAAAGCAATTATGCGATATGTCGAAGCTCATAACGAAAACAAAAAGCCATTCGTTTGGACAAAGTCTGCTGAAGAAATCCTGACCAAGGTTGGTCGTGCCCGTCAGGCGCTCTTATATCAGCAATCTATTTGATACACTACACTAGGTTCAAACAAAGAAAGGCGAAGTGATGGTCATTAACAGCATTCAGTACGGTATGAATTGGCAGGAATCCCCAACATGCAGCTGATCGGTCGCTATCAAAATGCTGGTTTCGAGGCTGTTGCTGATGGCGTCATGGACTTCTTTGAGCGGCGTCAGGATCTACAACGCCCGGGCGTGGCCTTCGGCCCCGGCGGCAGCGACGCGGAGCCAGCCAAGGTCTCGACGGACATCAGCCTCGTGGCGCTCGGCCGTTCTGATCCAGAGGCATTCGCGCTTTCAGACCTGATCGTGCGCGGTGTCTCGGCAGGCCTGGAGCAATACCTGCAAGAGCGGCCGCTGTTCCGCCAGGTCTGCCCGGACCAGGAGTTGTTTGTGATGCCGGTGTTCAACTTGCAGCGTTACGCGCCCGGCGAGGGCTTCCGGCAGTGGCACTGCGACTGGACGATTAGCGATGAAGCCACCGAGCCAGTGCACCGCGTACTGGCCTGGATTCTTTACTGCAACTCTGTGGAGGAGGCTGGCACGGAATTCCACTGGCAGCAGCATCATGAAGTAGCGGAACGGGGCAAGCTGGTGATCTTCCCGGCGGCTCCCTCTCACATCCATCGCGGCAGGGTGAATTCTGAATTTAGCAAAACGATCGCCACTGGTTGGATCAATGCTGGGGCGCGTGAGGGTTTCTTAAAACGTCTGGCTCGTTCATGAGGTAACGTTGTCGAACGAAGCTACATCAAACTCAACATCCATCAAGCACAATAATTCTTTGCAGGGTTTTTGATAACGCCACTATATACGGTGCAATACGCTGTCGTTTATTAACGTCTTACTTAGTACATTTTACGCATTGGTTTAAAAGGGCCAAAACCCCCATTAGCTTTTTTGTCAAAGGTTATTCGGCTTCTGGGTCGAATGTATACTCTGGATAATACTTGAGAACCGTGTACATTTTTGGAACGCCTCGAACTGTTTGTACTTCAACATCAACCACATATGCTAGCTCATGCCAAGGTTTTCCAAATTTTGGATCTGAGTGAAGCATCTCATCTTTCACCGCGTTATTTTCAAATATGACTTTCAGGCCAGTCTTCGATAGATCATCAATTATTGCCCTATTTCCAGTATCGGAGTTTGGATCAAATTTAGTTTGATACCAATACATTACCTTGCGCTTATGAATATTGTCTTCTGGAGTGTCAATATCTTCAATTAAATGGCTAATACGATTTTGCATCGCATTAGCCTCAGTAGAATTTATAGTGATTTGATTTATTATTTTTGCGTTATCAGAAACATTGATATTAATTTGCGCCCCATTGTCTTTCGCAACTGGCTCTACAATGTTATTCCACTCCTGTAAATCTTGTTTTGTATGGCTTTTAGGTGGTGTATCAATTTTACCCAAAAGCCACTTACATGTGTCTTGAACAACTTTTGACCACTGGAGTAATGATCCTCCTTCCCATAGCAACGGAACAATAGGGGCAGCTTGAGAAACAAGTTCAACTATAATCGAACCACTTCTCACTTCTTTTATTAACAGTTCAGTACCAATTTCAGTTTCTTTGTTTGTTTCTGATTCAACAAACTTATGAAATTGATGATTGAATGCTAAAAGAGATAGAGACAAATCTTCAAGGCCAACGGGCTTTGTATTATTTATTGTTATTTCTAATCTTTTACTTAGGTCAATATCTATAATTTGATTCATATTTCTGTTTGACCTTTAACAGTTAGGTAGGCAGATGTATGTCTAAGTCCTTTCATTATTTCACAGCCTTTTTGAAAATTCCCCGACGCCAATAAAGTTGTAAACCTCAGAAGAAGCCGGTAGGGCTGTGTGTCACTTCCCTTTATAGATTAAATATATCGATAACTCAATATATTGTGGCGTTTGATTGTAAGCATGATAATTATCGTAGCAACTTAGACAGTAAGCCACCCGAATAAGTAACGATCACAACCCCCATCCCCAAAA
>JAJFIT010000192.1 GCA_021774775.1 Alphaproteobacteria bacterium | reverse complement strand
TGGTCGCGGTGTTGGCAGGAAGCTGTTGGATGAACTTGTTACGGTATCGGAACAATTGGGCCTATGGACCCTGCAGGCGGGCATTTTCGAAGAAAACACGCTGTCGATAACCCTGCACGAAAAATGCGGTTTTCGCGTTGTTGGGCTTCGGGAAAAAGTCGGAATACTCAATGACGACTGGAAAAACGTTATTCTGCTAGAACGCCGCAGCAAGATTGTTGGTGTTTAATTCTCCCGCTAGAAATCAAACAAACAAACCCAATTCAGCGCGTTTGGCTTTGGTTAGTTTGCCTGCGATGATGGTGTGGGCTTCCTTGATATAGCTTTTGATATCATCGTCCGAAAGAGTTTGGTTCGAGGTCACTTGCACCCATTTGGCGCGGGCCAGATAGGGTGCCGGAATAACACCGGGTAGTTCACATAAAATCTGAAAGCTCATGTCTGCGCACTTGAAGCTGATTTTATCTTCGCGCCCTTCGCCCCAAATGGAACAAATGGCGAAGATTTTACCGCCCACTTTCCAAACCGATGAATTGCCCCATTGCACTACATTCGTGGTGCTTTTCAGCGATGCACAGAAATCATTGAATTCATCACGCGTCATATGGGCTCCTAAAATCCTTTTCGGTGGGCTTTCGCCCGGCTGGTTCGGGTTCCGGGCTTGCCGCCGGTGGCGCGGCCCCTGGGTTTGCCGTGGGTCAGGCCAAGGCCAAGTTCGCCAGCCTCCAGCCGCCTGATTTCGTCTCGCAGGCGCGCGGCTTCCTCAAATTCCAAATTCTCGGCAGCGTCCTGCATTTTGCTGTTCAGTTCGGCCAAATGCACTTTCAGATTAGAGCCAACCCGATGCTGTGCGTCCTCGCCGATGTCAACGGTTACATGGTCGCCCGACGCCACATGGCTCATGATGTCACCGACATTTTTCGCGACTGTTTTCGGGGTGATATTATGCCGGACGTTGTAAGCCTCTTGCTTGTCGCGGCGACGATTGGTCTCAGAAATCGCCCGGTCCATAGACCCGGTGATACGATCCGCATAGAGGATAACCCGGCCCTCAACGTTACGCGCCGCGCGGCCAATTGTTTGCACCAAGGACCGTTCAGAGCGCAAAAAACCTTCCTTGTCCGCGTCCAAAATCGCGACCAGACCACATTCGGGTATATCCAGCCCCTCGCGCAGCAGGTTGATGCCAACCAGCACATCAAACGAGCCCAGCCGAAGGTCCCTGATAATCTCGATACGTTCCAGCGTGTCGATATCGGAATGCATATAACGTACCCGAATGCCGTTTTCGTGCAGATATTCGGTCAGGTCCTCGGCCATGCGTTTGGTCAGGGTTGTCACCAGCGCGCGCAGACCCTTGGCCGCCAATATCCGCGCTTCATGCATCAAATCATCCACCTGGCTTTCAACCGGGCGAATTTCAATTTGCGGATCAACCAGACCGGTTGGGCGGATCACCTGTTCGGCGAACACACCGCCGGTTTGCTCCATCTCAAAATCGCCGGGCGTGGCAGACACATAAACCGTCTGCGGCCGCATGGCATTCCATTCCTCGAACTTCAGCGGGCGGTTGTCGATACAACTGGGCAGGC
Organism: Alphaproteobacteria bacterium; assembly: GCA_021774775.1. Taxonomy (GTDB): domain Bacteria; phylum Pseudomonadota; class Alphaproteobacteria; order Sphingomonadales; family Kordiimonadaceae; genus Kordiimonas. The sequence goes on along the minus strand of JAJFIT010000192.1, from coordinate 4,653 downwards.
GGAAACCATAATCAGCCAACACAGATTTGCGTTTGAAATCGCCCCGGCTCATACCGCTGACCTGATTAACACTGACATGGCTTTCATCAACGAACAAAAGCGCATTTTCCGGGATATATTCGAACAGGGTGGGCGGCGGTTCGCCCGGCTTGCGGCCGGTCAGATAGCGGGAATAATTCTCAATGCCTGCGCAACTGCCAGTGGCTTCCATCATTTCCAGATCAAAAGTGGTGCGCTGCTCCACCCGCTGCAATTCCAGCAGACGGTGTGCCTGTTCGTACTCCTTCACCCGGCCGTTCAGCTCGTGCTTGATTTTTTTCACCGCTTGGTCCAGCGTCGGGCGCGGCGTTACATAGTGGCTATTGGCATATATTTTAACCGTTTCAAGCGCGCGTATTTTTTCGCCGGTGAGCGGATCAAATTCAATAATTTCTTCGATCTCATCGCCGAACATCATCAAGCGCCATGCGCGGTCTTCCAGGTGGCTCGGGAACAGGTCGATCACATCGCCGCGCACCCGAAAGGTGCCGCGCTGGAAGGCGGCGTCATTGCGGCTGTATTGCATGGCAACCAACCGGCGCAACAAATCACGGTTGTCCACCTCCTCGCCCACCTTCAGGCTGAAGGTCATCGCAGTATAGGTTTCCACGCTGCCGATGCCGTAAATGCACGACACCGACGCCACGATAATCACATCATCGCGCTCCAGAATCGCCCGGGTCGCCGAATGGCGCATGCGGTCAATCTGTTCGTTGATCGATGCTTCTTTTTCCACAAACGTGTCAGTGCGCGGCACATAAGCCTCGGGCTGGTAATAATCATAGTAAGAGACAAAATATTCGACCGAATTATTGGGGAAAAATGCCTTGAACTCGCCGTACAATTGGGCCGCAAGGGTTTTGTTCGGTGCCATAATCAGCGCCGGGCGCTGCGTTGCCTCAATAATTTTTGCCATAGTGAAAGTTTTGCCGGAGCCGGTAACACCCAGCAAAACCTGATCTTGCTCGCACCCATTGATGCCTTCAACCAGTTCGGCAATTGCGGTTGGCTGGTCACCAGAGGGCTGAAACTCAGACACCACCTCGAACGGGATACCACCTTCGGATTTACTTGGCTTGGCGGGTCGGTGCGGCACAAACGGGCTGGCAACCGGGCTGGCATCCGGGCTGGCATCCGGGCTGGCACTTGGGCCATCGGATAGGTCGGAACTTTCCATCATAAACCTTCGCTGCGTAACGGAATCGCCACTATAAATGTTCATGGTTTGTTTTCAAGGCGCAATCAGCGATATTGCCTCATAGGGGGCTGTCTATCACGCTGAATTGAAGCGCATTGTCTTGGCTGACCAGCGACAATAAGGCCCTATTGCCATTGGATTGGATAACAAACCAGATCACTGGATGTCATGATAAACCAAAACGGGGAATAGCTCTCATGAAAAACACCGCAATAATTTATGCAGCAACAGGGTTGCTGGCACTAGCGACTGCCGTTATATCCAGCGCGGCTTCCGCTGCCGGTATTGAGGGCACCCTGGCCAGCCTCGCTCTAAGGCAAGACACGCCCATAGGCCCGCCCGTAGCTAAAACATCGCCGCAAACCATGACCCCGGACGGCCTTGGTGCCATCGTCAAAAAGATCGACCCGGAGGCAAAACGCGACGCTAACCTGTGGCAATTTACTGTGCTTGAACGTCAGGTTTACATAGTGGCAGACCCCGGCGCTGACCGCATGCGCGTTATGAGCCCTATCACCCAGACGAGCAATATAACACCAGCTTTATACCAACGGATGATGCAGGCCAACTTTGATGCAGCGCTGGACGCCCGCTATGCGGTTGCGCAGGACCTGGTATGGAGTGTTTTCATCCACCCGCTCGGAAGCCTGAACGAGCGTGAATTATTGTCTGGCACCGCACAAACAGTGACAGCAGCCGTAAATTTCGGCACCAGTTTTTCTTCTGGTGCCATAGTATACGGCGGCGGCGACACCAACGGCATTATAGGGCGGCAACTGTTGGACGAGCTTCTCAAAAAAGAAGGCCAGCCCATGTAAAGAATATACTGATCGCATCCATAAAAACGCCAATTCGGTGAACCCTGCGGCGTAACCATCAAATCTACCGTCCGAGCCTGACCCGACCACCCTGCGCCAGCGGGGCAATGCTAAACCGTGACGTCCCCTCCGCCTTTTCCCTTCCCAATTTACAATTACTTTTGCTGAATGATTAAATATTAAGCGGTGTCTATTATTTAGACATAATTAGTGCAGCAACATTGACCAAAAATTCAAGATAGTCTATTTAATGTATATTTTTCAATTGGTTAACTAGTACATTGATTCTGGCACACACCTTGCTGTTAAGGAGAAAACTAAAATATATAAGGCAAAACGTTATTTTCTCTGGAGGAACTGATGAAAAACTTAAAGTCAAAATTATTGAGTACAGCGTTATTATTGACCGGCGTTGCCAGTGCTGCTGCAATCACAGCACCGAGCGCAATCGCCCAAGACAGCAATCCATTTAGCCTAAGTGCAAACGCCGCCCTGGTTACCGACTACCGGTTTCGCGGCCTATCACTATCTGACAAAGATACAGCGTTTCAAGGCGGCTTCGATGTGAGCCATGAAAGCGGCTTTTATGTTGGCACCTGGGGTTCGTCCATCGATAATTTCAATGGGTCCGAGCTGGAGCTAGACATTTATGGCGGTTACTCTGGCCAGGTTGGTGAGATCAGCACAGACATTGGGTTTCTTGCCTATACTTATCCGGGCGCAACCGCGAACACAGATTATTATGAAGTTTACGGCTCGGTCAGCGGGTCTGTGGATGTGATAGATTGGTCGCTTGGTGCAAACTATGCATTCGAGCAGGACGGCACGGGCAGTCAGGACAATATTTATATTTACCTGAACACCAGCACTCCTCTCGGCGACACACCCTTTTCGGTCGCAGGCAACATCGCCTATGAAGACGGAGCCTTCGGCACCAATAAATGGGACTGGCTTCTGGGCCTTTCCTACGGCTTCGAACAGTTTTCACTGTCCGTCAACTACATCGACACGGCGAACACAGGGTCCAGCGCAGGCGATGCTGGTGTGATTGCGATGCTGTCCGCAAGCTTTTAGGAGACCGCTTTACGAAACAAACTCCCATTTTAAGTATCTTCCCAGGTCTGATCTAGCAAATGTCAGACCATCTACACGGCAAGTAGTCCCTAGGTTCTCTCCCCAAATGGCCATCTTGTCGGCTACTTCGCTCGGCACTCCCAAACCGGGTGAACTACACGGCATGCTGGCGCAAAGGTTCCCTCTCCCCACCGCGTCAGCATGCTTTATTTTAGACCCGTTCCAATCCCGACGTTCGAGCCGCCACTGAAAAAATATCCACCAGCAGCATATGCTCTAAATATTATTCTACCCGTAAGTATTGATTGCTCAAACGCCAGCGCGGGCCTACTGTGCTGTCGTATTTTTCACTGCTATTATTTCCAAGCATTAATTCACTGGCATTGCCGCCACGCTCAGGACCAAAATCATGTCGTTCATTTCAAAAACCCTAGACCGTATCAAACCCTCACCGACCATGGCCGTTACTGCCAAGGCTGCCGAACTTAAAGCGGCAGGAAAAGATGTTATCGGTCTGGGCGCAGGCGAGCCTGACTTTGACACCCCTGACCATATCAAGGAAGCCGCGATTGAGGCCATTCGAGCAGGCGACACCAAATATACCAAAGTGGACGGCACACCTGCCTGCAAGGCCGCAGTGATTGAGAAATTCGCTCGCGAAAACGACCTGAGCTATCAAGCAAACCAAATAACCGTGAACTCTGGCGGCAAACATACAATATACAATGCCATGATGGCGACGCTGAACCCCGGTGATGAAGTAATTATCCCGACACCCTACTGGGTCAGCTATCCTGACATCGTGTTGCTGGCCGGAGGCTCACCGGTGTTCGTGCACGCTTCCATCGGCACCAATTTTAAAATGACGCCTGAAATGCTTGAGGCGGCGATTACGCCGAAAACCAAATGGCTGATTTTCAACTCGCCGTCTAACCCGTCGGGTGCCGCATACACCGAAGCTGAAATTAAAGCCCTGGGCGCGGTTCTCAAGCGTCATGAGAATGTTTGGGTGTTTGCCGATGATATATACGAGCATATAGTTTACGGCGGCTTTGCCTTCAAAACCATGGCACAGGCAGTTCCGGAAATTGCGCACCGCACGCTCACCATGAACGGGGTGGCCAAGGCCTACGCCATGACCGGCTGGCGCATTGGTTATGCGGGCGGTGATGCGGTGCTGATTAAAGCCATGGCTAAAGTACAATCCCAGAGCACATCCAACCCCTGCTCAATCAGCCAGGCTGCAACCGTTGCAGCCCTGACCGGCACGCAGGATTTTCTGCAAGAGCGGGCGAGCGTGTTCCAGGGGCGGCGCGATTTGGTGGTCGATATGCTCAATGCGGCTGAAGGGCTTGATTGCCCTACCCCGGAAGGCGCATTTTATGTCTATCCCTCCATCGCAGGATGCATCGGCAAATCGACACCGGCAGGAAGGGTGATCAACACGGACGAGGATTTCGTCACCTATATTCTGGAAGACTACGGCGTGGCCGCGGTTCAAGGTGAGGCCTTTGGCTTAAGCCC
>JAJFIT010000191.1 GCA_021774775.1 Alphaproteobacteria bacterium | reverse complement strand
TGTGCGACAGCCAGGTCAAGCGCGAACATTAACTCAATTGACAAACCAGTGTGTTTTAGCTGCGTTATCCCTGTTGATATGCCTGGTAAAATCAGGCAAAGTCCGCCGCTAGGAAATGCATATTGTTAACGCAGTCACCAGTTTAAAGGCTTTCACAGATGAAACGATCACTATTGCTATTGGCACCGTCCCTATTGTTGCTTGCAGGCTGCAGCAGCAGCGGCGATGAAATCGTTTTCGATACGACGCTTGGACCTGAAACCGAGAACCAGATTGAAAGTCTGCCGGGCACCCTGCACGGCGATACTGACAATGCCCGCTATTCCACTGAAGAGCTGAAAGGCAAAGGCATGGAAAGCAAAGACGGCACGGGCAGCGAAAGTCGCTGATCCCGCGGCACCATTCTCCAGTACAGACCTTCACCGACGGCGGTCCGGAGCGGCCTGAACCCTAAGCCCGGTATAATTTCAGGAAACTGGCAACCGCGTCGTCAACACAAGCGTCTATTTCTTCTGCTGACAACATGGGTTGAATTCCAATCGATATTTTAAAGTGGGCAGGTTCCTTGAACAAGGCAACCAACTGCTGACCGGCTTTTTCCGGATCCTCAATTGTCAACGCGCCCTTTTCAACCCATGTCTGAAGGAAGGCCGCCAGTTGTTTCTGAATATCAGCCGGACCGGATTGCCAAAAAATTTCACCCAGACGCGGGCTTTTTGCTGCTGCTGTTACCAATAACCGGAACATGGCAAGGGCGCGGTCGCTCATCAACAATGTGGCCAATTGGTAGCAAACCGCCCGCAAGTCTGCTTCCAGGGTGTGGTTTTCCACCGCGGCCAAAGCACGGTCCGGATAATAGGCGGCAATGGCGGCATGAATTGCATCGCCGAACAACTGTTCCTTGCTGGAAAAATGACTGTAAACAGTTTGCTTGGACACGCCCGCCCGTTTGGCGACCCCATCCATGCTGGTGCCATCAAAACCAAGTTCCAGAAACATATCGCTCGCCGCATCGATTATAGCGCTATTTTTACCGGCGTCGCGCGGACGACCGCGAGTGGATCTCGCTGTGTTGGCTTCAACTTCAAAATTATCAGGCATTTGCGTCACGCTAAATCCGTCTGCCATGCGGGACATGTACGTCTGGACCGTATGATCGATTACACCCAGATGCTTCCCCTGCCCGCATTGACAAATCAGGCATACACAAGTCAGGCGCAAGCGCCAACCAAAACCGCTGTCTGTGAGAGATTAATATTATGCACCAGCAGTGGGCGCTATGGTCGCCAAACTATCCCAGTGAATAGAAGCTACTCAAGTAACGGCGCCGCCAGCGCCAGCCCTTTGGCTTGATTGTCGTCATCTTCAATCGCGATTATCACCTGCTTGGCCAGACCGATATCCTCGTTGGCGAGCGCGCCTTCCAGCAATTGCAATCTCACCAGATCACGCTCATAAACACCCTCAAGTTCAGCAACTTGCGCCAGCAACGTTCTTACTTCTGCTGATAATGAATATTTATCAGTTGTTGCCCGCAGCGAACTTAAATACCGCGCCTTATCAGCCACTTCAGTGAAAACATCCATGCGCTTAACGGCTGATTCCAGGTTGACACCGTCAGCTTCAACCACGCCGATCAGCGTCGCAATACTTTCCAGGGTTTCCAACCCGCGAATTCGGTCACTGTGCAACAGCGCCAATTGATAACTTTCCCTAATCAACGCCGGGTCGAGGCCACCGTCATACATGCTGCGCAGCCGGTGCGCTGTCGCCAGCGCTCGTGTATTCAGACTAATCAATTTGGAAAACAGTTCGTCGGCTTCGGCCAAATAAGTGTATCGGTCAGCCGGCTCGCCTTGCTTGTCCGCTAACACAGCAAGCAGGACAAGACCGCGATACAAACGATCAGGCTGGGTGAATGCACGCACCTCTGCTTCCAGGGCTTGAATGTCGATGGTCTGCAGGGCCGAAACAGGGGCCAGTGGCAGCAGTCTCAACCGCTGCCAGAAGGCGCGAGTTGGACTGTCCATCTGCGCCAGCGCAACATTGGCATCTGCAAGGCGACCGGCGATGACATTTTCGCGGGCGATCTCGATCAGGGTTCTTTGCTTGACTGTCGCTATCTCAAGCTCCTGGGTCAGCGCCAGCGCGCCCGCGGTGTCGTTGGCGCGCGCCAATATCGGCGCAATTTCGGTGATTTTTTCCTGAGTCACCAAACTAAGATTGACCGAGCGCGCTTCTTCCAGTGCCAGCATTAAGGTGTCGATCGCCTGGCCAGACTGGTCGGTTGCAATTAATGCCCGACCAACCGCAACCAATATTTTTGATCGTTCAACGCCGAATTCTTCAGCAATTACCGTTTGCAGCGCTGCAGAAAAGGCGCAGTCCCGTGTCGGTGCCTCAAGGCAGGCAACTGTATATTCGTTGGGTCTGTGGCTGGGTGCTGCCTGCCCGTTCTGGCCGGTTTGGCCGTGGGCCGCCACGCTCATCAAGGCTGTCAACGCTATTTGGCAGGCAACCGTGGTCCGGGCCACATATCTATCGATGGTTATTTTTTTCATATTGTTATCCTCGCTTTTCCGGTCGGCCAATTAATTATGCCAGTCAGTGACTTAAATCCAATAAGTTTCACAAACCAATCGAGTATTTGCGGCCCTGTCCGGCCTGAATAACGAGCAAATTACGCTGGTTCGCTCAATCAATTTTGCCCAAACTCATTTTGTCAGCTATGTCGCTGACAATAGCCTGCGTGTTTCGATCCAGTTGCCCATCAATTTTTTCGGGGCGCCAATGACGCTGAAAAGCAGTTAACGCGTCAAAAGTCTCTTGCGAAAATCTGTCGTCTGGCAAAATAGTATAACCTATAGTTGCCAAAGACTTGTTCAAACGGGCAACATCTGGACCAACCATACCCTTTTTTGCAATAATTGTCGCGTCATTAGTGTATTTTCTTGCCCAAATACCAAACCGATGATCGGCCAATCTGGCCCAGGGAAACAGCTCGCCGGGGTCTTGTTTGCGGCCAGGTGCCACATCGCTGTGACCCATAAATCTGTGTGCAGGAATGTCAAACCGCGCCTTCAGGTGTCCGAGCAATTCTATCAGCCGTGCAATTTGGCGCTCAGGAAAAGATCGGTATCCATGATCGTGGCCGGGGTTAACAACCTCAATGCCGATTGATGTATCATTCATATTTTCCCGGCCCTGCCAGCTGGAAACACCGGCATGCCAGGCGCGTTTTTCCGGGTCGACCATTTCAAAAATGCCCCCGTTTTCCTCAACTAAATAATGCGCAGACACCTTGCTATCTACGCTACAGAGCCGCTCCAGCGCTTCAACGCCAGTGGGCATTCCTGTATAATGCAGAATAATAGTGTCTATCAGCGGGTGCTCGTCACTCCCAAGGCCGGGCCGCTCGTTCCAGTTGGGCGACGGTCGTTTGATAATATCGGTGGGCGTTTGGGGCTCAACCACTTTCACGTCCAACTTTCCTCGGCCCAACTTTTTGCTGCAATGCCCGCTGATTATTGCGCAACGTAACAATTAGAACACCAAAAATCGTCATGCCGCCGCCAACAACCATTTCCCAGCCAACCACCTCGTCCAGAATAAGAACGCCGCCGATCACCGAGAAAAACGGCATCACCAGAAAATAAGGCGTTACCATTGAAATTTCGTATTTTCTAAACAGGTAATTCGCGCCGCCGTGGCCAATAACCGTGGAAATCAATCCCGCGTAGGCCACCGATGCCCACGCGCGCAGGCCAGCATCGCCCAGCGCGACGATCTGGTTACTTTCAATTGCCGCGGAAATGGCAAATGACCCCAACAGCCCGGACAGCGCGACCCAAGCCTGCATTGTCGTCGCGGGAACATCTTTCAACTGCCGCATCATCACCGCTGACACTGCGTAAACAAAAGCTGCACAAACAATCAAAGCGACCGCGTCCCAGTATGCGAAAATCACCGGGTCAAACCCCAAAAACAAGACACCGCCAAAGCTGATTGAAATGCCAAATACCCGTTTCCAGCCCACAGTTTCCTTGAGGATTACAATGGCGAGGATGGTTGAAAAAGGCACATTCAGTTGGGACGCAATGGATATGGACCCCACACCGCCCGCCAGGCTCATCGCCATAAACAAAAGGCCAAAATGCACAACACCCAGCGCAAGGGCGACTTTGACAAGTTGTGTCATTTTACCGGGAACGACCCGCAAAAACGGAAACAACACAGCAAAAACCAACAAGAACCGCAGACCGTTGGCAAATAACGGCGGGAAATCCTGCACAGCCCATTTGGCAGCGATGAAATTAAAACCCCACACGGCGGCCACCAAAAAAGCCAACATGACGTGTATCGGCCGCATCAGCCCTGTTTGCCGCTGCGTTGGTCCAAAATTTTGTCGTAGGCTGCATTAATTTCAGCGGCGCGGCGGGTCGCCACCGCGATCAAGTCGCTGGGTACACCCTCCGCGATCAGCCGGTCGGGATGGTTCTCCCGAACCAGCGCCCGGTAGCGCTTTTTTAGGTTGGCCGGGTCTATTGTCGGCTCCACCCCGAGAATCGCATAGGGCGACTGTTCACTGAGGCCCACATGACGCGCCACAAATGCCTCGATCTCGTCGGGTGAATAGCCAAATATCCTGGCAACCACGCGGATATAATTAAGCTCGTTGGGGTGAACAACACCGTCGGCTTTGGCAATGAAAAACAAAGCATCCAGCACGTCAGCCAGAACCGTGCGGTTACCGCGCATCAGGTCCGCGATCTGCTGCGCGTAGGCATCAAATCCGGCCGTATGCTGGCGCGCCATATCAAAAACCCGGCCCACATTGGCCATTTCGCCGGGTGGAACCCGAAACACCTGTTTGAAGGCTTCAACTTCCTCGCGTGTCACTTGTCCGTCGGCCTTCGCCATTTTGGCCGACAGGGCGATAAGGCCGATGGTGAAAGTAACCTGACGGGTTTCATCGGTTTCGGGCGCGGCGGCTTCCAGCCCCACGTCGACAGCAGCGCCGACAGAAACACCAATAAGCGCGCCAATAGGCCCGCCGAGGGCTAACCCCGCTGTTCCGCCAATAATTTTACCCCAAATCGACATTGCAAACAGGTACCACAGCGCTCCCGGCTATCCCACTCAAAATTGAGCAAAAAATACTTAATTGGGGAATGGTTTTTGATCGCTTGGCGAACAGGAATAAAAGCTTTATACATTTGCGCCATTGTCTCATAATTGAAACAATTTGAACTTTTAGGCTTCAAAGGAACATAGAATGGTCGATGTTGTTATTTCCGGAACCGGGCTGTTTGTGCCGGAAAACATAATCACCAATGAGGAATTGGTGGTCGCATACAACGAACACGCAGACCAGTATAACGCCGAAAACAAAGCCGACATTGAGGCTGGCCTAATGCCAGCAAAGCAACATTCCAGCGCCGACTTCATCGAGAAAGCCTCAGGCATCAAGGAACGCAGGCTGGTGGACGTTAAAGGCGTGATGGACCTGAACCGCATGATGTCGCGCATGCCGGAAGGCGGCCACGGCGATTTCGAAACACCCTGTTTTCAGGCCCAGATGGGTATTGATGCCTCGAAAATGGCGCTGGACCAGGCAGGCCTTAAACCCGAAGATATCGATCAGATCATTTGCTCATCTGCGGTTATGCAGCGCTCCTTCCCAGCCATCGGCATTGAAGTCCAGCATTTTCTGGGCACCAAAGGCTCGGCGCTGGATATGGTTATGGCCTGCTCCAGCGCAACCTTCGGCTTGATCGCCGGGGTAAACGCCATACAAAGCGGCACCGCGGAGCGAGTGTTGATGGTCAACCCCGAAATTTTCAGCACCATGGTCAACTTCAAAGACCGGGACAGCCATTTCATCTTTGGTGATATTGCCACCGCTGTTGTGCTGGAGCGCGCAGACCTTGCTACTGCCGAGGATCAGTGGCTGGTCACCGACACCAAACAAAGCACACAGTTTTCCAATAATATCCGCTCGAACTTCGGCCCGATGACACGCATCGACGACGACACACTGTTTCGCGCCGACATGTTTTTTGTTCAGGAAGGCCGCAAGGTTTTCAAGGAATTACTGCCACTGGTAACGACCTTTATCAACGAGCAACTGGACGATGAAGACATGCAGGTTTCTGACCTGTCGCGCATGTGGCTGCACCAGGCCAATATCAACATGAATATGTATGCCGCCAAAAAACTGCTGGGCCGCGAGCCGGTTGCAGGCGAAGCACCAACAGTGCTGGAAAAATACGGTAACACAGCCGGGGCTGGCTCTATTGTGGCGTTCCACCATCACCGCGGCGACTTGTCCGCCGGTGACAGGGGGCTCATCTGCTCGTTTGGTGCAGGCTATTCCATCGGCAGCCTGATGGTGGAAAAAGTTTAGACTGCTACGCCGCGAGCTTCTTGGCCACAGCATCAATCATGCCTTCAGCCTCCAGGTCTTCCCCGCGCGCCGTATAATGCTGCAACCTGGCCTTGACGGAAATAGCTTTGCCTTTTTGATCGTAAGATCGTCCGACTATTTCAGCCTCAACCCGCTCCAGTACCAAATCGGCACCCTCCTCGGGCGTGCCCGGCAATATAAGCAGGAATTCATCGTTGCTAAAACGGCTGAAAATATCCTGTTCTCGCCGCCCGGCAACGATAGCTGTTGCTACCTGACGCAGTATCTTGTCGCAACCGGACCGGCCAGCAATGTCGCGTATTTCTTTGAAATTGCTAACGTCCACCATCAAAATGGAAACCGCGTCGGCGTTGCGGCGCGCGCGGGCCAGAACCACCTTTGACACAGTTACAAACGCCCTTCGGTTCAAAGACCGGGTAACCGGCTCCAGCATTTGCTCAATCCGCAATTCAGTCTGCAACCGTTCGGCCACCATCATGATGACGCCAATAACAAATATCGGCGTGAACATCAGGGCTTCCAAAACCGTGAGCGTATCGACGTAGGCGTCAGCATCGGAAAATAACGTATCAAGCCCTAATTCCGGCCAGCTGAACACACGACAAACATTGAACAGACCGTGGAAAAAAAACAACCCCATGACAAAATAGGAGCCAACCCTCGATTCCTTGAAGGCACTTTCATAAATGTCGATACGAAAGCCTTTCGCCCGGTAAATCGTGCCAACAATTGCAAATGAACTGACGGCAAAAAACATGGAAAGAATGGCTGTTCGACCCGCGGGCGTGCCGCCACCCAGATAGTAAAACATAATTGATACCAATGTGGCCGAGCCCAGCACACCAACGGCGGCGGTTAACTTGCGGGTTTTCTTGTGCCAAAAATCGACCAACCCCAGCCACGCGGTTGCATGACCCAATATAAGGAAAGCAAATATCCCGGTGACGTGCAGAAAGCCTTCTGCAATCCCGAAAACAAATGCCAGCACAAGGCCAATACCGCTGACAACGACGCTCAGGCCAATCATGGACAAACCAACGGTGGACCTGTTCCTTGACCAAAAACCAAGCAACAGCGCGGTTGATAGCGTGTGCATCAACAACATGGCATTGACCAGGATATAAATATCCTCAGACATATATTTGTCCCCTAGACCAGTGAGGTATACCCCTGCTGACATACACTGCAACTATACCGCCGCTTTCTTTTTTGGATCAAAAGCTTAACCATCTGTTGCCAAAAAGCCAATCATCAATTTGCCTCTTTTTCCAACAATTTTCGGCACTGACGAATGCAGCCACCACCGGATGCTAATGACAGAAAAAATAAACCACTTGCACTGTTACTACACCTGTAGTATTTAATTTCTACACATGTAGTAATTGAGGTGTAAAATGACCGAAAGCGTTAAACTGAGCGATCAGCAATATCAACTGATGCAGGCCCTTTGGCACCTGAGCGAAGGCTCGGCGAAGTCAGTGCACGCCCAGCTATCGCATTTAGGCCTTGCCCACACAACAGTGGCCACGATCCTTACCCGCCTGGAAAAACGCGGGGTTCTGTCATCGCGCACCGAAGGCCGCGAACGAATATACACGCCGCTGGTTAGCGAAAACGCCGCGCGGCGATCGATGGTATCGTCGCTGGTCAGCACCTTGTTTAAAGGCGATGACCGCCAATTGCTCGCACATCTGGTGCAAGAGTCTGATCTGGAAAGCAACGATTTGGCGGATATTAAAAAGATGTTGGCCGACGCCGACACAGCTGAAACAAATGCGGAAAAAATTGGGAAGAAGATCAATGACTGATGCCCTCATTCTGGACCTGCCGGTCCTGTCCCTGTTCCTGAAATTCATGATCGCCAGCACCGCGCTGCTCGGCGGTGTCTGGGTGTTGGAAAAAATCGGCGTCATCAACTCGCCTGACATGTCGGAAATGGCATGGAAACTGGCCATTGTTGCCAGTTTTGTTGCCATGATGCCGGTATCGTTACTGTCAACCAATGTTACGATCCCGGTTAGCAATTCTGCGGCCAGCCAATATGCGCCGCGGACACTTGAAACCACAGTAACAACAGCGCAGCCCGAGACACGACAGCAAGCTGTTCCAGAAGCACCAGCCCCACTGGACCCGGCAAACCCCATAACATTAAAGCGCGAAAAAACCAGCGTGACCGCCCAGGAGAGGCAAAACAAGGCCAGCCCTTTGCCCGGCCCAAATACAACAATTGATGCAACAACCGAGGCAGCCACCATACCCACACCCACGGATACAACGGCACAATCGCCCGCCCCATCACAGCCCGGCATTCTATTGATCGGCGGCTGGGCGGCATTGGCGGCTTTGGCGCTTGCCGCGCTGATGATCTCATACATTCGGGCGGTTAAAAGCCTGGGCAATCGCACCCGCGTGCCCGCCGAACATCATGCAAACCAAACCCTGCGGGCTTTGTGCGAACAGGTGGACATCCGCCATGTACCGTTCCTGACCCGCTCGGGTGACATCAACAGCCCGGTGTGCCTGCCGCGACGCGAAATTTGCCTGCCCGATTGGGCCTTTGAAGACATGGACCGCAAGGCACTGGACAGCCTTATCGCGCACGAGTTGGCGCATATGCTGAGGCGCGATCCGGTGATGATGATTGTCACCCAGACTTTAAGCAGAATTTTCTTTTTCCAACCATTGTTCGTACTGGCCCGCAAGCGGCTGGAAGACAATGCGGAACTGGCTGCCGACGAGTGGGCAGCCACCCACCTATCGACTGCAAAAGCAGTCGCAAGCGCGCTGTATACATGCGCCAAAAAAATAACCGAGAAACGACAGATACAATGGGGATTAGCAATGGCCGGAGACCAATCGATACTCAAGCAACGGGTTGAGAGGCTGCTTAAAGCAGACGCGTCCAAATTCACCGCGGGCGGGCACCTGCAACGGGGCGGCATCGCAGCCGCCCTGCTGGTGACAGTTGTCAGCCTGCCCAGCGTGGAATTTGCCACTGCAATGACTGCGGGGCAGCCAGAGTTGATGGCAGAACACCCGCGAATAACCGCAGAACACCCACACGAAGATGAGGTCGACAGAGACAAGATCGGGGAAGCTGTTGAGCGGGCGGTTAAGGCCGCAGAGGCCGAGGTCGAGCGCGCAGTCGCCACTGCGACAAGAGTGCAGGTTAAAGCGGCAGAGGCGCGCGCCAAGGCCAGAGAAGCCAGGCGCAAGGCCCGTGAAAAGCAGAAAAGCAAACGCAAAGGCAAAGGTAACAGCTATAGCCTCTCGACCGACGACGATGGCTGGCAGTCTGGCAACATACAGATCATCGAAGACGGTACCGCAATCAAAGTGTCCTATGATGGTGATTTCAGTCTTGCTGACGATGAGCGTTCAATTAAATTCGTCGAGGAACATGGCACTCTCGCCATCCGCGCGGAAAAAGGCGACGAACGCCGCCGCTACCGGCTGGAAAACGACGGCGACGGACTGGAAGCAACATACTGGGTAAACGGCGACAAACAGCCATTCGACAAAGCGGGCGAGAAATGGCTGGCTGACACGCTGCAGGTCTTGCTCAAAAACTCAGCCATCGACATGGATGGTCGGGTCGAGCGCGCGCTCAAAAAAGGCGGCGTTAAGAACGCCTTGAAAAAACTGGGCGAGCTGGAAGCAGATTATGCCACCCGCATGTTTGTTTTTCATCTGGTTGACCAGGCCAAACTCAAATCAGGCGATGTCAAAAAACTGATGAAAAAACTGGCGACGATTGACAGCGACTATGAGGTTCGGCTCACGGTCGGCAAGTTATTTGAAGAAGGCTTAATCACCAAAGACACATTAGGCGATGCCCTCGGTCTGAGCAAAAATATCGAAAGCGATTATGAGCTACGCCTGATGCTCACGCCGATGATCGAGGAATTTGCGCTGGATGACAAAAACATGGCCAAGGTTCTAAATCGCGCCAAAACCATGGAAAGTGACTATGAGCTTCGCCTGCTGCTGTCTGCCGCGCTCGACGAGAACAGATTGTCAAAAGCCAATCAGAAGCGGCTCATCGCCGCCATGGACTCGATCGAAAGCGATTATGAACTACGATTGCTGATCAGCCAGTTTGCCGACGACGCCGACCTCGACGAAGAGGTGACGGGCGACCTGCTCAACGCGCTGGGTTCTATCGAAAGCGACTATGAAAAACGCCTGGGGCTGGCGACTGTTGTCGAGGAAGGCGATATGAACAAAAACAACTGGCTTACCGCAATCATAATTGCCCGTTCTATCGGCGGTGACTATGAAAAACGTCTGGCACTAAGCCAAATCAAGAGCGACATGCCGCGTGACGGCGCTGTGCAGAAAGCCTTCGACGGCGCAGCGGAAACCATTTCCGGCAGGCGCGAGCGCGAATTGTTGACCGGTCGCAAGCGGTAAACATTCTAAAACCCGCTTATCCTGAAGCGGCAAAAAGAACCACTAACTTGAACCCCCTCCCCGTTGCTATAGATACTATGGTAACCGGGGAGGTTTTTTTATGACGAAAAGAAAAATTACAAAAATCGGGCTATGGACACTGGCCGTACTGGTGGTCTTGTACGCCGCCTTTCGCATCATCGCGCCGCCCCTGCTGGAAAAGTCGCTGAATAAACGGCTGGACTATAGCGCCCAGCAACCTTCCGCCACAGCCGCCGCACTGCAGGCGGACATGACCATCATGGACTGGCACACCGACAGCCTGCTGTGGGACCGTAATATTCTTGAGCGCGCCGATTACGGCCACGCTGATATTCCCCGGCTGCAGGACGCCGGGTTTGACCTGATGATGTTCACTTCTGTGACCAAATCACCCAGCGGCCAAAATATTGAAGAAAACACCGGCGACAGCGACAATATCACCGCGCTGGTGGTCGCACAGGGCTGGCCGGTCAGAACCTGGGGCAGCCTTCTGGAACGCGCGCTTTACCAAGCTGAAAAGCTGGATGAAGCGGTGAAGGAATCGAACGGTGCGCTTGTGTGGGTGCGCAACAAGACCGAGCTGAACCAGCTGTTGAACAAACGCGAACAAGCCGCCGCCACCGCACCCGCCATCGGCGCGCTTATGGGTGCAGAAGGCGCGCACCCACTGGAGGGCGACCTTGCCAACATCGACCGTATGTTCGCCGCCGGATACCGCATGATGGGCATCACCCATTTTTTTGACAATGAACTGGCCGGTTCGCTGCACGGTATCAGCAACGCCGGGCTAACCGAATTCGGGCGCGCCGCAATCAAACGGTTCGACCAGCTTGAGATGATCATCGATCTGGCCCATGTGTCGGAACCCGCAGCGCGGGAAATAACCGCACTCAGCCGCCGCCCGCAGGTGGTTTCCCACACTGGCTTCAAGGGCCATTGCAACACGGAGCGCAATTTCACCGACGACCTGATGAAGGCCATCGCCGACAAAGGCGGGCTCATCGCGGTTGGCTTTTGGGAGCAGGCCATTTGCACCCCAACACCGGACGGCATCGCAGACGCACTTATATACGGCATTGGCCTTGTCGGCGAAGACCATGTTGTTATCGGCTCTGACTGGGACGGCAGCACCACGTCACTGACCGCCGAGGATTTCCCGCTGGTCACCGAAGCGCTGATGGTCAAGGGCGTGCCCGAGGCCACAATCCGTAAAATCATGGGCGGCAACAGCGTCGCGTTCCTGTCGCAGTGGTTACCGACCAAGTAACGTATTTGGACAAACTCCGTCCGCCGCGATATACAACAAACAGGGTTAATCCAGGGGAGAAAACCAATGCTACCAACCATGACACCAGAACTAACGCTTCTGCTATGGAGCACCATCCTGACTTTCGTTCTAATCTTGATACCAGCTGGCATGGGCATCAAGGAAAACGGGGGGCCAGCGCAAGCGGGGCCGCGTGATGACCTGCCGGAATCCAGCGTGCTGCGCAAACGCGCTACTCGTCTGGCCGTCAACATGAAGGAAAATTTCGTCCTGTTCGCGGCACTTGTGTTAACCGCTCATGCTGCGGGCGTCTCCAACGACATGACCATCCTGGGTGCGCAAGTTTTCTTCTACGCCCGGATTGTCCATGCGGTTGTTTACCTGGCGGGCTGGCCGATCATTCGGCCTCTGATATGGCTGGCAGGCGTTATCGGCATGGGCATGATCGCCGCCCAAATGCTGTAGCGGGTGCGACAGCCGGGGAATTGGGCGAAGCCAGCCCCTGCCCTCGCTTTTGCCTTAATTGGCACCAATAAAGACAACACCGAGGGCAGGGGCTTTTGCTTTTGCCGTCGGACCGCTATAGGGGTTTTAACTAAGTATTTTTGAGTGATTTTGGGGTCCAGCCGTGCACATTAAACCTAAGCAATTTATTTCCATATCCATCCTGTTGATCAGCTTCGGGGTGGTTGGCAGCACCAGCGCGGCGGCGCAGCCCAAACCAATTGAGCCTTTGCCGCCTGAAGTGCAGGAGATACTCAAGAGAACCGAACAAAAACCAGATCAACAACCCGCGCAAAAACCAACACCCCCAAAAACCGAGGCAGAGCTGCGCGCCCAATATGAAAAATCCATGACCTATATGCTGCAGCGCGCCAAACTGGTGCGCACACTGGCGGCCCAGCATGTTGTGTTTTTGGCCGAAAATGCTGACGCGCCCGAGCTGCATCTGGTTGAGGAAGCCTCGCAGGTTGTTGCCTTCGATCTGGTGTGCAGCGACGACACCTTCGAGCCCAAAGTGCTGGACCAATTGGCCACCGAAAGCAATTACCGCATCGCGGTACAGGCGGCCAAATCACCCATCGCGGGCACCCTCAATGACATTGGCCGCCAGCAATCGATTACGGAGCGCATGAACCTGCTGGGTGATGTTGCCACCACCGTGTTTATGTTTAACGTCGGGCGCAGGCGCGGGCTGTTCGACAGCCTGATGACCGATTTCGGCAAGGTGAAATTCTGTGACGGCCTGCGCGGCAACATGCGCGAGCGCTATAATACGCTCACCAGTGGCGGTGACGGCGGCGATAAATAGACGGCAAAGACGATTAACACCGAATGGCGGCTGTAGCAGCGCACTCCGGCTAATCTATAATTTGGTCATATGATCCCTGATCCAGCTTGCAAAGGCTTTTTCCGGCAAGTCAGCACCAGCAAGTTCCAGCATTGCGTGAATAGCGTCCGCTGGCGATGCTGTCAGTCGGCAACCGTTAATGCCAAGGAACAAACCAACCGACAGAAAAGCCGCGCGCTTGTTACCGTCTACAAACGGGTGGTTTTTGGCCAGGCCGTAGGCATAACAAGCGGCAAGGTCTGCTATATCAGCACGATCATCATAATGCGCCAGGTTTTCTGCGCGTTTCATCGCGGAATCGAACGCACCCTGATCACGCACACCCGTTGCGCCGCCGTGTTGGGCAAGGCTTTCATTGTGAAGCATTTGAAGAACAAGCGGGTCAACCCAGTTATAGGCGGGCATTATTTAGCCAGCACCTTGAAGGTGTCGCGGTATTTATTCATGAAGTCCCGCCCGATTTCCAACTGACTTTCCAGGGTTGGGTCATACGGGGTTAGCAAAACACCCTCGGGCGTCTCAACCGCATAAATCTGATCGCCTTTTTTCAGCTTCAGCTGGGCCAGTAATTCCTTGGGGAAAACCGCGCCGGTGGAAGAACCAATTGTTGTCAGCTTCAGTTTATGCATTGTCGCTACCTGTCTACTTATTATAACATTCATTATAATATAGCGGGCACGATATTGTCAAATTCAGTGATGTCTAGTGCCTGGCCACATCAGCTTCAGCGGCGATAAAACCGAAGGCTGACCAGCC
>JAJFIT010000020.1 GCA_021774775.1 Alphaproteobacteria bacterium | reverse complement strand
TTCTTCGCGGGGCTTGGTTACTCGGCCCCGCGCCAGGCGATTGTGGCGGTTAAAAATGCGCGCAAGACCCTGATGGCCGGTTTCACCACCGTGCGCGATGTCGGCGCGGGCGGTTACAGCGTTATTGCGGTGCGCGACGGTATTAATGTAGGCGATATCGATGGGCCGCGTATTTTTGCGGTCGGCGATGCTATCGGCATTACTGGTGGCCACTGCGACAATAATTTCATGCCGCCTGAAATGCAGGTCAGCAGCGGCGGTGCGGCAGATGGCCCCTGGGCAATCCGCGCCAAGGTGCGCGAAAATATCAAATACGGTGCCAATGCGATTAAGGTATGCGCCACCGGCGGTGTCTTCTCAAAGGGCACCAAGGTCGGGGCGCAACAACTCAGTCTGGACGAATTGAAGGCGGCGGTCGCGGAGGCACATCAGCGCGAAATGACCATCGCCGCCCATGCCCACGGAACAGACGGTATCAAGGCTGCGATTGTGGCCGGGGTGGATAGTATCGAACACGCCAGTTTCGCTGACGATGAGGCGATTGCGCTGGCCAAGGACTATGGCACTTATTTTTCGATGGATATCTACAACACCGAATATACGCTGGCGTTCGGCGAGGCCAACGGCGTGCCGGAGGAAAATATCAACAAGGAAAAGCAGGTGTCCAAAGCCCAGCGCGACGCCTTCAGCCGCGCGGTGAAGGCCGGGGTAAAAATGGTGTTCGGTTCAGACGCAGCCATCTATCCGCACGGCGATAACGCCAAACAGTTTTCCCGCATGGTCCAGTTCGGTATGACACCGATGCAGGCGCTGCAGGCTGCCACCATTAACGCGGCCACGCTGTTGAAAATGGAAAATGACATCGGTGCGCTCAAGGAAGGTTTCATGGCTGATATTGTTGCAGTGAACGGCAACCCACTGGATGATATTTCGGTAACCGAAAGTGTTAGCTTCGTGATGAAGGGCGGGCGTGTGGTGAAGGCTGCACAGTAATAGTTGGGGGCAAAAAGTGAGTTCAAATCAGTCAAAACGGGCTTTCCTTCAAGGCTTGGGCGGCGCGGCAGCAATAACGGCGCTGGCACCTGCATTGCCCGCAGCCAGCCGGGAAATCACTCGGGAAACCACACAAAACCCCGGCGATGGTTTGCAAAATATTGCGGCGGGGGCCGTGCCTATCTCGGCCACCGAGCGCAAAGCGCGCATTGCAAAGGCACAAAAGCTGATGCGCCGCCAGGGCCTCGGAGCACTGCTTCTGGAGCCGGGTTCATCAATGATGTATTTCACCGGCATCAGCTGGGGCCGCAGCGAGCGTCTAACCGCCGTGGTTATCCCGGCTGAGGGTGATATCGCTGTTGTAACACCGTTTTTCGAGGAACCCCGCGCCCGTGAACGCATGAGCTTCGGCGATGATGTGCGCCCGTGGCATGAGCATGAGGACCCGTTCCTGCGCGTTAAACAAATTATGGCGGACCGCGGCGTGGCGGGCAAATTAATCGGGCTTGAGGATTCGGTGCGTTACTTTGTCGTCGAAGGGTTGAAGGCGCAGTCTGTGGCCATCGCCAATGGCCGCAGTGTGGTTGACGGCTGCCGTATGTTCAAATCCAGCCACGAGCTGCAATTGATGCACACCGCAAACGCAGTTACGCTGGGGGCATACCATCATGTGTGGAACACCCTGCAAACGGGCATGACCCCGTCGGATATCAACACCCTAATGCGCGGCGCGCAGGCAAAACTGGGCGGTAAGGGCATCTGGACTATGGCGTTGCTGGCTGAAGCCAGCGCCTACCCGCACGGTACCGGCGCACCGCAAAGTCTGAAGAACGGCGATGTGGTTTTGATGGACTGTGGTTGCAATGTGGAAGGGTACCAATCGGACATATCGCGCACCTTTGTCTACGGCGACGCCAGCGCTCGCCAGCGCGAGGTGTGGCAAACCATGCGCCGCGGGCAGGATGTTGCCTTTGGTGCCGCAAAGATCGGCACGCCCGCAGGCGGCGTCGATAATGCGGTGCGCGCCTACTATGAAAGCCTGGGCTACGGACCGGATTACCAGACACCGGGCCTGAGCCACCGAACTGGCCACGGTATTGGTATGGACGGCCACGAACGGGTTAATTTTGTGCGCGGCGAAGCAACAAAGCTTGCGCCCGGTATGTGTTTTTCCAACGAGCCGGGTATTTATATTTACGGCGAGTTTGGCGTTCGGCTGGAAGACTGCTTATATATGACTGAGGCTGGTCCGGCGTGGTTTACCGTGCCGCCATCCAGCATAGATGAGCCAATTGGCCATGTGGCGGCGGTGCCAATATAATTTGATTTTGGATCGGATAGGCTTCATCTTGTCATGAAAGTCGACTTTAGGATGGGCAGATATATTTTTCCGGAGCGGAGGTATTCGCATAAATACGGACGAGACGCGCAGTGGATTTACACGCAGACAAAAAACCTTTTTTTGAAGACTTCAGAATTGAAGACGCCGAACTGTGGCGTTTGCATGACCCTGTGGTTGATCAGGATTTAAAATATTTTGAAGCCCGTACGGGTGGTACGCGGATGCCCCGACGCGATGATATCAGCCCCGAGGAAATGAAAGCCATCCTTCCCGAAGTTGCCTTGCTTGAGCCGATCTATGATGAGACAGGACTGGTAGTGGACGCCAAAGGGTTGCTTGAAGGCACCAAGCTGGATAATTTTTATGGCTCGCTGACCGGTACGTTGATTTCCGATTATCCGGTTCCGATTGTCAGTGACCGTATTTTAGTAGCATGCCGGCGTTGTATCGAAATTGCCAAGCCAATTGTGGTTGTTGCCGACGCGTTGTCCGAGCAGAAAAACTACCTTACCATTACGGTGCTGTATGTGCCTATGTCCAACGACGGTGTGCGTGTTGACCGAATTTTCCTGCATAACCAGGTGAAATCAAAATTTCCCAAGTGAAGAGCTGACATCTCTTTCGCGCCTACGACTGGCACAGGGAAGCTCAGTCCCAACTTGTTGGTTACACAGATACAAAAATAATCTGTGCTTACTGGATTTTGCCAACAACCCTAGTGTAGGTTTGTTTCGGGATCGACACGACAGTTTATTTGGCCATTATGATTATGCCAATTGAACCCAAAAAGTGGGCCACTCGATGAGTTTTGTTGCAGATAATGACCCGGTGTTCGAAAACTTCAGGATTGAAGACGCAGAGCAATGGCGCGCGCACGACCCGATTGTTGAAAAAGACCTGTGTTATTTTGAGGTAAAAACCGGCGGCAAGCGGATGCCCCGGCGGGCGGACCTCAATCCTGTTGACATGAAACCATCGCTGTCTGAAGTCGCTCTTCTTGAACTTATCTACGATGACGGCGGAGCTTTTGTAGATGCAAAAGTATCGTTGGTTGGGGGTCGACTGGAAAGTTTTTATGGTGCAGTGACTGGCAAGCTGGTCTCGGAATATGACGCGAAAGAAGTTTGCGAACGTGTCTTTCAGGCCTGCAAACATTGCACAGAGTTTAAAAAACCGATCATGGTCATGGCGGATGCTCTCTCCAATTTTAAACGCTATTTAACGATTGCGGCGCTGTATTTGCCCATGTCCAGCGACGGCATAACCGTGGACCGAATTTTCCTACATGCTCAGGTAAAATCAAAATACTCGGACTGGCCAACTAGTAATGCTATTTTGTGAGATACAGCTTTCGGTTTGCCATGACCCCATGACAGCACTAGTGTCATGGGATGATAAATATTTTGCTTCTATATTGCCATCCATCGCCGCACAAGTCGCGTTATAACCGGCGACTGCAAGAGAGGGCGCGCCGGATGCCCGGACTGAAAATCCGCGATTTGTACGAACTTTATCCTGACATGCATGTGGACGAAGTGGCCGAGCAAAAGGCGCTTACTGACGCTGATGTATTGGTTATCCAGTTCCCGATCTATTGGTTCAGTGCGCCGGCACTGTTGAAAGAATGGATGGATGTCGTGCTGCAAAACGGATTTGCCTACGGCGAGGGTGGTACGGCACTGAGGGGTAAAAAAACCATGCTGGCGGTGTCAACAGGTGCACCGGAAAGCGCGTATCTGCCCGGTGCGACACATGGTGCAAAAATCGAGAGTTTTTTGTTGCCCTTTCGTATGACCGCAGAGTTCTGCGGCATGCAGGTAGGGCGACCCTT
Source organism: Alphaproteobacteria bacterium (assembly GCA_021774775.1). GTDB lineage: Bacteria > Pseudomonadota > Alphaproteobacteria > Sphingomonadales > Kordiimonadaceae > Kordiimonas. The sequence continues at coordinate 2,482 of JAJFIT010000020.1, read as the reverse complement.
CGTTACCCACTGCGTGCGATCACTGGAGTATGACGACATCAATGCCCGCGCGGACGATTTCATTGACGCCATTCAGCAATTGACGTCGCCGGTGGAGACCTGAGCATGGATGATCCTGACTTTTTAGATAGCGCTTTTGTGTTTCTGGCAGCAGCCGTGATTGCGGTGCCGTTGTTCAAGCGCCTGGGCCTGGGGTCGATCCTGGGGTATCTGGCGGCTGGCATGGTTATCGGACCATGGGGCGCTGGGCTTATCCGCGATGTGGATGCGATTTTGCAGTTTTCCGAAGTGGGAATCGCGCTGCTGATGTTCCTGATCGGGCTTGAGTTGAAGCCATCTATGTTGTGGCAACTGCGCCGCCGCCTTTTGGGACTTGGCGGTGTGCAGGTGGTTGGTTCAACCCTAGTGATAGCGGCATTGGTCTGGTCAAGCGGTATTGGCATTATGCTTGCGCTGGCCATTGGGTTGGCGCTTGCTCTTTCGTCCACTCCGATTGCGTTGCAAACTCTGGAAGAGGGCGGGCAGGGTAAATCTGAAGTGGGGATTGCAGCATTTTCCGTTCTTCTGTTTCAAGATCTCTCCATCATCCCAATTCTGGCTTTCATTCCAATTATAGCTTTCAGCGGTGACACTGCGGGGGCTGTGTTGGGAATGGAACTGAGGATATTAGGCGTTTTCGCCTTCTTTATTTTGTCCAGCCGGTTTTTGCTCCGGCCATTGTTTCGCTATATCGCGCTGACCGGTCTGCGTGAAGTGTTTACCAGTTTCGCCCTGCTGCTTGTGGTGGGCAGCGGATTGTTGACTGAACTTGTTGGTGTTTCCATGGCGCTGGGCACCTTTATGGCCGGTGTGCTTTTGGCGGATTCGGAATATCGCCACGAACTGGAGTTGAACATCGAGCCTTTCAAAGGGCTTCTGATGGGCCTGTTTTTCATTGCTGTTGGTATGTCGGTTGATCTGTCGCTTCTGCTGACCGATCCAATTGAGATTATTTTGCTGGTTGCTGCGCTTATCATTGTAAAGTCCGCAGTGTTGCTTCTTGTTGGTCAGATCGCGGGCTTTAGCCGCAATGATAAAGTGTATTTTGCTCTGTTGCTGGCACCGGCGGGCGAGTTTGCCTTTGTATTGATCTCACTGCTGACCGCATCCGCCATGATGCCCGACGCAGTGGCAGCGAAATTACTGGTTGTTGCATCACTTTCCATGTTGATGACGCCGTTAATGATTTTCCTGCGCGACCTTATTATGCGCAGGACCGGCAAAGCCGAGCATAGGGAAAGCGATGTTGAAGCCAGCGAGGGTCACGTTATTATCGCCGGGTTTGGCCGCTTTGGTCAGATTATAGGTCGGCTGATGCTGTCGCTGAAAATTCCCACTATTGTTGTTGATAGCAACCCCAACCACATCGAAACGCTACGGCGATTTGGCTATAAGGTTTTTTACGGTGATGTGACCCGCCTTGACTTGTTGGAAGCAGCAGGCGCGAAGGACGCGAGGTTGTTGATTTTGGCGATGGACGACCCTAACGCCGTTCTCAAGGCCGCAGAGGTGGCGACCAAACATTTTCCTAAATTGACCAAACTGGCACGTGCGAGTACGCGCGGGGACATCAATAAATTAAAAAGCGCTGGCGTTAATCATGTTCGCCGCGAATCGTTCAGTTCCGCTCTTGAAATTGGTGAAGCGGGCCTGCGCGAACTGGGCTATCCAGCCCACATTGCGCACCGCACCGCAGGGCGGTTCAGGCGCTATGACGAAATAGCTATTGAACAGAGCGCAAAATTCAGCGGTGATGAAGCAGCGGAGATCGATTATGCGAGGCGCTCTCACAGGGAACTGGAAAACCTGATGGGTCAGGATGCAGCGTCCAAGTTCAGTAAGGATCAGGACTGGTAGATTTTCCGGCGGAGAGATGACATGACGGCTGATGTCAGAATATTAAAAGCAGCGGTGACCAAAGACGGCGTGCCTTTTCTCAATGGCACCTTTGACGTCACGCCCGAAAATTACAACGCGGTAAAAGTCTTGCTGGGCGAGGTGGACATGACCCGGGCACAGGCGGCATCCATGTTAAGTGGTTATATGCACGCCCGTGATGTGGGGCCGGTGACCGAAGATATGGGTAAAATTGCCCTGATTGCGACGGTGTTCTTCCTGGAAGCAGGCGAAACCGACATCATCATTCCGTTAAGCGAACAGCAGGCCCATCCTTCCTAGGGTCAGGACCCGTTAATATGGTTTCATCCAGTTCAGGTCCAGGGGAAAACCGGCAGAAGGCAGGCGCAGACAAGAGTGGCCCTCTTTTCAAGTCCTGCTGACGCACCGGTTTCCTCCTGAACCTGAACCCGAAGGGCAAGGCTGCTACTTCCAGCGAAGGCGGCTGACACGCTTGAAATATATCAATATTCCATCGCTTTTCATCCTGTTCGCTGAAAAAATCAGCTCTTGCTGGGTAAATCAAATTAATGGGTCCTGACCCTAG
>JAJFIT010000190.1 GCA_021774775.1 Alphaproteobacteria bacterium | reverse complement strand
GGGCATTCCGGGTGCGCGGCAACCGGTGCATTCGGGTGTTTGGCTTTCAGTTTGATCAGCTCTTTTTCGCTAAACAATTCATGCACAATACAAGTGCCTTGCCACAACAGCATATCGCGGTTCAGTTTGCGAGACAGATAGCCGCCCAAGTGCCGGTCCGGTGCAAAGATGATTTTTTGGTCTTCTGGAATTTGGCTCACAATATGTTCGGCATTTGAACTTGTTACAATAATATCGGTCAGGGCCTTAACAGCCGCCGAGCAGTTGATGTAACTGAGAACCATGTGATCGGGGTTTGCTTTGACAAATTTTTCAAATTCGTCGGGCGGACAGCTGTCTTCCAGGCTGCAACCAGCAGCAAGATCAGGCAGGACAACGGTTTTTTCAGGACTAAGAATTTTTGCCACCTCTGCCATGAAGCGCACACCGCAAAAAACGATGACGTCAGCGTCAGTTTCGGCCGCACGGCGCGACAGATCCAGACTGTCACCGACAAAGTCAGCGATGTCCTGAATTTCGCCCGCCTGATAATAGTGCGCGAGAATAACAGCGTTTTTTTCCTCCCGCAGGCGTTTAATTTCCGCAATCAGGTCTAGCGTTGGGTCAACCGTTGATTTGGACATCAGGTTCATAAAAGTCTCCGAAACACCGGGCATATTAGGATTAGTGCCGCATATTTACAGGGCTGCGCGGCCAAGTGCAATCAAGGATTTGTTGGGCTAACACGACCAAAACTAAGTCGGTTCGTAGGTTGCATCAAGTGTGGGCTCGCCGCAGCACGTCACTCTGTTGTCGTCAACCATGGCAATCATGTGCGCTAAAACCGAGCGTGCCGCCGCCGGATGCAGGCGTTTATCCACATCTTTATACATTCTGGCTACCAGGTCAGTGATTGTCTGAGGGGTTTCATTGAGATGCTTCAAAATCTGGCCTTCGCGCATTTTTCGGTGCGTGATTATGCCGCGGATAAAGCGGTTGGGGTTTTCAACCCACGGGCCATGGGTGGGCGCAAGGCGCTCAGGCTCAAGCGCTGCAACTTTGCGCAGGCTTTTGATATAGTCTCGCATGTCACCGTCGGGCGGCGAAATCACGGTTGTCGCCCATCCCATAATATGGTCACCGACAAAAAGAATATTTTCTTCGCGTAGCATAAAACACAGATGATTTGCAGTGTGACCGGGTGTGTGCACGGCCTGAATGGTCCAACCGTCACCGGCCAGCGTGTCGCCGTCATTTAGTTTTTCATCGGGCACGAATGATTTGTCCGCACCTTCTTCCACGTCTTCGCCCACAAGGCCGCCGCGCCGACCAGAACCGTGCGCGCCGTAGCCATATATCATAGCACCGGTTTGCTGCTTTAACCATCCGGCGAGCGGTGAATGATCAACATGAGTGTGGGTAACCAGAATATGTGTCAGGCGCTTGCCGCCCAGCGCGTCCAGCAGGGCCTCGCCGTGGTTGACCATCACCGGGCCGGGGTCAATGATTGCAGCGTCGGTCGCATTGCCAACAACATAAGTGCTGGTCCCCGTGTATGTGTAGGGGCTTGGGTTTTCACACAGAACGCGGGTCACCAAACCGGACATTTGTTCGGCCTCGCGATAGCGCGCGGTAAAGTCCTGCTTAAATTCTGGTTTTTTGATAGCCGCCATCTTCCATCTGCCACCTGTATGGGTCTTGCGCCTCTAACATGGGGTCAATTTGGAGGAATGCAAAATAAAAACCGGCAACGCCTCGGTGGAAATTGGGAAAGGGGGCGTCGCCGGTTCTTGTTTTCAGAATGGTCCAATTGGCAGCAGGACCATATTTATCTTTAACGCTTCCGGTTTTTGGTGGCAGCCAGAGTGCCGGAAGTATTTTAATCATCGCAATCGTCATGCCAAAATTTTAACTTGTTTAAATTCAATGAGTTATAATTCTTGGAGATTAATACTGTGCTATTTAGGGACGGGTCGGTCCCTGATTGGAGCAGGTAGGACTGTCTCATTTTGGAACAGTTGCGGCAAATCCGTGTTTTTGCCAAATCGCGGCAGCAACTGGGCCAGTCAGCCAGGTCAGAAACGCCGCCGCAGTTGTGTTTGCATCGCCGCTGTCGTTTTTCGGCACTATCCCAACATATTCAATGGCCGGATAACTGTCGGTTGGCAGTTCAACTGCTATACAGGCGTGCGCGCTTTTCCGGGCATCTGTCGCATAAACAAATCCGGGCAGTCCGCCACGTTCGGTAAGCAATAATGCCAACCTCACACTGCCTGCATAGGTGGCGTTCTGCTTCACCGCGCCCCACAGGGCTAAATCTTCCAGTGCGGTCTTGGTATAATCACCAGCGGGTGACACTTTTGGGTCTGCCATTGCGAACCGTCCCGATGTCAGAACGCGCTTGAAGCCAAGCGGGTTGTCTAGGCCCGTCGGTGCGGTGGCACCGCACGGTATAACCATTACCAGCCGGTTCCCGGCAACAACTGTACTGTCACGGGCCGCATGTCCGTCGCCGATCAGGTAGTTTATCCACCTTTGATTGGCTGAGATAAACAGATCTGTATTCGCGCCTGCTTCTATTTGCCTGGCAATAACACCGCTGGCCCCCACGGATATGCGGACACGGGCCGCGCGGCTATCGGTTTGCCACGCGTCAGCCAAACGCGGCATTACGTCGGCCAGACTTGCAGCAACAAAAACCGTTATCGGTTCTGTTTCGTTTGTCTCGCCCAATGCACTTGTGTTGCTGGCCAAAAGCAGAATCGCTGCAATGCTGACAAATTTGGCGCTCCGCAATTTAGGGGCAATATTAATAGGCACGATCAATGCAGAAATCGACGATATCTACCATTGCTGTTTTGGCACTATTGTCATCAAAAATTGCAAGGGCATCCTTGGCCATTTCACCGTAATGGCGGGCCCGGTCCACAGTGGCCGACAGCGTGCCGTATTTTTGCAGTGTGGCGAGCGCGGTTGGCAGATCATCGTCGGTTTGACGAACAGCCTGCATGGTTCTCTTCCAAAAGTCGCGTTCGTCGTCGGTGCCGCGCCGATAAGCCAGAATAACCGGCAGGGTTATTTTGCCTTCACGGAAATCGTCGCCGGTGTTTTTGCCCATCGTCGCTTGTTTGGAAGAATAATCCATCGCGTCATCGATCAGTTGGAAGGCAATGCCAAGGTTGCGACCGTATGCCTCAAGCGCAGAAATCACATTTTCGCTTTGGTCGGCGACCACACCCGCCACTTCGCAGGCGGCAGCGAACAAAACGGCGGTTTTTGCAGTGATAACTTCCAGGTATTTTTCTTCCGTGGTCGAAAGGTCATTTGCTGTGGTCAGCTGCAAGACTTCGCCTTCGGTGATAACCGAAGAAGCCGATGACAGAATTTTAAGAACACGCAAGCTGTCGCTTTTCACCATCAATTCAAAGGCGCGGCTGAATAGAAAATCACCAACAAGTACTGTTGGCTGGTTGCCCCAAATCAGGTTCGCGGTCTTTTTGCCGCGCCGC
>JAJFIT010000189.1 GCA_021774775.1 Alphaproteobacteria bacterium | reverse complement strand
CCGCCCTGAACTTTCTTCACCTTCTTGATTATCGGTCTTGGTTTGTCGTCGTCGGCCAAGGATTTATCCGCTCTGCTTGTTTAATCCGTGTTGTTGCGGATCACTATTGCAGCAGATGGTTAACAACTGGTTCACATTTGGCGGGTAGTTACTTTTCTTTGTGCCAAAGTCGGTGTAGTTCAGCGTGCAGAGGGCACCAGCGTCAGGATGCCCTTAGCATCGTCGGGAATTGTGGTTTTGGTGGGTATTCTGAAATATTCCACATCACGCCATTGGTCGAACAGGTCATCGAAATGCTCTGAAAAGGGGTTTCCAGACTGGCCAGTGGGCTGCACATAAAGCGAATTTTCCAGATCAGACATGTCAAAAATGCCGCGGTAACTGGGGCCGAATGTGGACTGGTTCAGGTTGCCGGGGTTGGCGCTCACACCGGCGACATTCACTGTAAACCGGCCACCGCCAACCGGGGTGGTAATACCAAAAATATCTTTCATTCCAGGTATTTGGCTCATGGGGCGGTGGCTTTGGTGCAGGGTGTGGGTCGCCCCCCACTGCCAAGTCTGCATGTCGTCGCCGTGGCGTGTTGTTAACTCGTCTATGGTCAGGGCCATCGCGCGGTTAGCCAGCGCACGGCATGTCTCAACCTCACCGTCTGTTGCGGTGTCGTCGCACCACGCCAGTGATTTGTCGCGGGCGAGCACGGGCAGAGCGTAATAGCCCGTGTTCCAGCTATCGTCGGTATGTCCAGGCTGGCCTTCTGCAGCCCAGTAAAGGCTGGATTTGAGAATCCGCGGACGCTGGCGGGTAAAACTTGTGTACAGTTCGCCCAGCTCATCACCCATCAACTGCGCCTGATAGTGGCGCAACCAGGTATAGAATATCAGCGGTTCAGACTGCTCGGTACCCATGGTGCCGTCCCAAGCCGCGAGCGCCGCCTTCACTGGCGTGTCTTCCAGATTGGCAACAATCCAGGGCGTCAGGTCGCGGGCCATGTCGGACACAATGTCGGCGTGCAGGTCAGCGAAGCTATCAGTCGTGTGTTTTTCAGTGGCTTTTAGCTGGGCGCGAATGCGGTTGCCGCGGTAGGGCAGCGCCCAGTCGTTGGTGATGAAATGCGGGTAATCACCGTTGACGATTTTCTCATTAGCGGTGGCGATAATACCCCCGGTGGGGTTAAAGCGGGTCGGCAGTTCGTCGTAGGGCAGGAAGCTTTGCCAGTCATATTTGGCGTCCCATCCGGGTGAGGGCAGGGTGCCACCGATCTCGTTGTCGGCGCGGCGCACGGGCACCAGTGCCGGTGCGTAATAGCCAATGTTGCCCTCGGTGTCGGCATAGATCATATTTTGCTCTGGCCCGCGGTAGAAACTGCCAGCGGCTTTGAATTCTTCAAAGTTTTTGGCCTCCCCCAGGCTTTGCAGTGCCACCACACCGGTATCGGTGGGCAGAAGCGCGGTCCACTGCAGGGAAATAACATGCTCGTCGTCCAGAAATTCGTCGCTGCCGCCATATATGTCAGAAACAACAGGCCCGTGCCGGGTTTCCCGCACGTTAAGCACAATATCGTCGTTGCCGCGCACCTTGATAACTTCGGCGCGGGTTTCAAATTTTACAGGTCCGGTCGGGGTCAGATAGCGGTTGTCGCCGACAAGCTTTTCAACAAACAGGTCCATCACATCAGGTGCGGTGTTGGTGAAACCCCAGGCAATATTGTCGTTACGGCCAATAACAATGCCGGGCGCGCCGGGGAAGCTGACGCCCACGATGTTGGTATTGTCGCTGCGGTTATGCAGCCGGGCCAAATACCATATGGACGGGGTGGTCAAACCAAGGTGCGGGTCATTGGCCAACAGCGGCATGCCGCTTGTGGTGCGTTCGCCGGAAACCACCCAGTTGTTAGACCCGTATCCTGCAGGTTTCTCCGGGCCGATTGCCCTTGCCGCCGCCACGATTGGTGATTTGTCATAGATTGCTGTCAGCGCCGGGTAAAATCGGGGCTCTTCGCCGGGGTAGGAGGGGAAAATGGTGGCAACCTGCTCGGGCGATAATTTGGCCAGCAAGCGGGCGCGGGCAATTTCCTGGCGCGCGTTGCCGGACAGGTCCAGCCACATCATTTTTTGCCATACCAGCGAATCCCGCGGGGTCCAGGGTTCGGGGGCTATGCCGGTCAGGTGAAATTCAGGCGGCAGGGCACCGCGGCGCTCGCTCACATAGGCATTTACGCCGGCGGCGTAATGCTCAAGCCCCTCGACAATTTCGGGTGGCAAGGCGGCCAGCGCGGTTTCCGCGCGCAGGGTAAAACCCAGTGTTCTGAAATATTTATCGAATCCGACGCCTGCTTCGCCAAGCACTTCTGCAACCCGGCCATTGCCGATGCGCCGGTTCATTTCCATCTGCCACAGGCGGTCCTGCGCGTGGGCGTAGCCCAGTCCAAAAGCCAGGTCATTTTCGCTTGCTGCGTCGATATGGGGGACACCGTTGCTGTCGCGGGCGACGGTGATGGTATCGCTTGCACCAGCCACTTCGTAGGCGCCGCTGGTGGGTGGCAGGCTGCTTTTTAGCCAGCCGAAGCCGATGGCAACAAAGGTAACCAAAAGCGCGCCGACAAAAATTAGCCAAAACTTCAGTGTTTGCATCAGTGTATCGTCCTGCCGTTCAAATTTTGCCCTGTGGCCATAGGCCAAATGAAGGCTGACTATATGGCGATTTATGCTCGCCGCCAACCCGGGAAATAATCTGTGATAATGCCCAGCGACCAATATATTGGCGGCGTTGATAATTTGGTCAATAACATGATGTTCACCGATTGGTGTGCTGACGTGACGTGAGTTGGAATGGTGGGCTTGGTACAAAAGTTTAGCAGGGTTAATTCAAAGGACGTGAAAATGCAAAAGACGATGAAAATTGCGATGCTGCCAATAGCGGTGCTGATGTTGCCAATGATGCCGGCAAGCGCAGGCGCTGAAAATATATTTGCGAGCACTATCGCTGATGAAAAACCAGCTGCTGAATTGGTCATTGCTGTTGGCGGGTATGATGCGACGCTTTATTTCGCTGGTGGGTTACCCAAATCCGGCAAGCCCGAGATCAACTATGTTTATGAAGGGCAGATTTATTATTTTACCAGTTTTGAGAGCAGGCAGACCTTCATCGACAACCCAATGCAGTATGCGCCGCAATACGGCGGGCACTGCGCATTTGCCATGTCAGACCATAAGACAGTTGCTGCCAACCCCGCGGTTTTTGCCATTCAGGACAACAAGTTATTCCTGTTTGAAAGCGAGGCGAAGCGGCAGATGTGGGAAACCAACAGACGGAAATTTCGTATTGTTGGGGACAAGCGCTGGGAACTTGAGGCGAAAAATTTCTCCAAATATACCGCTAAATTCTGATTGAGAGCATTGCGGCGGGGCTCCGGTTAGCGGCAGGCTATGCGCCGCTGGACAATTACGCCCTGCTCGCCTAAGCAAAGAAAGCTGCGCTGTTAATTCAGGGTGGCTTTCAGCGTTTTCAGGAGAAGATTAATGGCGAAGGTTGCATTCATTGGGCTTGGGGTAATGGGCTATCCAATGGCCGGGCATTTGGTTGCCGCCGGGCATAGTGTGACGGTTTACAACCGCAGCGCGGGCCAAGCTGACGCCTGGCTGGAAGACTATGCCGGTACAAGCGAGCAAGAGATTTACGC
>JAJFIT010000188.1 GCA_021774775.1 Alphaproteobacteria bacterium | reverse complement strand
CAGCATGCTGGAACGCGGCGGTTGTGGCTTTGTCATCACGGCCTCCGCTGCGGGCCTGTTGAGCCAAATCGGCGATATTTCCTATTCAACCACCAAACACGCGGCAGTTGGCTTTGCCGAAAGCCTGGCAATTTCGCACGGTGATGACGGCTTGTATGTGGCGGCACTGTGCCCGCAGGCGGTTAAGTCCAAAATGACCGCAGGGGCCGAAAATAGTTCTGCCGCCGGTGACGGCCTGATGGAGGCTGACGAGTTTGCCCGCCGCGTGCTCACCCAGATGCGCGAGGGTCGGTTTATGATCCGGCCGCATGAGGAAGTGGATGGCTATTTCAAGCACAAGGCTAATGATTATGACCGCTGGATTGGCGGCATGCGCAAATTCCGCCGCCACCAGCTGGAGACCACGGGCAGGCCGGTATAAATATTTGACTTTAAGTTAGGAAAAACAATGGATTATACGAAGTTAATGGATTTTACCGACAAGGTTGTTTTTGTCAGTGGCTCATCTCGCGGCATCGGCGAAGCGGTTGTCAGGGCCTTTGCGGCTAACGGCGCAGATGTGATTGTCTCGTCGCGCGATCAGGGGGCCTGTGAAGTTGTAGCGGAAAGCATCCGCGCTGACGGCGGCAAGGCGACAGCCAAGGCAGCACATGCAGGTCGTATGGAAGACGTAAAAGCGGTGTTCGAGTGGATACAGAGCGAATATGGCCGCCTCGATGTATTGGTTAACTGTGGCGGTACAAACCCCTTTTATGGTCTGATAGGGGACACACCGGAAGCTGCCTTTGATAAGACCATTGACGTAAACCTCAAAGGACCATTTTACCTGTCAGCACAGGCGGTAAAAATGATGAAACCGAATGGTGGCGGTGCTATTGTCAATGTTGCTTCTATCAACGGAATTACCCCGGGCCACCTGCAGGGTATTTATTCAATGACCAAGTGCGCCATGATCAATATGACTAAAGCTTATGCCCGGGAATACGGCCATGATGGCATCCGGGTAAACGCAATATGCCCAGGCCTGGTGGATACAAAAATGACTGCGGTTTTCACCGCCAATGATGATTTGCTGAAGTCGCACACTGACAGTTTCCCGATCCCGCGTGCGGGCCAGCCCGAGGATATGGTCGGCGGCGTGCTGTATCTTGCTTCAGACGCGGCAGCCTTCACCACCGGCACCACGCTTGTCATGGACGGCGGGCACATAGCCTAAATAGTGATAATTTTGAGTAGGGTTCAGTAATGTCTGACGAACTGAATAAAACGGTCGATGTGCGCGAAGGCGAAGAGCTGGACGCCGCTATTGTCGATCAAATGATCAAGCAAAATATTGAGGGTGTGACGGGCACGCCGGAAGTCCGGCAATTTGCTGGCGGAAACTCGAACCTTACATACTCAATTCAATACAGCGATCGTAACTTTGTACTGCGCCGTCCGCCGTCCGGCACGCGGCCCAAGTCCGGCCATAGCATGATCCGCGAATTCAAGGTGATGAATGCCCTGAAACCGGTGTTTCCGGCGGTGCCTGAAACCTATTTTCATGTCAGTGATGAAGACAGTCCTTTTGGTGCCGAGTTTTACGTGATGGAACAAGTTGTTGGGCGCAAGTTGGAGCGTGACATCCCAAAAGAATGGGGTTTTGGTGCCGCAGAAGGGCGTAAACTGTGTTTGTCCTTCTTCGACAAGCTTATCGACCTCCACAAAGTTGATTTCAACGCCATTGGCCTTGGCGATTTTGGCAAGCCGGAAGGTTATGTGGAGCGTCAGGTGCTGGGCTGGAATCGCCGCTATGAAAAAGCGCTTACCGACGACGTGGAAAGCTTTGAGGATGTGCGAAAATGGCTCGAAGACAATATGCCAAAAGGCGAAGTAGGGCACTCTATCCTGCACGGTGATTACCGCCTGGACAATGTCATTCTTGCCGAGGAAAACCCGTTCGAGATCGTTGCGGTTTTGGACTGGGAAATCAGTGCGCTTGGTGACCCGTTGATGGATTTAGGTAATACGCTGGCTTACTGGAGCCAGCCCAGCGACCCGGAGCCAATGAAGATGATGCGCATGCAGCCTTGCCTGGAGCCTGGAATGTTAACGCGCGAGGAAATTTGCGACCTGTATGCAGAACGCACTGGTTACGATCTGTCGAAATTCGATTATTATCACGTGTACGGCGTGTTCCGGCTGGCAGTAATTCTGCAGCAGATTTACTACCGTTATTATCACGGCCAAAGCAAAAACCCGGCATTCGCATCATTTGCCGGACGTACCAACTTGCTGGGTGGATACGCTCGCCAGTTGATCGAAGATTCGAATATCTAAATCCGCCCACTAGTTGAATTTATCTCAAATTTTCTGCAATCGTTAGGCCTTGTTTAAAGACTTTAGGCAAAGATGGGTTTAGTTCCGTAGCCTGGCAGCATGCGGACAATGATGTGATGTCCGCTCAGGGAAAGGGGCGCCGGTTCACACTGTAGGGGGGGTCGCCCCGTAACCAGTGAGGGAATGGAACTCAAATGAGTGAAAGTCTGGCTTTTTCCATGGCGATGGACCTGATGTTCAACGGCCAAAATGTAGATTACTGCGAACGTCCGCTCAGTTTGGATGTCATTGAAACAATGGCGATGTTTGAAGATCTGCCGGAACGCGCCCACATAGGTGTGATTGGGCCCGGCGGTGGACGGTTGGTAAAAACTCTGGCCAATCGAGGCTATATTGTTGACGCCTATGAAGGGCGGCAGGAGTGCCTTGATCACCTTGAGGACATGTTCAAAAAAGTTAGTGCGGTTCGTCTATATCCGGTTAAGCATCTGGATGATCCGATTATGCGCGGCAAGAAGCGATTTCACGCGCTTTTTTGTATGGATGATTTGAGGGCCTTCAGGGAAAACCAGGAATGGACCGAACACGTGCAAAAAGTTGTGCGTCCCGGTGGCTATTTCATTTATTCGCAGGTGTCGAACAAATTGCCTACTAAACAAAACAGGCTGAAAACCTATTTCAACCTGTCTGGAAATTATGATGTCAGCGAGCGCACAGCCCAGCAAATTCGCGATAGTTACCTGGCTCTTACCGACTGGGAACCTGACAGTGGTAAAAAGAAAATGGCGCTGGAAACACTGGGCATTATAGAATCAGGCTCAGGTCTAAGACGAAATATTATGAGCGGTGCCGAGGTTCGCTATGTGGTGTGGCGGCGCAAATTTTCCGCGAAACAACTGGAAGAGGCTTTCGTGCCGATTTCGGTAAAAGTATAAATTCGCTCGATTGGTTAGCTGTCTTTTTTAAGCCTTAGCAGGCTTTCCTGCGCGGTGGATGCCAGCAATCGGCCACCGCGGGAATAAAGCGCGCCGCGGGCCAGCCCGCGACCTTTGCCTGACCAATAGCCATCGGTTTTATAGAAAATCCATTCATCCGACCGGAAATTATCACGGTGGAACCACATGGCATGATCAAGGCTGGCAACAGTTTTCAACCGTGGGTCGCGCGGGATCATCGCATGCGGCCGCAAATTCGACGACAGAAACGCGAAGTCCGAAATATAGGCCAGCAAACGTCGATGCAGTGTTTGGTCATCGCCGATAGGCTCTTTCAGCTTTAACCAATAACCGGTTACCGGGTCTTTCGGTTTCATGTCCTCCAGGTCCATGCGGTCAATGGCGCGGGTTTCAAAGGGTAGAAACGGGCGGCCCTTTTGTCCGGCACCGAAAGCGCGCAGAATTTTCTCATAGTAGGCTTCGTCATCGTCCAAATCTTCCGGCATTGGCACATCCGGCATGTCGATTTGGTGGGAAACTCCGTCTTCGCCTACGTGGAACGATGCCTCGAGCGTGAAAATAGCCTCGCTGTTTTGCAGGGCAACAACTCGGCGGGTTACAAAACTGCGGCCATCCCTGATAGGGTCCACATCATAAATGATCGGTTGTCCTGCAATGCCGGGGCGCAGGAAATACCCATGCAATGAATGCAGTTGATAGCCGTCGTCGACGGTTTTTTCCGCCGCTTCCATTGCCTGTGCTACTACATGACCGCCGAACACATGCCGGTTAGGCCAGTCGTTCGGGTTGCCGCGAAACAGCAGGCGGTCAAGGCGCTCGACTGCCAGACCGTCGGTAAATTGGGCAAGAGTTTGCATATTTTTTGCTATATCCGGAAGCTTGGGTCTAGTCGGTCCATTTTTCGCAGGATTGCCGGCCACACAAATCTGTCCGCGCCGTTGGCACCAGCCACAACCCGCAGATCGCGCAGCGCGTTGTCCATCGACTGTTGACTGGGATCATGCAGTTCCATGCCGGTTGCGCGAGTTAGAATTTGCACCTTGCAGGCTTTTTCCAGAAAAAACATAAGTTCGAACGCCTGCGCTGTTGTACTGGCGGCAGTTAGCGTGCCGTGGTTGCGCAAAATCATCGCGCTTTTGTCACCCAAATCCGCTACCAGGCGTTCTTGCTCGCCCTCGTTCACCGCAAAACCTTCATAGTCGTGGTAGGCGACAACAGACCATGCCGGGATGGCACTTTGGCACAAGGGCTCGAGCCCGCTCTTGAGGTTGGAGACAGCCACGCCGTAATCGGTGTGCAGGTGCAAAACACAGCCTGCGTCTTCGCGCGCTGCATGAATGGCGCTGTGAATAACGAAACCAGCGGCGTTGGGGATGAACGGTGTTTCCATCTGGGCTTTGCCGTTCAGATCAACCTTGATCAGGCTGGAGGCGGTCATTTCCTCAAACATCAACCCCAGTGGATTGATCAGGAAATGGTGATCACTGTTCGGAACCCGCGCAGATATGTGGGTATAGATCAGATCATCCCAGCCAAAATGAGCGCACATGCGGTAAGCGGCAGCAAGGTCCACCCGTGCCTGCCACTCTTCTTCGCTGACCTGGTCTTTGACCGATGGAATATCGAGAACACCATCATTGCTCACTGAGGGGTTGTTCATGAAAGTGTCTCCTGTGCTGGCTGGTAGATAATAGGCAAATGGCCTGTTTGATCATTAAACTAGTGTGAAAGCGCCATAGGTCCAAGCCAAGAAAAGCAAAAATACCAGTCGCTTGTTTAAGCCATCAATTCTTACGCGGTTTCCGAGAGAAATAATTGCGCACAGGTGCGCGTGCAAGACCCGCCAACGATTGCACAGCAAGCGGTGCATGATCGTCCTGGTCTTTGATCCAGTGGTTGGAGCGGAACCGCAGAACCAGAAGCGTTGCCTTGACCAGATAATCGGCAATTATGACGGCGTATATGGCTTCTACCGGACCGTCCAGCAGGATCACGACAAAGCCGACACCAAACCGAACCAGCACCACGCCAATGAAGGTGACCACCAGCGGGTAGCGCGTCTCGCCGCTACCGCGCAATGCACTTCCGACTGCAAATTCGATCGCCATTAGTGGTTGAACGACCGCCAGAATGATGATGAAAAACTCGGTATAGCGGCGGATATCCGGGTCAATTGACAACATCGCCGCCAGTTGCGCTTTGAATGAAAAGGTTATAAGCGCAACAACCGTCATGCAAATGATTGCCATCTTCATGGCCATCCAGCCGTTTGTGCGTGCGGCTTCCGGGTCCTGTGCGCCCAGGTTCTGGCCGGACAGTGCGGCACTGGCGGCACCAAATCCCATGCCGATGACGATGCAAATGCTCAGGATGGTGATGCCAATACCGTAGGCCGCGAAGGCGGCGGTTCCATACCCGGCAACCAGTACCATAAACAAAACCAAACTGCTTTGCAGCACCACTTGTTCCATGGCGGCGGGCATGCCAATTTTCGCCAGCTGCTTTAATCGGGCGGTGTCAAAAATTGCATGGGAAGTAGGAAAGAGAACGTAGCGCCGGGTTAACCACTTGAAGCCAAACCACAAAACCACGAGCAATTGGCCGGCTGCCGTGCCCCAGGGAATGCCGGCCATGCCCATTTCAGGCAGGCCGAAACTGCCATGCACCAATACATAGGACCCAACGGTGCCGAATAGGGTAGCGATTGCGCTGAACCTTAGCGGGCGCACCACATCACCGATGGCACGAAAGGCGGTAAATACGGTTAGCGCAAGGGCGAAAAAGATATTGAGGATCGCGGATGGTTTGACATAGTCGACCGCCAGCTGGCTAGAGGTCGGATCCAGACCAAACAGGCCAACAATAGGCGCGGCAAAAAGAAATGTAACTGCGCCCAGCCCCAACGAGATGAGAACCGCCAGCGTCAGCGAGCTTGTTGTCGCCTCCGATGCTTCCTGCAGGTTTTCCGCCCCCCAGGCGCGTGCCACAACTGCGGTGGTTGCGACCGACAGGGCCATCGATGCCGACATCAGCAGAAAATGGATGCGCCCACCGGTGACAACAGCAGCGCTGGCCTCCGGGCCAAACGGTGCAATGATCCACAAGTGGGCGAAAGAAATCGACACCATGAGGATATTGCTGGCGATGTTGGGTCCCGCGAGTTGCCAGATGCTGCGATAGGAAAGAGTGTTCATAAAACCCTATGTTTTGACCCTGAAAAGGGCTCCTTTGTTCCTCAAAACCTGGATATTGATCCGTAAAATCCCGATATTGAGCAACGAAACCGAGGTAAATGCCGTTGATTTTGATCAATAGTGCAAAGAATTGGTTAAAAATCATTCTTGAGCTTGACTTAGGGCAACTCAGACCGATGTCACTGTGGAAACAAACATATTTTTGAATAGTCGTTATGCGAGCTGGTGCCACGAAGTTTTATCAGGATCAGCCGAGAGTAGGAGAGAGTAGTGACTGACTTGGAAACGTTCCAATCCGAGACCCGAACCTGGTTAGAGGAAAACTGCCCGGCATCAATGCGAACACCTTTGTTGACCGATGTGAATGCTTGCTGGGGTGGGCGCAATTTCAAGTTTGAATCTGAAGACCAGAAAAACTGGCTGGACCGCATGGCGGCCCGCGGTTGGACAGTGCCAACATGGCCGACCGAATACGGCGGCGGCGGCCTGAGCGCCGAGCAAGCCAAAATTCTGGCAGGCGAAATGCGCCGGATCAAGGCTCGTTCGCCGCTCACATCCTTCGGAATCTGGATGCTTGGCCCTGCGTTGTTGAAGTTCGGCAGCCACGAGCAAAAACTGGAACATCTGCCCAGGATTGCCCGCGGTGAAATTCGCTGGTGCCAAGGCTATTCGGAGCCCAACGCCGGGTCTGATCTGGCGTCATTGGCGACCAAGGCTGAAGACAAGGGTGATCATTATCTGGTGAATGGTCAGAAGGTTTGGACATCATACGCCGACAAAGCTGACTGGATTTTCTGTCTCGTGCGCACAGACAGTTCGGGCAGCAAACACCACGGCGTTAGTTTTGTATTGTTTGATATGGAAAGCAAAGGCGTTTCCACCAAACCAATTAAATTGATTTCTGGCAATTCGCCCTTCTGCGAAACTTTCTTTGATGACGTTGAGGTTCCCAAGGTCAATTTGGTCGGCGAGCAAGACAAAGGCTGGACCATTGCCAAATATTTGTTGACCCACGAACGCACCGGCATCAGCGATATGGGCAT
>JAJFIT010000187.1 GCA_021774775.1 Alphaproteobacteria bacterium | reverse complement strand
CACTGCCCGCAAGGCGCGTATCGCTTTCAAAAATTGGGTTTGCATCATTCATAAGCGCACGCTAGCGA
The DNA here is from genome assembly GCA_021774775.1 of Alphaproteobacteria bacterium. GTDB lineage: Bacteria > Pseudomonadota > Alphaproteobacteria > Sphingomonadales > Kordiimonadaceae > Kordiimonas. The sequence goes on along the minus strand of JAJFIT010000187.1, from coordinate 3,665 downwards.
ATGCCGCCCCCGCCGACAAGTATAGTGTGCTTTTATAGCGCAGCGATGCAGTATCACGGCGATAGAAGGCTTTCCGATCAGTCAAATTCGCTTATATAGAAGCTATGGAAATTTTCGCACTGGAATGGCTGGATCTGATTTTTGTTGCCCTTGGCGGCCTTGTGGCGCAGGTGCTGACAACCGTGCATATCCTTTATACCAAAGACGAAGTGCGTTCAGCTATCGCGTGGGTAGCCGTGGTTTGGCTGACATCCTTCTTCGGGGTTTTGGTCTATGCACTGTTTGGCATCAGCCGCATCCGGCGGCGCGCGGTAGCGGTGCGCCAAAGGCGCGGCCTGGCCCCGCGCGAGGGACCGCTGGCTGACCCGGAAGGCCAGCATTTGGACGAGATTACCCCGGATGCGCCGCATCGCTGGCTGGCCCATGACCGGCTGGCGGGCCGGGTTGCCGGCACCGAGCTTACCAGCGGCAACACCATCACCCCTTATGAAGGTGGTCGGGCGGCGTATGAGGCTATGGCCGCAGCGATCAACAAGGCCGAGCATACTGCGGCGTTGACCACCTATATTTTTCAGGCCGACCAGGCGGGCCGGAAAATTATTTCGGCGCTGGTGCGCGCCAAAGAACGCGGCGTTGACGTGAAGGTGCTGGTGGACGCGGTGGGCAATATGTACGGGCTGAAACCGGTTTCCAGCCTGCTTCGGCGGCACGGTATTGATGTGGTTACCTTCAACCCGGCGCGGTTGTCATGGCGACTGGCGTTTTTTAACCTCAGAACCCACAGGAAATTGCTGATCATTGACGGCACGCACGGTTTTGCGGGCGGTATGAATATTCGCAAACACCATCTGGAAGGACCTGAAGGCAAAAAGCAGGTGCGGGACACTCATTTTGGCCTGCGAGGGCCGATTGTCACCCAGATGACCGAAGCCTTTGCTGATGATTGGCTTTATTCCAGCAAGCGCCAGCTGGACCAGGCGCTGTGGCTGCCAAAGGTAACGCCGATCAAGGGCGGTGTGGCAGCGCGGTCGGTGCCCGACGGCCCCGACGAGCCCCAGCAGAAAACCGCGATGATTATCGAAAGCGCGCTGGCGTCGGCGCGCGAAAGGGTGCAGATCATCACACCTTATTTTCTGCCTGAGCAAGCGCTCTTAGCGGCGCTGAAGCAAGCGGCGCTGCGCGGTGTTGTCATCGACATTCTCCTGCCGCTCAAAAGCAATCTGCCAATGTTTTCCATGGCGGCCATGGCCGGGGCAAAGCAACTGATCGAGGCGGGATGTCAGGTGTTTCTGTCGCCGCCGCCCTTTGATCATAGCAAGCTGATGATTGTTGACAATGACTGGGCCCTGTTTGGTTCGTCCAATTGGGACGCTCGCTCGCTGAAGCTGAATTTCGAGTTTAATATCGAATGTTATGACCAGCAGTTTGCCGCTCAAATGAGCGAATGGATGCAAGCGCGCTATGCGGCTGCATCCCCGGTGTCGCTGGATGACCTGAAGAAGCGCCGCAGCAGCCACCGGGTTCTCGGGCGCATCATGTGGCTAGCCAGCCCCTACCTATAGGAGGTTGGCCCCAATTCATTCAGCGCGACGGTGTTTCTTTACCCTTGTTACCCGGATTTAAGTTCTATTAAACGCCCGTTTTCGCCAGCTTCCTCTCAACAGAGAGGAAAAACCATGAAACAGAAAATAAACAATATATATGCCGTAATTATAGGGGCGTTTTGCTGCGGCCTTGCAGTTTTTTCCGGTGCAGCCACGGCTGATCCATTGGTGCCCACATTCGAGGAGCTTGCCCCCGGCGTGTGGGCAGGTGTGCGCGAGGACAACCCGCGTAATCCGGTTATGGGCACCGCCACCTTTGTGGTCTCTAACAAGGGTGTCGTAGTGTATGACGGTGGCGGCATGCCCCTATATGCAGAGCGCGTGATTGAGAAAATTCGCAGCGTAACCAACAAGCCTGTTACCCATGTGGCCATCAGTCACTGGCACGGCGACCACAACTTTGGCATCCACCCATACCTTGAAGCCTTTCCCAACGTTCAGGTGATAAGCCACAGCTTCACCCACCGAGTTTTTAACAGCAAACGCATCCGCTATATTGACGGATACAGCACCGGCACGATGGAGTATAAAGCAACGGTTGAGGGGTACATGGAATCCGGCAAAGACCGCGAAGGTAACCCGCTCACCCCGGCGCACAGGAAATATTACAACAACATCATCAATGACGCAGACATTGTTCACGGCGATTCGCAGCGCGTGAAAATTACCCAGCCAACCATCACCTTTGACGACAAGCTGACAATTGTTTCAGGCAACCGCAGCATTGAGTTTATGTATCTGGGGGACGCCAACACAGCAGGTGATATTGTCATGTGGCTGCCGCAGGAAAAAATTGTCGCGACCGGCGACATCGTTGTGGTGCCAGTGCCGTATCTTTTCAATGTTCCACCCAGAAAATTCTCGGTGACCCTCCAGAATATCAACGCGCTCGATTATGATATTTTGGTGCCGGGCCACGGCAAAATACAGCGTGACACAACATATGTAGACCTGCTGATTGAATTTGCCGACGCCGTTGCAGATCAACGCGACGTTTTGCTTGCCCAAGGCTTGAGCGATGAAGATGCCCAGGCAAAACTGGACTTTTCAGCCTTTGAAGAGCGTTTCACCGGCGGGGACCCCTATTTGACGTTCTTTTTTAATGCCTGGTCCAAACGGCCCTTCAGGGCTGCGGTTTTTAAAGCGCTGAAGGGTATTCCGATGGTAGAAATTATCGCCGAAGAATAGGATTGCGCGCCTAAAAAACACACCGGCATGCAAGGCGGTTAGTCAGACCCCTTAAACACAAAGAAAGGGGCGCAACCCATTCGTCACGCCCCTTTCTTTTAGCTACAGGAGAGCCCGAAGGCTCTCAAGTGTTCTTCCAGTGGCTTCCCGCTAGATGACATCAACTGTAATTTGATAATCAAACTCGAAGTCACCACCATGATCACCACCGCTGAGATAGTTGGTGACGATGAGGGTATATATGCCTGTTTCCGGAACCGTGAAGGTGAAAAATGGATCACCAAACGGGCCAGGGTGAGCGATTTCGTCGTCTGCAAAGCCAATATAACCTGCATCTGAGGACTCGATAGTCGAACCAAGTGTTGCCAGCGGATCGTCAATCGCACCCTGGAAGACAAATAGCGCCGGATCAAGCGCTCCTTCGATCCGGTCAACGCGAATGGAAACCTGGGTTCCCGCTTCCAGTTGAACGTACCAGAAATCACTATGATCAGGATTGGCAGAGTTGTAGAATCCAGCCTGGGCTACCGAGCCGATCGCCGTACCTGGTGCCGTCAAATTTCCTTCAGAAATTTCCGGAATAACGGGTTCATCGACACCGTTGATCGTAACTGTAATCTCTTCAGTTGTGTCGGTTATGCCGTCACTGACATTAACCAGGAACACCTCTTGCAGAGGGACGGAACCTGTATCCAGTGCCTGAACATCAGCATTGGCATTATCCAGCGTGTAGGTCCAGCTACCATCTGTTTCAATCGTCAGCGACCCATAGGTGCCCGCGGCGCTTCCACTCCATTCAAGCGTATCGTTTGTATCAGGGTCTGATGCTTCAACCGTACCACTGACAGTTTCGCCCGCGCCGCTGTCTTCCGT
>JAJFIT010000186.1 GCA_021774775.1 Alphaproteobacteria bacterium | reverse complement strand
GCCGAGGCCATGGACCCTGTTGAAGTGATTTCAGAATCGGTTCGCATTATCGAAACCAGCGCGCGCGAACGGTCGATCAGACTGATCACCGAACTGGAATCCGGGGTTATCGTCAGCGACGAACGCATCATTCGCCAAATTCTGATCAATATCCTGTCCAATGCTATCAAATTCACGGCGTCGGGCGGCCAGGTCTCTGTCCGGTCAGAAATTGCCGACGACGGGTATCGAATTACCATTTCAGATACCGGCATTGGCATGAGCAAGGGAGAAATTGATGTGGCGCTGGCCCCCTTTGGACAAGTTAAGAACAAAAATCAAACAACCAGCGTGGGCACCGGCCTTGGCCTGCCGCTGGTGAACCGTTTCATCACGTTAATCGGCGGCGAGATGACCATTCGATCTGCGCCGGGGCACGGCACCAGTGTTAGGCTCGACCTGCCGAAGGCGCCACCGAAAAAAGCCCACAAAACCGACGATGCGCAGGGACTATTTTAAGGCTAGTCAGATTGTTGTTATTGGCGCCTGTCAAACACAGCCAACGGCGCACAAGCGGTTACGAAAGTTTATGGTGCGCTAACCGCCTGTAGTAGGGCATGGCCTGCTGGGCCAGCTTTTCCAGATGCGCAGGCAACTTACCGGTAAACGGTGCCCGATTTTCAAAACCGGTAGATTTTTCCACTTTGGCGTACCACCAGGGTGCCCACGCGCCGTCAGAAGGCCGCGTACCCGACGGCCACGCCAACATCGCACCTTCAAAGGGTATGTGAAGGCGAGCACATAACCGGCGCAGAAATGTCGGTGGGTCGCGCAGTAAATCATCGCTATCAATCACAATTGGCGCATCGTCCTGGCCGCTGGCAACACGGTCGTATATTTCTGCCAACTGGCGAAAACCCAGATCATCGAATACCGGATCCTCGCGCTGTTTTATATAGCTGGCGATCATCGCCCGAGGCTCGCGCAGCAGAAAACAATTATGAACATCCTTGACCCAGTCCAGCGGCGTAGCAGCTGTAATATGGTGGCTCATTTGTTTCTGGTATTGCACTTTTTTGCTGCCCTTAAACGGCAACATCAAGGAAGAAACGACAGCATCACCGCCTTTTGACTGGCTAGAGAGAATGGTGTCGCGACCAGGGTGGTCAATACCTGTTGCGTCAAGATAATGGGCGTAAAAAGGCTCATCAACCACGGTGCAATCTGAGCGGTTTTCGAACGACCGCATCAAGGCAGTGGAGATGTTTCTCGGGCCGGACCACATGGCTATTCTTAGGGCAGTCTGTGGATGTTTGCTCATTTACCGTCCCTCAAGAGATCGGCCCCCAAAATCTCGTCCCTCAGCAATCGAGGCATCCAGCTGCCGCCGGTAGGCAGTTCGCAGGCGCGCAACCATCGACCCGGTAGTGCCGTTCCACTGGCCGATTGATCGCCCGTCAATTTCACGAACCGGCACCAAACCAGCGTAGGTGCCGGTAACAAAAGTTTCGTCCGCAACGTATACATCGGTCAGGCTGAAATTTTTCTCGTGAACAGTTATGCCTTCGTCTCGCGCGGCTTCGATCACCATTTTACGGGTCACGCCGCCAAGGCAAAACTGCCCGGTTGATGTCCATAGTTCGCCGTCACGAACAATGAAAAAATGCGTTGAATTACAGGTGGCAACAAAACCGTGCGGGTCGAGCATCAAGGCTTCGTCTGCCCCGGCCTTGGTCGCCTGGATACAGGCAAGGATGCAGTTGATTTTTGAATGCGAATTAAGCTTCTGGTCCTGAACATCCGGGTAACCACGGCGTACATGAACGGTAAACAGACGGATGCCCTGGTCCAACGTTTCCTGAACCGGGGATTTGAACTCCGGAATGATAACAATTGTCGGTGGGCTAATGGTCACTCGGGGGTCCTGGTACGGCGTTGCTTTTACACCGCGGGTTACCATCAAACGGATATGCCCGCCCTCTTCCATCAGGTTGGCATCAATGGTGACATATAGCCGCTCGGCCAGCTCCTGTTTGGATAGCACCATATCCATATCCAGTGCCTTTGCCCCGTCATACAAACGCCTTAAGTGGCGGCCCAGAAACACGATGATCCCCTCATGAACGCGCAGGCCTTCCCACACCCCGTCACCCAGAATGAAACCGCTGTCAAACACCGATATCTTGGCATCATCGCGGGAGAAGAACTCGCCGTTGATATTTATTTTGATGTCTGCGTTGCGAGGGTCTGCCGCATAGTCATGAGTACCGTGTGCCATTTTAGAAAGCCTTTCGTTGCCACCACCGGGTGAACCGCTAGAATAGCCTGCGTGAAGGAGGGGCCGTGGTCAAGATTTGCAACCTGTTCGCCGAAAAAATTCTGCGCGCCAGCGGCGCGGTGTTGGCGGCTGTGACACTGCTGACGGCGGAGGCAGCTGGAGCGGATGCGCCCATGCCCGCAGCGCTGTCCAATTGCGGCAGTGCCACGATCAGGTCGGTTGAAAGTACCGCAACCCTTGTGGCGGCAAACGGCGACAGGATCCAGTTAGCATCGGTCAAAATGCCGGAACTGTGGCCCGCGAGCGCAGCCTACGGCAGTTGGCCCCACGCGGCCTGGGCGCATAAAAATCTTGAAAGCCGCACACGGGGGAAAACTGTCGAGTTATTCTGCGAAGGCGAAGCGATCAGCTTTGACGGCCAGAAAATTGCTCATATATTGTTGCCCACCGGCGAGTGGTTGCAGCAGCAGCTGGTGCGCGAAGGTGCTGCCTATGTCTTCACACGCCGCGATCACACGGCTGGCTTGGCTCAGTTGTATGCCGACGAGGACAGCGCCCGGGCGAACAGCTTGGGCGTGTGGCAAACAACAAAAATAGTGGTCGCAGACAGCCAAGCCAATAACGAAGGGATGCGCACTGGGTGGTTTCAGATCATTCGAGGTACAGTGCTTGATGTTGCAACTGTCCGGCGGCAAACTTTTTTGAACTTCGGCGCTGATTGGCGGAAAGACTTCACCGCTGAAATACCAGCGCGCGCGCTGCGTGCGTTTAAGAAAGCAGGCATGGACCCACTAACATTTCAGGCAAAATATTTGGAGGTTCGCGGCTGGGTTACCTAGAAAGGGGGACCTCATATAATGTTGGAAGGGCCGGGGCAAATACGATTGGTCAGACCCTAGAAGATTAACCGTTGGCCAGACCGGCGGCGACCGGGTCACCGATACGGCGCACCAGCGAATCTTTAAGCTTGCCCAGTGCCTGCGCTTCCAGTTGGCGAACCCGTTCTTTGGAAATACCAAGCTGGGAACCAAGAACCGCAAGCGTGACACCGTTTTCTTTCAACTGGCGCTGGCGAATGATGAAGCTTTCGCGGTCCGTCAAGTCGTTCATGGCGTCATTGATCAAAACTGATTTTTTATTGCGGTCATGGGTGGCCATATAAAGCGCATCAGGCTGGGGCGTGTCGGCCATCAGCAGATCCTGCCATTCCTGGGCCGATTCGTCGGCTACCGGCGCGTTTAATGACCGATCAACCCCGGACAAGCGGCCTTCCATGGCTTCCACGTCGCGCAAGCGCACACCCATTTCGTCGGCGATTTGATTGCGAGACTGAAACGATAACGGCCTGTCGGCATCGACGCCCATTTTTGCCTTAAGGCGTTTCAGATTAAAGAACAGCGCCTTGTGGGCTGAGGTTGTGCCGGTGCGAACAATCGACCAGTTACGCAGCACATAGTCCTGCACGGCTGCGCGCACCCACCATGACGCATAGGTTGAAAATCGAACTTCCCGGGCCGATTCGAATCGGTAAGCCGCTTCCATCAGGCCAACCGTGCCTTCCTGAATCAGGTCAGAGACCGGCAAACCGTAATGACGGTAGCGGCTTGCGGCGGCAACAGCCAATCGCAGGTGAGCTTCAGTGAGTTTCTTGAGAGCATGTTCATCGCGCTCGGTTTGCCACGCAATAGCAAGGTCGATTTCCTCTTCGCGTTCCAGCATGGGAGCTTTCATCGCAAACCGAATAATGCGCCTGTCATCGCCAGTTGCCCAGTTACCTATCGCCACGTCTCTCTCCGTCAATAGATTTAATGCATCTGATTAATCGGGAGCATTATCACCATATTGACGGAATTTTACAGTGTTTTTTTCAAACAATTTTGAAATGGCGCTATTCATAAAAAAACCCGCCACAAAGGACGGGTTTTAAAAGCTTTTTTCAGACGCACGTTAAGCGGCAAGTTCTTTTTCAAGTTTGCCCATGGCTGCTTCTTCATCAATATCTTGAACCGCTGCCAGTTCGCGGGCCAATCGACCAAGTGCTGATTCGTATATCTGGCGTTCGCTGTAAGACTGTTCCGGCTGGTCATCACCGCGGTGCAGGTCGCGCACAACTTCGGCAATAGACACCAGATCACCCGAATTGATCTTGGCTTCATATTCCTGGGCGCGGCGGCTCCACATGGTACGCTTGATGCGCGCGCGGCCTTTCAGCGTGGTGAAGGCTTTTTGCAGCGTATCGTCCGACGACAGGCGGCGCATGCCGCTTACTTCTGCCTTGTTAGTGGGAACCCTGAGCGTCATGCGTTCTTTTTCAAACCGAACGACATACAGGTCCAGCGACATACCGGCAACTTCCTGGGTCTCCAGTTCTGTCACCCGGCCAACGCCGTGCTTTGGGTAAACGATATAGTCACCAATCGCATAAGGAAGATTTTTAAATTTAGCCATTTTCACATATCCTTTTTATTCTGGCACCCTTGGCTTGACGCGAACAAACTCGTAACCGACAAACCTTCCACCCACCAAAATCAGGTGGCCCCTCGAAGGTTCAAATGTTCGTGTAAACCTCGCCCAATGATATCAAATTCGAGTTCTTTATCGTTTAAAGTCCAATCGAATCGGCGTGCCTGAAAGTTACTACTAAAAACAGGCTGCACAAACTTCAGCGCCGCAAAAATACCTGCGCCACTTGATAAAACGTTCGTGATATCTTTTGAGTATCAATATCTTAGCTCGTGCGCCCTAAAGCATGGAAAGCCAAGATCACCCGACAATCAAACGGCAAAAACGTTCGTTTCGTGCAACAATCCACGCCAGTGTAACATAAAATTCACTAAAAATGTACCCCCTAGACCATATCAGGGCTCAAAAGCTGACAAATCGGTCAAAATTACAGCGTGCCCCCGCCAAAAAGCAAAAAGCCGGACAGAGGGCCCGGCTTTCCGCTCATCGGTGAAAATAGAAAGTTTAGTCGCCTTTCCCGGGATTGGCTGAGAAATGCTCCATCTTGCCTTCTTTGCCCTTCCAGTCATCGGCGTCAGCAGGCTGTTCGCCGGCAGTGGTAATATTGGGCCACTCTTCCGAATATTTGGTATTCAACTCCAGCAACGCCTCGAGGCCGTCCTCAGTGTCAGGTAAAATTGCTTCCGCCGGGCATTCCGGCTCGCACACGCCGCAATCGATGCATTCGTTGGGGTTGATCACCAACATATTCTCGCCTTCATAGAAGCAATCCACCGGACAAACTTCAACGCAGTCCATATATTTGCATTTGATACATGCTTCCGTGACGATATAGGTCATCGGCGTCTCCTTATGTTTCCTTTAGTGCCTTCTGGCGTTCTAATTCCACGAAGGCTTGGCCCGTGAATTGATTTTATGCCGAAAAGAACCACGCTGGGCAATGCCTTTTCTTCAGCCTAGGCAAATCAACTTTTTCCCAGCAACCGGTCCAGCGCCCGCCGGTCAGTTTTTGTCGGTCGCCCCATGCCTCGCTCCCGGCTGGGATTTGTTGGTTTTTCAGCGCCTGCAGAGGTGGTTTCCCTTAATGGTGTCAGGTCTTTATATAGTAGAGCAGCCTCAGGGGCAGGCCCGCGCCGTGCGCCTAGTGCGGCAATCTCGATAACCTTGACATCGCCTGCTTTCGGGAAGGTCAACACATCGCCCACACATACTGGCGCACTGGCTTTTTTTGCGTGCGCGCCGTTGATCCGCACTTTCTTGGCCCGGCACTGCGCCGCCGCCAGCGAACGGGACTTGAAAAACCGTGCCTGCCACAGCCATTTATCCAGCCGCAGCTTTGCGCTGCTTTCTTGCGGCGTCGTCATGGTCAGCTATTTTTTCTTGGACAGCGCGTCTTTCAACCCTGCAAGTGCTGCGAACGGCGAATCCGGGTCCATCGGTTTGGCCTTGGGCCGAGCGGTATGGGTGCGCGGGCCTGTGGATTTGCCTTTGCCTTGGTGGTTGCGCGGCTTGCCTTTTGCGTGAGGCTTGCCCCTGGTGTGCGGTTTACCATCGCCTTGTTTGCCACCGTCCTGCTTTCCACTAACTTGTTGGCGCCGACCCGGCGGTTTGCCCTGTGGTTTTCCGTGCGGGCGCGCCTGCCGTTTTGGTGCCCACATAAAGACATGACGCTCAACAACCGCTGCTTCCTCAGTAGGGTCTGCCGCGTCATCAGAAGCATCTGCTGGTTTGGTTGTCTCGTCAGGTTCGTCTGTCTTTTTGGCAACCTCGGTTTCTGCTGCATCTGCTGCGGGCTTTTCTTCGGCGACCTCTTTGGCAGCAAACTCTTCTATAGCAGGCTCGTCTTTAACAGGCTCTTCGGCTGTGGGCTCTTCGGCGGTTGGTTCTGTGGTTTTTGGCTCTTCTGCAGCAGGCTCCACCGCCCGCAGCTCGTTCTTGTAGCCAATGCCCTGCATCACTTCGGCGAAATCTTCACCGGACAAGCCAACCAGGCCCATAATCTCAGGTGTTACTTCAAACCAGTTGCGGTCCTGGCCCAGTGGTCGCACAGCGTCAGCCAAACGCTCGAGCATGTCCATGCGCACGGCCTTTTTGCCGACCACATGAAAGCCGCACATCTCATAAAAAGCGTTAGGCGCTGTTTTTTCGGTATCAACCCACACCATGCCCGGTGTCGGCAGCGACGGAAGCGCGCTCAAATCACTCGCCATGGCCCACATCATCAGACGCAGCTCAATGGCGTGCGGTTTCAGCACCAACGGCATATAGAGGCTGGTCGCACCGATACGAATGCCAAAGCGGCGCAGGCCCTTACGTGCATCCTGGTCGATCTGACGCAAGTCGCCGTCAACCAGCTTGCGCGGCAACACACCGTAATTTTCCATCAGACGGAAGGCCACACCGCGCACCAAACCGGAAAGTGGTTCTGTGCCTTCCGGTGCTTCAGCTTCACCGTTCAGTTCTTGCGCCAGCTTCACCAGTGGGTCCAGCTTTTCGGTGATGCGGGCATCCAGCCAGTCTTGGGCCCGGCCGCGTACCAATTCTTTCATCTCGTCATTAAGCAGCGTGGATGACAACAGCTTTACCCGCGGCGCCATAAAGGCACCAATGTCCTGCACGGTGCCGATGGGCGCGCCTTCCCACATCAACTGCGGGTTCGTCAGGCCAGCGGAAAAGTCAAAGGTCAGGGTTTTATAACCTACGTTGGCGAATAATTTGGCCTTGCGGGTCAGCTCAACCTGCAGCGCAGTTTCCGCAGCAGCTTTCAGCACCTTCTGGTCATCGCGCGCAGCACCCGCCTCTACCTTAAAGGAAAAGCCTTGCACTTCGCCGATCTCATGTCCTTCAACAGATACCTGTTGTGTTTCTTTATCTATGCTCACGCTGAGCTCACCCCTTTGCCTGAGGGAACGCATGAGAACTGCCGTGCGGCGGTCCACAAAACGCTGGGTTAATTTTTCATGCAGCGCGTCCGAAAGTCGGTCTTCAACACTGCGGGTCACATGGGCCCAATGGGCCGCATCCTGCAGCCAGCCTTTGCGGTGGGACACATAGGTCCATATGCGGATACTGGCAATTCGCGCGGCCAAGGTATCTATATCACCGTCACTAATGTCAAGCCGCTTGACCTGACCCGCGATCCAATCATGGGAAATAACCCCGGCTGGTGCCATCAATTCACTGTAAATTCGCTTGAGCGTACCATAATGGTCCTCGGGCGAAAGTTTCCGGAAATCAGGAATTTGGCATACATTCCAAAGCCTTTCGACCGAATCCCGGCTTGTTGCCATCGCTGCCACTGCGTCGTCTGCTGCTAGCGCCTTCAATGCATGGGCATCTACCGCGTCACGCACTCTGTGCAGGCCGTCTGTGGTCGCAGGTGTGTTCAATGCGCGCAAAAGTCGGGGAATCGTTGCAAAATCCAGCCGGTGATTGCGCCAATAAATCGCCTTTACCGGCTCAAAATTATGCTCTTCAATCTGTTTGATCATCGCCGGGTCCATCACCTCGGCCTCGCCGCCACCGAGTGTCGAGAAAGTACCGTCGCGTTTGTATCGCCCGGCCCGCCCAGCGATTTGCGCTGCCTCCGCCGCACTCAGGTCGCGAAAGCGCCGCCCGTCAAACTTACCCAGCCGGGAAAAGGACACATGGCCGATATCCATATTCAGACCCATGCCGATGGCATCGGTGGCGACCAAATGCTCCACATCGCCCGACTGGTACATCTCAACCTGTGCGTTGCGGGTACGCGGGCTCAAGGCCCCCATCACAATCGCGGCCCCGCCTTTCTGGCGGCGCACCAGTTCGGCCATGGCATAAACATCGGCGGCAGAGAAACCCACCACCACACTGCGGCGCGGCAGGCGCGATAATTTGACGGGTTTCACGTGGAACAGTTTTGAAAAGCGGTCACGGCGCTCGATCTCAGCCTCGGGCACCAACCGGCGGATGAGCGGCCCCATGGTTTCTGCCCCCAGCAAAAGGGTTTCGAAACGGCCACGGCTGTGCAGCAAATGTTCGGTAAACACATGGCCGCGCTGCGGGTCGGCGGCCATTTGGATTTCATCGATAGCGACAAAGTCTGTCGCGGCGGTGCGCGGCATGGCCTCGGCGGTACAGAGAAAATACCGCGCGCTTTCGGGCACAATGCGTTCCTCGCCGGTTATCAGGGCGACCTGGTTCTTGCCTTTTACCGCGACAACCTTGTCATACACTTCGCGCGCCAACAGCCGCAGCGGAAAGCCCATCATGCCTGACGAATAGCCAAGCATGCGCTCAACGGCGTAGTGGGTTTTACCGGTGTTGGTGGACCCGAGAACGGCCTTGATGATGCCTGACATAATTTTGCTCAACTGAAAACGGCCAATAGAAGTCAGCCTCGCCAGACCGATAGATAGAACCCGCCGGGCGCGGTTACAATGTGTTTTCCTATCTTTTCTGGCCTGGTGATCAAATCACCGTGTCCGTCCATTGCGTGCGCCAAGGTGACAAATTAATGTTTTTGATAGTTGGTGGGCAAAGTTGGGGAGGATTTACTCATGGCAAAAAAAGTTGATCGCAGACAGATTCTAAAAGGCACCGCAGCGCTGGGCAGTGTTGCCATTGGTGCCGGTGCGTTGGCACAGAGCAAAAATCCGCTGAATGCGCCCGCTGATCTGGGCATTGCAGAAAAACTGGCCGGTGTTGATTATACCGATGCCGAACGTGCGGTGATCTACGACGGGCTTGAAGGCATGGTTGACCGTATCCGGCTGCGCCGGGCGGGTACGACCATCGAAAATACCGATGCGCCTGCCCTGACGTTCGACCCACGCCTGCCGGGCGAGACCTATAAAGCCCAATCCAACACTGTGCGCTTGGCCGCAACGCCTGCAAGAGCCTTGCCCAGCGATGAAGACATTGCCTTTGCGTCTATAGCTGAACAAGGCGCATGGTTGCGCTCGGGCGCACTAACCGCCAACCGACTGCTGGACATATACCTGACCCGCGTCCGCGCCCACGGCCCCAAGCTGGAGTGTTTCATCACCGTGATGGAAGAAAGCGCACGCCGCGAAGCCTTTCAGGCTGACAGCGAGTTGCGCGCGGGCCGTGACCGCGGGCCGCTGCACGGCATTCCCTACGGCATGAAAGATTTGGCCGACACAGCTGGTGTTTCCACCACATGGGGTGCTGCACCCTACAGGGACCGCGTACCGACCGAAGACGCAATAATCGTAAAGCGCCTGCGCGAAGCGGGCGCAGTTCTTGTGGGTAAAACCACCCTCGGCGCACTGG
>JAJFIT010000185.1 GCA_021774775.1 Alphaproteobacteria bacterium | reverse complement strand
GGGTTTTTCTCTTCGACTGTGGGGTTGAATGAGGCCGTCATTCGGCGGTACGTGGAGCATCAAGAACGAGTGGACAAAGGGCAGATTCAACTTGAATTTGAATTTTAAGTGCCACGTGGCGTAAGCCCGTGGGTATCTACTCTGAAAGGTCTCCAATCGAATACTTTTATATCCCGTCCATGAATTTTTATGGCTTATTTCACGATTCGGTGGGTGCCGGTAAGGACTTTGCAAGAAAAGTTCATTAGGGAATATTGCCAATTTTTTTTTATTCATGTAGAATAGGACCCCGCTATTCTCAAGCCAAAAGTAGAAGCCCTTTTCACAAAGAAAGGATTTGACCATATGGAACGGCGAGTGACTTCCCATACGGAAGAAGAAGAAATGAATCAACGCCGTCGTCTCTTGACTCAGGCTCGCAAGGGGGATGAAAAGTCTATTGAACTCTTGTTTGAGCTCTACCAGGTCAAAGTGTTTTCTGGAGATGACCTGAAGAAGAAAAAACTTCCATCATTTCCTGTCGCGAAGCCGACGAATGGTTCAGGGAAAAGTGGTTCAAAGGTTGCCAAGGCTAAAGCTAAAGCTTCAAAAACTGCCCCGCAGGATACCAAAGCAAAGAAAGAGGAAAAAGGGGATCCGCAATCTACGTCCAAGGGGCCTTCAAGCATAAAGACTAAGACTGCCGCAGCGGCAGTATCATCAGGTAAAGTGCCAAAGCCTCCTCTAAAGAAAGAGCCGATGCCCAAGCAGGCGAGTGCATCTAAGAAAAAATCATCCGTAAAGCAACCCAAGCCAAAAAAACTCACTGCTGTGAGTAAATCGCATATTGCAAAGAAAAAATAACAGATATTTGAAGGGGGTGTAGAGATGAAGTTCAGTGTCGGACTTCTATGCGCAAGCCTCCTCGTGCCAGCTTATTCCCTATATCATTCGCATGTTTCACATCACCCTGGAAGACGGAGGCGCTGCCATGGTGATCAATCTGCCAAGCCAATTCAAAGGCTTTTGGTGGGGTCATACCTGGAATGATCTGACAAAATAAGGAGATAACTTCCTGGTAGGTATGGCAATCACAATTGAACACGATGACTTCAGCTTCAAAATCTTGACCGATGCCAACATCAGTGGTTTCTCGAGTGTCTGGAACATCAACGGTTTTGCTCGCTGCCATAATATTCATCATGAGTCATTGTAGCAACGGAATAGTTGCCTCTCAATATAGGAAAATAGGCGAAGGCTAGATCTTGTGAGCATCAAGCTCGTGGTGAAAGATTCCGACAAAGACACGTAAGTATGACATATTGGTAACAACGAACGTTTGTATTTTATTTTTTTAAGGAGTCTGGCGTGGGCAAAACAATTTTAGTGACTGGGGCTGCCGGTTTTATCGGGAGTCATGCCGTGGAACAACTAGTGAAACGTGGGGACCGAGTCATCGGTCTGGATAACTTGAATGATTATTATGATCCAGCCCGCAAGGAAGCCAATCTCCGAGAAGTCTCGGATCTCGCTCTTGCCAAGCAATGGACAGGAAGCTTTGAATTTCTGAAAGGGGATATCCGAGATCGACAGCTCGTCGCTGATCTGTTTTCTGATCATCAGTTTGATGCGATTATCCATCTCGCCGCCATGGCAGGTGTGCGAGTTTCCATTGATGACCCAGGCTTGTATTATGATGTGAATGTGATGGGCACACTCGCCTTACTGGATGCGGCTGTTGGAAGAATTGGAAAAAAGAAACCGGGGAAATCTCCAACATTTATATTTGCTTCAACATCATCGGTCTATGGCAATACCCAAACAGTGCCCTTCATTCCTGACGATATGTGTGATCGGCCGTTAGCGCCCTATGCCGCCAGTAAGCGAGCGAGTGAAATGTTAGCGTATACTTATCATCATCTCCATGGGTTGAATAGCACCGTGTTTCGGTTTTTTACAGTCTATGGTCCGCGTGGTCGTCCAGACATGATGGCCTACAAGGTGCTGGATAATATTTTTACGGGATGTGACGTCCCACTCTATAACGATGGCAATATGTATCGTGACTGGACGTATGTTGAGGATATCGTTGCCGGACTTGTTGCAGCCGTTGATCATCCGTTGGGGTATGAAATTTTAAACTTAGGCCGTGGTGAGCCAGTGTTGTTAACAGATTTCGTCAAAGGCATTGAACAATTAGCTGGAGGAACGGCCAATTTAACCTCCACTCCGATGATGGATGCTGATATTGCCTATACGTTTGCGGATATTTCCAAGACACGGCAGCTTCTGCAATATGATCCACAGATATCAGTCCCTGAAGGCGTCTCTCGATTTTGGCAATGGTATCAAACAGCCGTGCTTCCTTCCTTGCCTCCAAAAACATCTTGATAGCCGCCTAGCTGCGGCAATCCTGGCCTTCTGAGTATGTCAGTGCTCCTCCAAGGTGAGGAGCACCCATGCTGTTTTTCTACGTGTTGACCACTCCTTGATGTAATTTTGGTAGGCGCTGCCTTCGCTCCCCGAAGGGGCGTGTCGCCGCTCTCTTTCTCACATTTTCTGAAAAAGTGGTTCTCTCTATCGTTGCAGTTGTAGCGTGAGGAATTGACCGATCGCTCTTTGAGTTTCTTGCCTGGACGAGTGTGGACTGTTTCTAGATATAGGAAGATTTTGACCTAGTTTGTGGGGAGTCCTTAAGTTTTAGGAGGATTCGCCGAAAAGTCTCTATAGGTAGGCCTATTTGCTGGCTATCCGTCAGATGAGAATATGGCTTTCTCACGGTAGTGACAGTTCTAAAACCGGAATTAAGAAGCGAGAAAAAACAATGAAACCGTCAATCATTTATATCAGGAGGAACCCATGAGTGTGAGTCAAAACAACAATGGTAGGCTTTTCTTTGCTATTTTCTTGGGGATTTTGATGACCTCGGGGTGTAGTGGCCATTCTGTCAAATATGGGACAAACTCAGAAGGCGAGGGGACAGGAACAGAGGAAGAAATGAATGGGGCGATGGCGGGTGTCTCGAATGGGATAACCTATAATGCTGATGGTACGCCGGTTCATGGAGGAACGGTGGATGGCACGAACGCATTTCAAAAGTCTGGTCAGGGCATGTCACAGAACAATGGAACAGGGAGTGGATCAGATTATGGGCGTCAATATGGCGGTGTTGATGGTACGGGGAACAATCATGGAGATGTGACCGGGTTTGGGAGTGGCTCAGCCAATTCCAGTCAGCCAGATCCTGAAGCCTGGGCGAATGCCTATCTTCGAGGAAAACGAAGCAGCCAAGAATTTTATGGTGATCCTGCTCAAGCTGGTTCATCGAATGACACCGGTGCAGGAACAACGTCTCAGTATGGCCATAATTACGATGGAGTTTCAGGGAACGGTCCGAACTATGGCGCCGTTGATGGCTTTAGTCAGAGCAGTGCTTCACAAGCCGACGCGAATCCTGATGCCTGGGCTCAGGCCTATGTCCAAGAAAACGGAGGACCGTCTCCAGAATATGTCAATCCTGATACCGGTATAGCATATGCGAATGGCAGCACCGATAGTGCCTCTATGGCAATACGAGACTCAAATGGAGAGATTCGTGAAGTACGAAATACCAGCAGTGGTGCTGTCGGGCGTGTGCAAGATATCTACTTTGCATTTGATAGCTGGAGTATTTCAACTGTCGGCGCAAAGTACCTAGAAGAAGATGCTCAATGGTTACATGCCAATCCTGAAAAGGCCTTGACGATTGAAGGGCATTGTGATCAACGAGGGACACAAGACTATAATCTTATCCTTGGGAAAAAACGGGCCGAAGCCGCGCAAGAATATTTAGTGAATCTTGGTGTCCAATCTCATCGAATCAAAATTGTGTCATACGGCAAAGAACGTCCGTTCTGCCGAAACAATAATGAACATTGTTTTCAGGAAAATCGCCGAAATCACATGGTGGTGCGGATGAATCAGTCATAGATTTATCCGGACGCTTCCAATGCGCTCTCAATGAAGGCTCACTCAGGAAAAAGAGGCTGCACAGGATGTGCAGCCTCTTTTTTTTTGTGACGAAATGGGCTGCCGCCTTGCAAGGAAATCTTCAAGAAATCTTGCACCAAAAAAGAGGGAGTGGTACAGTCAGCGCACTTACCTGAACCATGCCGGAGTGGCGGAACAGGCAGACGCAAGGGACTTAAAATCCCTCGGGCTTAACAGCCCGTGCCGGTTCAAGTCCGGCCTCCGGCACCATATCGCTCACTAATTCCAGTTCTCAGCGTTCTTGCGAATTGACCCGTAATCTGCCAAATACGAGGCAGACTTGAATGACGCATTCGAGCCTTGAATTTATCCTGAAACCTAGGGCTTTGGTCGTAAGGGTAGGGGCAGTTCGAGAGGGGCTTTTTTCTTTTCTGGCTTTCGGACGAGATCGGGTCTTGCTTTTAGGATCCAGTCAATGGCCTGCTCGTTATAGTTGCGGAGTTGCCCATAAATGATGGATCGCATGTTGTGGACGGTATCCACATAATCATCAAAATTTTCTTGTGTGATTTCTTCAGGGGCCACTCGTAATAACGTAGGGAGCAGGCAGCTCTCACACCCGGAGGCTTGTTCTTGGTAGGCCGCATACACAAAATATTTCGCTAGATCCAACCGGTGACAAAGGATGCGCGCGAGTTGATTATAATTGCGCTCCTTGTGTTCTTTCCCACTCACACTACAAATATCTTCGCCATACAGATGGATCTTTTCCCAGGTAATGACATACGGGGCTTTTTGGATGAGTGTATCCAGTAAGGATGTCTTCGCCCCTAATAGTTGTTCTTCAAACGCCGGGGCCACTGTATATTTAGCCATGTCAGGACACTCGTGCAACATCTCCGTCATCCAGTGAAAGCACGATTCTTGAGTGTGTTGATCTAAGTAATCTAAGATTGTTTCGATCAGTTTCATCTCTTCGCCGGTAATAAGCCGACGATCTCGTTGCATAATGTCTCGGGCTTTTCTGACTCGCCGCCGCACCAGTTCAATGCTCGACCCTCCATTGAGCATATGTGCGTTATCGTAATCACCGCGTTTTTCTTCGTGGCTGAGTACGGCATAGGCTTCGTTGATCTTGAACATCCTTTCCCTGGCGGCTGGGCGCTCGAATTGCGGGACAACATCTTCATGATTGTCTTTGACGTACGAGCGCCAGGCCGTTTGAATTTCCTTTAACAGCGCATCTTCAGACACGCCAAGGATTTGGTAATAGTTCACACCATCAATCATAATTTGCTTAGAGTCATTCGAGTCTTATTAAAGCCAGAGGTTTATCTTCCTCGAATGTGAAGGGCCGAGTAAATGATTTTTACCTTTTTTCACGCTGA
The DNA here is from genome assembly GCA_021774775.1 of Alphaproteobacteria bacterium. Classification (GTDB taxonomy): domain Bacteria; phylum Pseudomonadota; class Alphaproteobacteria; order Sphingomonadales; family Kordiimonadaceae; genus Kordiimonas. Next base: position 8,076 of record JAJFIT010000185.1, on the reverse strand, counting down.
TATGGCAAAAGGGTTCTCGTGTGGCGGCGGGACTTGCCCAAAAGCACGCCAGGTGTCTTCTCTCGCTTGTAGCGCGCCTTGAAGTAGATGCTTGGGGTTGGTGGTGACTGTCGAAAACATTTCTGGCGCTCGTGGTGGACTGATCACAATCACTTTTGGGCAGCCTGATATTTTTGGATTTTTGTGAGCGAGGTCCATTTTTATGGTGTTGTAATCGCGGTCTTCACCGAAAAACGCGTTTCGGAGTGCAGCGCTATAATGGCGGGTGACCGGCCACGTGAGTGACTGCAGCAATCTATGGGTAGAGTGAATGCGATGGGAATGCGGCATGGTTAGAATGACGACGATATAGCGGCATCCTTGTTCTACTGCGCGCTGTACAGGAATGCGTGCGCTGAGTGATCCATCAACATAATGTGTATTTCCTACTTTCACCGATTTGTTATAGAGGAGGGGAAGGGCGGCGGTGGCACGAAAGGCTTCCCAGATATCGATGTCCTGCGTTCGGTTCGTCACATAGTGCGTTGCGGCTTCTGATGATTCGGTCAGCGAAATATGAAGTGTGGTATGAGTTGCTCGCAATTTTTCAAGATGGAGGGGTCTGATCTTTTTGCCAATGCCATCCACTAAATAATCGATGTCCACTATTTTCTTGAAGCGAAAGGGATTCACGAACGCTTTTTTCGATAAGTAGTGAATATACGTTTCGACCCCATAACTGGACTGGCCCGTGAGAAAGTATGCCCCATTTAACGCTCCTGCTGATGATCCGGCCAAATGATCAAAACATTGGTGAAATCCCATTTCCTGAAGCGCCGCGAGCGCGCCCATGGAGTACACGCCTCGCATGCCCCCACCTTGGACAACAAGGCCAATGGTGTCGGTTCCCGAATGGCTTTGTCGTTTCTGATTCAAGAGGCTCCAAGCCTCAAGAGCCGTGTGGTTTTGTGTCTGAGGCGTAGTGGCCATGATGATGGACGTATTCGTGTGTATGCCGAGCTGAATTGGAGAATTCCTTAACCCGAGGGGCAAGGCCTTACGCTGGGAGGAAATGGTGAACCTCAATAATGTACCGCATGAAACTGGGAAAACCAAGTTTAATTGAGAAGAGGGTAGGGGAGAAAGATTCGTCACTCTGAATTCGGATTCGGTTCCATCTTGTCATTTCAGCAAATGCGGCAGTCAGGTTTCTTTTCTATTTCTCAAGCTTGCCGGGCCTCGTCCCGGCAGACGAGGTCCTTTTGTTTCGGCAAAAGGACCCAAAACCATTTTGACCGTAGCTTGACCCTTCGGGTTCCCTGCGCAGTTCACCATCATCGGCGGCGCGCAAACTCGCTGCGCTCAAACAATGCTCGCCTTTTATCCGGTGTTGGTTGCACTGCTCGGTCAAGCCACAAGGTCATGGGAAGCAAAAGAAGGAAGGCTGTGTCGGGGCAACTCGCAAAGCTTAAACAGGGCCCGCAGATTAATTGGAGTGTCCACTCATATTGTCAAAAGACAGGCCCATCGGTTAGGGACGAAAAAAGGACCGTGGATGCTACAAAATGGCTGTCGTATTAAAATTAGGTCATGTCTTTTTTGGGATAATCAAAATCCAGGAGCTCTCCCTGAGTTTCGCCAATCTTCGACCATGTTGTGGTCGGAAATCTCAAGACCGCCATGCCACAGGTTGGGACGTTATCGATCTGACTCCCGCTAAGAGAATTAATCAGATTGGTAAACGTGGGGTTATGTCCAACAAGCATAGCGCAATCTACGGCGTCATCCAGTTCTCGAATAATCGCTATCACATCGTTTGCCTCAGCGCCATACAGTCGCTCGTCAATTTTCAAGTCTGATAGGGGGTAGTTGATTGTTTCGGCCAAAATTGTTGCGGTGGTTTCAGCTCGGACCGCCGAGCTGGAGATGATGATCGTGGGTTGTGGTGTGCGCTTGCGCAATCGCTTTCCCATTTCAGGAGCGTCCTGTTTCCCCCGGTCGTTGAGAGGGCGAGCATGATCGGACATATTGGCATTATTCCACGAAGATTTGGCGTGGCGACTCAAATACAGGGTTTTCATAGTGTTAGTTCACAAGTCTATAAATGGCTAATTGGTGAATAATTTTTTATACCATAAATCGTAGGTTAACGGGGTTTCGTCCTCGAGCGACGAGGCCGTTTTGTTTCGGCAAAAGGGCCCAAAACTATTTTGACCGTGGCATGCCCCTTCGGGTACCTTGCGCGGTTCACCAAAACCGGCGGTGGGTAAACTCGCTGCGCTCAAGCACTACCCACCTTTTCTCCGGTGTCGGTTCCACTGCTCAGCCATGCTACCAGGCCAGGGGAGTGTCGTATAAGAAGACTAGTATGGAGAACGGATTAGCGTGCTTCGCTCAGACAAGACGGGCCGATATACAAGAATGCCTAATCAATAGGTCGGAAAGCAGATATCTGTTAGCTGAGAAGAAAAAATTGAAGATCGCCTTAGAACAAAAGGCTTAATTCCCCTTCAGGCTAGATGGCAATAGAACTCTGAATTATAATAGCGAACAAATGGTTTGGTGTGATTCTCGTTTTTTTTAACACTGTTCTTGGGGTGGCACATGACTGCAAAGCACATAAGTGAAATTCTCAGAGATTTGGCCGATCCAACCATCGCGGAGCATTCGCAACGTTTTTTCAAGACAAGAAAAGGCCAGTATGGTGAAGGGGATAACTTTCTCGGTATCCGAGTGCCAATCCTCAGAGAGCAAGCCAAACAATTCAGCGATATGCCATTAAAGGAAGGGCGTTCCGTGCTGAAGTCGGCGTTTCATGAGGAGCGCTTATGTGCATTGTTGATATTAGTTCAGAAGTTTGCCAAGGGCGCAGAAAAAGAAAGAGCAGCCATCTATACGCTATACATCAAGAATACGAAGTACATCAATAATTGGGATTTGGTTGACAGCTCAGCGCATCAGATTGTGGGTGGGTTTCTTGCTGATAAAGACAAACAACCGCTGTATACCTTTACTCAATCCAAGAGCCTATGGGAAAGACGCATAGCTATTATCGCAACATACCATTTCATCAAGAAGAATCAATTCAACGATGCACTCAGTATCTCGAAAAGCTTGCTTAAAGACAAAGAAGATTTGATCCACAAAGCGGTTGGATGGATGTTGAGAGAAGTCGGTAAGCGTGATTTGGCAACCGAACAAACTTTTTTGCAACTCCACTATAAGCAGATGCCCAGGACGATGCTTCGCTATGCGATTGAGAAATTTCCTGAACGAGAGAGGAAAAAGTATTTGAATGGTATTGCATAATAATCGAAAAAAGAGCCATGTACCCTTTTCTGCATGCCGGGTTTCGCCCCGGCAGGCGAGGTCCTTTTGTTTCGGCAAAAGGGCCCAAAACCAGTGTGCCGAGCATGTTTAACAGCTTGAGGGTGGAAGTCCCTTTGACAACCTGATGGAGGTGAAGTCATAGCGAAGCGCAAGGGCGTCATCGTGAGGTGGGGTCTGAAGGCAGCGTGGAGCAAAGGCGTGGGCCGATGAACAAGAATCAGATACGAGGCAGTCAGGGCTGGACGAGTGAGCTGGTTTTCGCGAAGTCCTTATCCATCAAGAGCCCTGGGTGTAAATCTGGCGGTCGTGCGCTGAAGGCGGTTGAACTTACCTCGGGAGGCCTCCCGTCTGTCTTGGAGACAAGAATGAGGATGGAGTGATCGATCCTGACCGGGCGGGAGGAGTCAGCAGAGGGCATAGTAGTCCCGACAGGGACGAAGGCCTGAACGGTCCTGTGCAAGCAGGGTAAGAGGCGAGGCGAGTAGGCAGCGGCACTCATGAGCGACAAGCGGCTGAATAACCAGTTAACCCTGGCCTTCCCGACAGAGGATATGGGTGAAGCCCTAAGGGCTGTCGAGGGAAGTGTCGAATCGCTTGCGGCGAACCGCCCAGTCGAAAGCCCGGGTATGGGTGAGCAGTTGATGGAAGCCGTCTGTGAGTGGAGCAACATCCAGCAGGCGGTGAGACGAGTGAAGAGGAACCACGGGAGTGCCGGGGTGGATGGGATGACCGTCCACCACTTACCGGCGTACCTGAAGCAGCACTGGCCGACGCTCCGTGCCCACTTGTTGGCCGGGACGTATGTGCCGTCTCCGGTGAAGCCCGTCGAGATTCCCAAATCGGAGGGCGGGCGTCGCCGCCTGGGGATTCCGACGGTGGTGGATCGCTGTCTTCAACAAGCGGTTCTGCAGGTGCTTCAAGGGGATTGGGATCGGACGTTTTCCGCCCACAGTTATGGGTTTCGCCCGGGGCGCTCCGCGCATCAGGCCGTCGAGCAAGCGCAGCGGTATTTGGCTGACGGGTATTATTGGGTGGTGGACCTGGATCTGGAGAAATTCTTTGATCGGGTCGGTCACGACAAACTGATGGCGCGGTTGGCCCAGCGGATCAGCGACAAACGGGTCTTGAAACTGATCCGCGCGTTTCTGCGGGCGGGGGTATTAGCCAATGGGGTGGTGAGTCCGAGGCGAGCGGGGACGCCGCAAGGGGGACCGTTGTCGCCCTTGTTGTCGAACATTGTGCTCGATGAGCTGGATCGTGAAGTCGCGCAGCGCGGACTTCGGTTTGTGCGGTACGCCGATGATTGTCAGATCTACGTGCGCAGTCGTCGCGCGGGGCTCCGCGTACTGGCGAGCCTGACGCGGTTTCTGGCAAGGCGGCTGAAGCTTCACGTGAATCAGCAGAAGAGTGCGGTGGGGCTGGGAGCGACCCGGCGGTTCCTCGGATTCAGTTTTACGGCGTCTCGGGAGCCGAAACGGCGCATTGCGCCGGCGGCGCTCAGGCGGTGTAAGCGACGAATCCGTGGGGTGACGCGTCGGACTCGCGGCGTCTCGATCGGCCGCATGGCCCGTGACCTGACCCGCTATCTTCGGGGGTGGCATGGGTACTTCGGGCGGTGTCAGACCCCGTCAGTGCTGCATCGGTTAGAGGAGTGGGTGAGACGTCGGCTTCGGTCGGTGATCTGGACGCAGTGGAAGCGTGGCCGTGGGCGGTTTGCCGCGTTGCGGAAACGGGGCGTGGGGCTGGCTCTGGCCGCCCGGACGGCGGGCAGTTCGCATGGCCCGTGGCGGCTGGCGCAGAGTCTTGCCCTAAAGATTGCGTTACCCAAGGTCTCCTTCGATTCACTTGGAATGCCACGATTGACTGTTCGCCGATAGCTTAACCCACCGAACCGCCGTATACGGATCCGTACGTACGGTGGTGTGACAGGGAAAGTCCGTGAGGACCTACCTATGTCGATCGTTTGCCTCTGCATGGCCCTTCGGGTTCCCTGCGATGCTCGCTCTATTCGGCGGCTGCACAACTCGCTGCGCTCAAACAGTGCTCGTCTTCAACCCGAATAGAGCTGCGCTTCTCGGCCATGCAGAAAGGCCAGGGAAGAATTGGTTGACGGAGAATTTGTATGAGGTGTTTTAAGGAAAAGATCTGAAACGAAAGAGGCCGGACAGGTTAACCTGTCCGGCTTATCTATGTTTTGACTAGAGCCATATGGCTCTAAAAGGAAAATCTATCGAACTTTAGACGGTTGGTTGGGCTTGGCGTTTGCGCTGAGCGGCGTAGCCTAAAATGCCAATCATGCCGGTGCCGAATAACAACAGTGTGGAGGGTTCAGGGACCATTGTACCGGTTCCTATTTGACCTTAACCACTTCCACTATCAAATGCATTTACATTGCGTCCTTGAATGAGTGCTGGATCGATAAGAACGCTGGGCCCCGACGGATCATAAATAGTAGGGACAAAGTTATTTACGAGGGCAAAGATTATTCTCGGTATCGGTGTTAATAAATCTATCTGAAAAGCTCCAAGACCATTCGCAGCTTGGAGGATCCGCGCATCGATGTCATTGTAAATTAAGATACCATCGATCCAGAGATCTCCGGTTCCATTAAAGCGATAACCTGTGCCTGCCGTTCCGTCATTCGTTGAGTCAACATTAATAGTCAATTGGAAGCTCTCACCTGCTTGACCCGGGGTGGAGACACTATTAGCCGTAAACTGGCCGATTGCCGAGAACGACACGGCCCATGCTGGACTAGACAATCCGATACCTACTATTGCCATCACACAGATGGCCCAAGGAGTTGGTCTTCGTCTCATTGCTCTTCCCTTTCGTCCTAACTGAGTACTCAGTTATTAGCTCAATTAAAATGAAGCCCACTCCTTGGTCTTCGTCTTCTTTTGGGAAGGGTTTTATATCATGCTGGGGGAGGGCAACTCTATTCGGGGGCTTGTTGAAATTTGCAATAGTTAGTATAATGGTTGTATATCTAACTAGTAAAAGGAGGAGTTTAGATGCCGCAGGTTGATCATTTTGTGTCCGTGACGCAAGCCAAAGCGCAATTATTGGATTTGATTCGTCGTTTGGGAACCCAACAAGATTCGGTCGGGATTACGAAAGATGGTGTGCCAACGGCCGTACTTCTTAGCATGGAGCATTTCGAAGGACTGATGGAGACCCTTGAAATTTTGAGCGATCAAAAGACGATACGGCCACTCCGGAAGTCTCTGAGGCAAGCCCAGGAAGACCGCTGGGAAACGCATGCTTCCGTATTCTCAGACGAGGAATGATGAAAGCTTATCGGGTGCGGTATACCCCTGAGGCTGCCGGACGTATTCGAAAGCTGCATCCTGAAGTAAAACAGGAAATTCGAGAGGCCATCCGGACTCTCCGAGATGCACCCTTAACGGGGCACCTTCTTCAACAAGAACTTTTTGGGTATCGTTCCTGCCGTATGCGGACCTATCGCATTATTTATCGATTAAATGATGATGACCGTACGCTTGATGTGGTGTTTGTCGGGCCACGCCGCAATGTGTATGAAGAACTGCTTTCCTTAGTCCGCCGAACTTCCTCCTGAAAATCCTGAGCAATCCTTTTTCGCACTCGCGATGCGAAGTTCTTGTCGTCATGTCCCCCGAAGCGAGCATTCAGAAAATAGGCAAAATCTTAGATTATCGTTTTTAGGGGAATCACTGGAAAAAGAGGAAATGTCGGCTGTGTCTTATCGTAGAGTCTTGAAGTCATCTGAACCATAGAAGGGCTGTTTCGATGAAAAATCCAACTTTGGCACTCAAGTTGTCTGCTGGATTCCCGCTGCCTATGGTACATTGCCAAAAGGCTACTCATGAGTACTTTTTCTCTCCAATCTGACTACGTTCCGAAGGGCGACCAAGATAAGGCGATTACTGCGCTGACAGGTGGCTTGGAACAGGGGCTGAAACATCAAGTGTTGTTGGGTGTGACGGGGTCGGGGAAGACCTTTACCATGGCCAATGTGATTGCCAAGGTTCAGCGACCGACCTTGGTCGTGGTGCATAACAAGACGTTGGCGGCTCAGCTGTATCAGGAATTCAAATCGTTTTTTCCTGAGAATGCGGTGGAATATTTCGTGAGTTATTACGACTATTATCAGCCGGAAGCCTACATTCCTACCACTGATACCTATATCGCCAAAGACTCAGCTATTAATGACACAATCGATCAGATGCGGCATGCGGCTACCACGACGTTACTGCAACGCAATGACATTATTATTGTGGCGTCTGTCTCGTGTATTTACGGACTAGGGTCACCAGAGGTGTATCATGAGATGTTGTTATATCTCGAGCCAGGTATGGAGATTCGGCGAGAACAGATTCTCGCCAAGTTAGTGGAAATTCAATATTCGAGAAATGATCTGGAATTGCAGCGGGGCATGTTTCGGGCGCGTGGTGACGTCATTGAAATTTATCCGGCATCCTCCGAATCCAATACCGTACGCGTGGAGTTATTCGGTGATGAGGTGGAAGCACTTTATGAAATCGATCCGTTGACGGGCACCGTTCTGCGTAAGCTTCCGAAAATCGCGATTTACCCCAAGAGCCATTATGTGATTGCGCCAGAACGGTATGAGCGGGCGATCAGTGGGATTGAAGAGGAGTTAGAGGAACGCCTTGCGTATTTTCGCAAGACGAACCAATTGTTAGAGGCGCAACGTATTGAGCAACGGACGAAGTTTGATTTGGAAATGATTCGGACGATGGGCTATTGCCATGGCATCGAAAA
>JAJFIT010000184.1 GCA_021774775.1 Alphaproteobacteria bacterium | reverse complement strand
GGAAATCTTCACGGGTCTGCATACAGAAATTGCTGCCTTGTCAACCCGGGGGCGACACGTGGAGATTGATACGGCCAATCATATGAGCCTGGTTGCCAACAAGGATCAGGTGGCCAAGACATTGCCCTATATCCGTGAAGTTATTCTGGAAGCGGCGGTGCAACCCAAAAAGTGATAATTTAGGCGGTTAGTGGGCTAAAATCGGTAAAAAAACCAGCAAAAAAGGAGTTGAAACGATGTTTTTGGGAAGATTTTTCGGGAAAATCCGAGTCCAAAGTCATCTGTTCACGCTCATTCTCATCGGTTTCAGTTTTTCCTGTCACGCCGACGCCAAAAACAATGCTGGCAATTCAGACTTTGCAGACCTCATGCACCCAACTCTGCCTTGGCCTGCCGCCTGCGCTTGTGCAGGAGAGGCTCTGTGTAGCCACTCGGCTGCAACCTGCCTTTAAATATAAGATCAGCAGCAGCCTGGAAGGCAACGCTACGCTCAAAGTCTGGCGCCATAGGCCGATAGGCCGGGTCAGCGCTGTTCTGTGCATCGACAATGACAGCCATACGCTCCAAGGCTTCCGTAACCTGCTCGGCAGAGCAGATGCCGTGATGAAGCCAATTTGCAACATGTTGGCTGGAAATACGCAGCGTTGCCCGGTCTTCCATCAAGCCAACATCATTGATGTCCGGCACCTTCGAGCATCCAATGCCCTGGTCAATCCAGCGAACCACATACCCGAGGATACTTTGCGCATTATTATCCAGCTCTCGTTGCACTTCATCTGCTGACAGATTGCGCCCCCTCAGGAGTGGCACAGTCAAAATGTCATCCAAATTGGCGCGAGGAGAAGTTGCCAATTCTCTTTGGCGGTCCGTAACCGATACCAGGTGGTAGTGTTGCGCATGTAATGTGGCCGCCGTCGGGGACGGCACCCAAGCGCAATTGGCACCCGCCTTCGGATGACCAATTTTCTCATCCATCATTTTCGCCATCTCATCTGGCATGGCCCACATACCTTTGCCGATCTGCGCCACACCTTGCAGGCCGCATTCCAGACCAATATTCACGTTCCAGTCTTCATAAGCCGCAATCCATGGCTCACCTTTAATATCGGCCTTGGGAAGAAAGGCAGCCGCTTCCATGCTGGTGTGAAGCTCATCGCCTGTGCGGTCGAGAAAGCCGGTATTGATGAACACCAGACGTTCCTTCACCGCTCGAATACACTCCTTGAGGTTAACAGTGGTACGCCGTTCCTCGTCCATTACGCCGATCTTTATTGTAAATCGGTCAAGCCCAAGAATATCTTCCACACGGCCCATGATTTCATTGGTCAAAGCCACTTCAGCAGGGCCATGCATTTTCGGTTTAACGATATAAATACTACCTGCCCGGCTGTTAGCGTTCTGGCCGTTTTTTTTCAGGTCATGAAGTGCACAGAGACTGGTCACCAGCGCATCCAGCAGACCTTCCGGGATTTCTGCGCCGTCGCTATCAAGCGCCGCCGGTGTGGTCATCAGGTGGCCCACGTTTCGCACCAAAAGCAGGCTTCGGCCTGGCAAAGTCAACCCGCCGCCGCCGGGCGCATTATAGTCCCGGTCACCGTTTAACCTGCGGGTTAGTTGTTTGCCGCCCTTGACAAGAGTTTCACTAAGGTCACCCTTCATCAGGCCAAGCCAATTCCGGTAAACAACCGTCTTGTCTGCGCCGTCCACCGCCGCCACCGAATCCTCACAGTCCTGAATTGTAGAGATAGCCGATTCCAGAACAACATCCTTCACACCCGCCCTAGAACTGGCTCCCACGGGGTGGTCTCGGTCTATCTGAATCTCAATGTGCAGCCCATTATTGCGCAGCAGTAACGATGTCGGTGCATTTACAGGTCCCAGATAGCCGACAAATTGTTCGGTTTCTTTCAAGTCTACTTTTGCGCCAGTTACCGTAGCGGCCTTCATGCACGCATTTTCAACGCTGTAGCCTGAAACATCGCCGTGGCTGGCACCAACCAGAGGAATTGCCTCGTCGAGGAACGCAGCTGCTTTTTCAACCACCGCAGCGCCGCGAACTGTGTTGTACGCCGCTGTTTTTTCCAAACCCGGGCTTTCTTCAATCACGTCCGTACCGTAATAGGCGTCATACAAACTGCCCCACCGCGCGTTGGCAGCATTGAGCGCAAAGCGGGCATTCATTACAGGCACCACGAGTTGAGGCCCCGCCACGCTGGAAATTTCCGCGTCTACATTTTGTGTCTTAATCTTGAAAGCCGGGCCTTCGTCAATCAGATAGCCGATCTCCTTGAGAAAGGCTTTATATTCGTTTCTGTCATATTCAGGGCCCGGGCGCTGCTTATGCCAGGCATCAATCTTGGACTGCAGCCTTTCACGAAACCCGAGGGCATCTTTTACTTTGGGTCCAAAAGATTGAACAATATCGGCGAGGCCGGCCCAAAATACCTGCTCCTCAACACCTGAACCGGGTATAGCTTCGTTGCGGATAAATTCATGAAGTTCAGCTGCGACGGACAAACCGTTCTCTCCAATCCAATCAGTCATTCAATACACCCTCATGCATCCGGCTTGGCACTGCCGTTTACGTCAAACAAAAAATAAAAGAGCGAGGCTCGGCCTCAACTCTATCACCGCTGCAGATCAGCATTGCTTTCTACCGCCTTCTCCCTACCGGGAAAAGACGGTAAATGCTTTTTCTATGGTCAGCTATTTAACCGAATTGGTTCATCGTGTTGTCTTCGCCGGATGCCTTGAGTGCGGCCTCACCAGCGAAATATTCCTTGTGATCGTCTCCAACATCGGAACCAGCCATATTCTGGTGCTTGACACAAGCAATTCCTTGACGAATTTCCTCACGCTGAACCTGCTTGACATAACCGAGCATCGCCTCGTCTCCGAAGTAGCGCTTGGCCAGATTGTCTGTAGAGAGTGCGGCAGTGTGATACGTAGGCAGGGTGATCAAATGGTGGAAAATACCCGCACGCTTCGAGCCATCCCGCTGGAACGTACGAATTTTTTCGTCAGCCGCCAAAGCCAATTCTGTTTCGTCATAATCAACGCTCATCAGATCAGCACGGTCGAATGCAGACACATCCTTGCCCTCTGCTTCCCACGCATCAAATACCTGCTGGCGGAAATTGAGTGTCCAGTTGAACGACGGCGAGTTGTTGTAAACCAGCTTCGCGTTTGGAACCACATCACGGATTCTATCAACCATGCTGGCGATCTGCTCGACATGCGGCTTTTCGGTTTCGATCCACAACAGATCGGCGCCATTTTGCAGGGAGGTAATACAGTCGAGAACGCAGCGATCTTCGCCAGTGCCAGCTTTAAACTGGAACAGGTTGGACGGCAGGCGTTTCGGGCGCATCAGTTTACCGCCACGATTGATAACAACATCATTGGGTGCCAAATCGTCAGCGGTTACCTCTTCGCAGTCGAGGAATGAATTATACTGATCGCCGAGGTCTCCTGCTTCGTTGGATACAGCGAGTTGCTTGGTCAGGCCAGCGCCCAGGCTGTCTGTCCGGGTGACAACGATACCGTTATCAACACCCATCTCAAGGAAGGCATAGCGGCAGGCACGAACCTTCCCGAGGAAGTCCTCGTGGGGAACCGTCACCTTGCCGTCCTGGTGTCCGCACTGCTTTTCGTCAGACACCTGATTCTCGATCTGAAGCGCACACGCACCAGCCTCGATCATTTTCTTTGCCAGCAGATAGGTTGCTTCCGCGTTGCCAAAACCAGCGTCAATGTCTGCGATGATCGGAACTACATGGGTTTGGAAATTATCGATTCTGCCTTGCACTTCCTGCTCGAGGGCGGCGTTACCAGCCTTGCGCGCAACGTCCAGGTCACGGAACAGGCCGCCAAGCTCGCGCGCATCTGCCTGTTTGAGGAAAGTGTAAAGCTCCTCAATCAGGGCCGGAACAGAGGTTTTCTCATGCATAGACTGGTCAGGCAGGGGGCCAAACTCAGAGCGAAGCGCCGCGACCATCCATCCAGAAAGATACAGATAGCGGCCTTTTGTGGTGCCAAAATGCTTCTTGATGGAAATCATCTTCTGCTGACCGATAAAGCCGTGCCAGCACCCCAGTGACTGAGTGTAATCAGCAGGATCAGCATCATAGGCTGCCATGTCCCTGCGCATAATATCGGCTGTGTAGCGAGCTATATCCAGGCCGGTATGGAAGCGGTTTTGCGCGCGCATCCGCGCAACTGCTTCAGCATCAATACCGTCCCAGGTTCCGCTATAACTGCTGATCAAATCTTGAACATTCTGAATGTCATCTTGATAGTTCATTGTCTTGGTTCCATCTGATTTTCCAGAAATATTGTCATAAGGCATCGCTTTTCTCCTCTAAACAAATCCAGCATTTCCCTTTTGGGAAAGGGCTGATCGGCCTCTGGAGCAAGTGGTAAGCTCTTTCTTGATTTTTTGCACACGCGAAAAAGTGAACTTGTAAATTATTACAAATAATTTTGTAATTTTGTAATATATGTAATATCACATCTGTAAATAGAGAAATGGAAATGACAAAAAAACGCAGCACATTTATGGGACCAAGGATACGGCGTATTCGCCGTGACCTGGGTTTAACTCAGGTTATCATGGCTGAAGACCTTGATGTCTCAACGTCCTACATCGCTCTTATCGAAAGCAACCAGCGCCCCGTCACGGCGGCCATGCTGCTCAAACTGGCTGAAATTTACCGGATTGATATTGCGTCACTGGCCAGAGGTTCTGGCAACGATTTAGAGGCGCAAATGACAGCAGCCTTCAAAGCCCCCTTGTTTGAAGATCTTGATCTTTCTCCCCTGGAAATTCAGGATTTCGGCAGCACGTTCCCGGCCACTGCTGAGGCGGTGCTTCGCCTTTATACTGCCTATCAGGAAGGGCAATTGGCGCTAGCCGATCAAACCGGCAGCGAGACAACAGGACCGGACCCCGTCGGCGAGGCAAGGCGTTTTCTCACTGCGCGCAAAAACTACTTTGCCGAAATTGATAACCGAGCGGAGGACTTGTCCCGGGATATAAAAAGAGCCGGTGGCTATGAAAGATACTTTGCGGATCAGCGCCTTCGGGTTCGCCGCCTTCCTTCTGATGTGATGGCAGGCTTTACACGGCGCTTCGACGTGCATCGCAGAGAAATTATTCTGGACGAATCTCTCGACAACGCGAGCGCTTCCTTCCAGCTGGCGCTGCAGGTTGTCTATCTTGAAATGGCCGATGTAATATCAGAGGTTCTGGCCAGTGCCAGCTTTGATACTGAAACGGGAGAAAAGCTGACACGCCGCGCCCTTGCCAACTATGCAGCCGGCTCCATAATGATGCCTTATCAGGCCTTTGTGAAAGCCGCAAAAGGCCACCTCTATGATATAGAAGCGCTTGGGCGCCAGTTTGGTGCCAGTTTCGAACAAGTTGCCCACCGGCTGACAACGCTGCAAAAACCAGGACAGGAAGGCGTGCCCTTCTTCTTTATACGGGTGGATGCGGCAGGCAATGTCTCAAAAAGGCTGGACGGGGCGGGTTTTCCTTTTGCCCGGCATGGTGGCTCGTGCCCGCTCTGGGAGCTCCACAGCGCGGTTAAAAGCCCGCGGCGTGTTTTAACCCAATGGGTCGAACTGCCAGGCGGCGAGAGATTTTTTTCCATTGTGCGCACAGTCACCGCAGGGGGGGGTGGCTATGGGCGCCCCCAGATTGAACGGGCCGTTGCCCTTTGTTGTGCGTCGCAGCATGCTCACAAGCTGGTCTATACGAAAGACACAGACATATCCGCGGTGCAACCAACACCGATCGGCGTCACATGCCGCTTGTGCCACCGGGCCGACTGCATGGCCCGCGCAGAACCCCCCATTGGCCGATCAATCCTGTCTGACGACTATCGGCGGCCTTCCGCACCATTCGGGTTGGCTGACCCTTAAGGCCAGGCGAACAACCGTGCAACCTGCGAGGTTACGGCCTAGTATCTCTTAAAACAATGACCACAACCACAACCACAAAATGCGTTTAAAAAAACTACTCAATCAAGCGGCTTCAATTACGTTTGTCAGTCAGAATTTGGCACCAAGTGTGAACCATATTTTGTCGGTGTCAGTGGCAAAACCGTTCGCGTTATACAAGGCCGCTTTTACCGACGCGGTGATGTGTTTGCTCACTTTTTTGGAGACAAGCACGTCCCACTCGCTGCCGAAAGAACTGTTGCCCGCATCGCTGGAGAAGTCATGGTAAATAACTTTAAACAGGGTACCGCCCAGCCCGGTATCGCCAGGCACCTTATAAGCAACTGAAGCATACAAGTCCTCGAGGCCGTTGCCCGGTGTCGACAGGAACTTGTCCGCCCAACCGTTAAATTTATGCAGGGTGGCCAGCGGGGTCTGAAAAGCTACGCCGTTATCGCTCCCCAGAAGTTCATAACCAATCTGGCCGGTAAAACCGCTAGACGAAGCGCTTAGACTGGCAGCCCAATAGTCTGCTTTATAGTTGTTGGGGTTGTCCTTGTAATCCGACTGCGATGCATATTCGATTTTATAAGCAAGCTTGAGGTTTTCAGACACAGGTCTATTGCCTTCAAAGCGAGCGCCAACCGTGCTGCTGGACAGGCCGAAAACCGGCGCGTCATTAAGGTCAATCAAATAGGCATAAGCTGTCAATTTACCGAACTCAAAACCCGAATAGGTAACATTGATAACCTGCGTGTTGGTATCCAGATCACCGAACGGATGATCGTTGCCGAATATCCGGTTTACGTTCCAGACATAGCCGTAAATTGCGGTCAAATCCTTAAAGGGTGTAAGGATCGCAACGGCTGCATCATAGGTCTGGTCGTTTTGGCGAAAACCGACTGTGCCAACAAAGCGCTCATTACCAAGGTTGATACCCTGACGGCCTGCTTTGACCGTAACGCTGTCATTCCTATATTGAATATAGCCCTGATTAAACTCGGTAACATCCGGGTCAGCTACAACCGGGCGGGTTGTATTGCCGTTAACCGTATTATTATAGGTCTCACTGCCAATCACCAGAACATTGGTGCCCTCCACGTAAGCGCTAAATCCGTTCACTTCCTTGGTTTTATACCACAGTTTGGTTAACAGGGTTGAGGCAGTGGCTTTCCTGTTGAAGCCCTCCTGATCAACCAGCTCGAGGCGATAGCGAAGATCAAGACCGGCATCGCCGCCTGTGAAAAAATTGGATGTACTTTCCTGCGCCACTGCAGGCATTGCCGTCATCAGCGCAAGAGCACTAACTGAAAAAAATGGGGATGTTTTTCTCATCGCTCAACTCCTTAAAACCATTCAATAATCTGTTTTTAAGCCGCTTTGGTCAAAACAAGCTGATCCAGGTCAAGTGAGGGAGTTTTTTTAAATAAATTTGTCACCTTTTTGCGAAGTCAAGGCCCACCACGCGCCGAACCGCAAACGGAAAACCTCAACGGCAGAGCCGGCGAAACCGACCCTCTTCAGGTCGGTAGGACAAGAGCTCGCCGCTATCCACATGGAAATACCACGCGTGTAATGTCAGCGACTTTTCGGCAACAGCCTGCCGCACCCACGGGTAACCTGCCAAATGTTGAATCGAAAGCAGTGCCCCTTCCATCTCGGCGAGCCGACAACATTCTTCCCTGCTGCTACCGCCGCTATTTTCAAGAACGGCCCTCTTCGCCGGTTCAAGAATTGACACCCAATCGGCGATATAGTCATCTTCACCGGCATCGAAACGCACGGAGTTGTCATTGTCCGCCATTAAGGCGGCGATGCCGCCGCAGTCGCTGTGGCCCATCACGATGATATGCCCCACTTTCACATGGTTCACTGCATATTGGATGGCCGCGCCCAGAGATTTGTGATGCGAAAGGCCTTTCTCGTAAGGCGGTACAATATTAGCGACATTATTGACCGCAAAAACTTCGCCCAGCCCCGCTTGGGTCAGAATTGCAGGGTTCACCCGGCTGTCCGAACAACCGATGATCAGGGTTTTGGGCTTCTGGCCTTTCGAGGCCCAGTTTCGGTAAGCTTCGAATTTCCTGTCCAAATATTCTTCCCGGAAAATCTTGTAGCCCTTGATCAATTCTTCATAGGCGTCCATCAGGGTGCTCCACCAACGAGACCTTTGATTTAGAGGCTAGCCGCAAGATCAAAGCCTGCAATCTTTGCTTTTCCAGCCAGATCCAGCAAGTAAGACTGAATTCCATGACGAATACTCCTGGTATGCAGATAGTCGCGGATACGCCCTTCAACCTTGTCAAACGGCAGCGGCAATTTGCTGCCCTCAGCAACGTTGAAGCGTTCAATATTCTGGTCATAGTAACGACGGCAGGCGGCGCTATCAGCGGCAGGGGTGGTCACCTGGGTTTCCATCAACTGCAACGCAGCCGCCTCAATTGCGTCTGGTTCAGCTGTTTCCTTCAGCATGCCACTTTCCACGGCCTGTTGGCGCAGCAATTCCTGGATCACCAACGCCTTTGCCGCTTCGTCGCGCGCTGCTTCCCGATTGTGTGCCGGATGAAACTGCATTTCCTTGAAAACCGCGTCATCATCAATTTCGACTGTATTTACATATATTGGCATGGCCTAGCCCCTCTTTCGAACGATTTGATATCCGGACCGGAACAGATATTTCACCGGCGCTGACAGTACATGCACAAGACGCGTGAAGGGGAACAACACAAAGATGGTCAGCCCCAGAACAATATGCGCCTTGAAAACAGCGGGTTCATGCAGGACAAAGTCCGCCGCACCGGACCGGAAGGTCACGATATGCTGCGCCCAGTTAGCCAGTGCGATCATCGAACTGCCGTCTGGATGCTGGGCAGAGGCCGGAATGGTGGCCAGACCCAAGATCAACTGCACATACAGGACCAGAAGAATCATGATGTCGGCGAAGCTGCTGGTGGCGCGTATGCGCGGGTCTGTCAGCCGCCGAATGAGCAAAATAGTCATGCCGATAAAGCAGATCGTGCCGAATATACCTCCAGCCACCATCGCCATCAGCTGTTTCGTTGGTGCGCTCATCACCAGATGGTATACCGGCTCAGGCGTCAACAGGCCGACAAGATGACCGAAAAATAGTAGAATGATACCAACATGAAACAGGTTGCTACCAACCCGCATTCCCTTGGAGCGCAGCAGCTGGCTTGAGCCAGCTTTCCAGCTGTACGGGTCCTGATCGTAGCGCAACACGGAGCCCAGCACCAAAGTTGCTATGGCCAGATAGGGATAAATCCCGAAGAAAAAATCATTAAGATACGCAGTCATGTCCCTCTCCTATCCGGTGTGTGCGGCAGGCGCCGCTGGTTTCGCCTCGGGGCGTGTTGCTTCAGGCCGGGTCGCTTGCGGGCAAACGGCGCAGTCGGCGACGCCGCCGGTGCCATCAAAGGCCGGGGCCTCTTCCCATTCTCGATCCAATGCCTCCAGGCTCTGGTCCTCGCGGCCAGCATCAATGGTTGCTTGCTCAATCACCTTGGGGTCCACCTCAACGTCCGTCAGGTCCGCCAGGACACGGAAAATATGCTGGTAAGGGCTTTTCTTAACCTTTAACTTCGCGCCAACCGCCGCCAGAATATGAGCAGTTTCCGCCAACATTTCCTGCGCTTCGGCAAAGGGGCGAACCGACAGATATTCCAAAAAAAGCGGCAAATAATCAGGCAACTCACGCTTGGACAGTTTAAAGCCGTGGGTTTTATATATGCCCATCAGGTCGACCATCGCCTGACCGCGATCGCGGCTTTCACCGTGTACATGCTCAAATAGATAGAGCGAGTTGGCACGAGACCTGTCAAACAGCGCCACATAGTCTTCCTGAATGCGAAGGATGCTTCGACGTTCAAGATCATCCATAAAGGCAAACAACGGCTTCCTGAGCTTGGTCGGCACCAATCCTTCCTGCTCAATTGCCTCTTTAATTTCGCCCATATGGTGCTGCATTTCTTCGGTTGGGTAGGAAAGCAGCAACCCGAGAAGTTTCAGAGTAATCATTTTGGTCTCCTTACATTGCCGCTCATGGTATTTTTATGGGTCGGACCACCAAACAGGTTACCCGAGCCGTTTGACCCGCCAGAACAACCATCGCCAAAACTGAAGCCGCATGCAGACCGACTTTCAAAGGCAATATCATTGTCAAAAGGTGTTTTGCCGGCATATTCCCGGTGATTGGTGGGGATGACAAAGCGGTCGTCATAGTCTGCCAGCGCCATAATTTTATACATGTCCGCTATGGTGCGTTCATCGAGCCCGACCCGATCAAGTACAGCCTTGTCGCCACCGCTTCCGACGGTTTTGCCGCGCATGAAAGTGCGCATCGCCATCATGCGCTCCAGCGCGTGCACAACCGGTTCTTCCTTCCCGCCGGTTAGCAGGTTGGCCAGGTATTTCACTGGTATGCGTAGGCTTTTCACATCCGGCATAATGTCATCACCGGGTATTTTGCCGTCATTGTAGGCACTTTGAATAGGTGACAGCGGCGGAATATACCAAACCATCGGCAAGGTGCGATATTCCGGGTGCAGCGGGAACGCCACTTTCCAGTCAATCGCCATCTTGTATACTGGTGACTGTTTAGCGGCCTCCAGCCAACTATCAGGCACGCCGTCGCGTTTTGCTTGGGCGATGACTTCTGGGTCATGTGGATCGAGGAAAATATCGCACTGGGCCTGATACAGGTCTTGTTCATCGTCTGTGGATGCAGCTTCCTCAATGCGGTCAGCATCATAAAGCAACACACCCAAATAGCGGATGCGCCCAACGCAGGTTTCAGAACACACTGTCGGGTCGCCGTTTTCAATGCGCGGGAAGCAGAATGTGCATTTTTCCGATTTTCCAGACTGCCAGTTAAAATAAATTTTCTTGTAGGGACAGCCCGACACGCACATGCGCCAACCACGGCACTTGTCCTGGTCAATGAGAACAATGCCGTCTTCTTCGCGCTTATAGATCGCGCCAGATGGGCACGCGGCCACACAGGTGGGATTGAGGCAATGCTCGCA